>JAWKLL010000017.1:0-111335 GCA_041392765.1 Saprospiraceae bacterium
TGAAATGAAATAGGGATTCTTTTTTTAAGAACCCACCCCAAAAAATCAATTGAAAATAATGCAGGCCACAGCAAAAGTAGCCGAGCAAACGGTTGGTTGCAGCCTGTATTTTTCAATAGTTACGGGGTATTTTGTGAACAAAACCGTGAACATTGAGAAATCTACTTATCCTATTCCTTTTAACGGCCTCCGCTAGCCTTTGGGGGCAGTCGTCTTCTATTTTCGACAAAATGCAAGGTGCGGAAATCTTAGACGCTACGCTGAAAACCGATTTATCTCAGCTATTATCTGCCATAGAAGGCGATGCCGAATACCAGCCAGCAGTATTTTCCTTTACTGCACCCAATGGCGAAGCATTTACAATCAATCTGAAGGTAAAACAACGTGGAAAATTCCGCCGCACTGCTTGTGATTTTCCGCCAATTATGCTCAATTTTTCCGCCAAGGAACTCACTCGTATGGGGCTTGCCGATTACGACAAGTACAAACTAGTCACCCATTGTTCGGAAGACCTGCCAGTAGGCAATGAAAAAGTATTGCGGGAGTATCTTGCTTACAAACTCTATCAAGAACTCACCCCTCAATCATACAGAGTGCAATTGGTACGCATTCAGTATCTAGATAGTAGCCACCGCATCAGTGGCTTCACGAGGTATGGCATTATCATCGAAGATACCGATGAAATGGCATCCCGAATAGGCGGTAAAGAGTGCGATGATTGCTTCTATGCGCTGAATGGCATGTTGCACCATTCGTCTGTCAACCTCCACGCCATGTTCCAATACATGATAGGGAACTCAGACTATAGTTTGCCTGTTTTGAGGAATGTGAAGTTGGTGCGCTCCCAACGCAATAATCTTCTTATTCCCGTAGGCTACGATTTTGATTTTTCTGGTTTGGTGGAAGCTCCTTATGCCATACCAGCTTCCCATCTAGGTCAGTTTGTGGTGCGCCAACGCATCTACCTCGGCACGTTTACACCCGATGAGGATATGAAACAAGTGGTGAATTTGTTTTTCAATAAACAAGACCGCATCCTGCGACTGATACAGCAGTTCAAGCCCCTACCTGCTCGGCAACGAGCAGAGGTGAAGGATTACATCCTTTCTTTTTATGAGCAAATGGAGATGTTGCGCCGCAAAGACTTTCAAGATGCCTACCGCCTCATCAGACAGGAACACCCCAACGCAATTCCCGATGGAGGCCAAAAACAAGACTATGTGATTCGCGCATCAAAAGGCAAGTAACCCTGAAATTCACTCACACAAACTCCCGCTAGCTATCAGTATCCCACATTTCCCACATTTCCCACATTTAGCACTTTTAGCACATATACACTCCCGATAGCTATAAGGATCCCACATTTCCCACATATACACATTTAACACATTTAACACATTTAACACATTTAACACATTTAACACATTTAACACATTTAACACATTTAATACCCCCCCATGCAGCGAAATGCCTCCGTTGTCGATTATAGGAATGAAAACGTTTTCAAAGAATGCTTTTTTCCGAATCAACCATAAACATTTCGATGATGAAAATTGGTATTTATTACTGCTGCACTACCACTCATGGTCTTTAGTTGCCGCAAAGACACCGACATTACCACTACTCAAACCGATTACGACCTGCCAACGGTTTATGTCAACGCAGACTTGACTGGTCAGGTAATATACTCTGGCGAAGCCATCCATGGTGCTTTATCCGTTTAGGCAGCGAAGCAACGACTACCGATGAACGCGGCGTTTACCAGTTCTGCAAATGTGCGCATGAATGCGCGTGGCACCTATGTGACGGCTACCAAAATGGTTATTTCTGTTCCGACCGATTTTACCCCAGCCTAAACACTCGAAACAGTAGCACAATCGAACTATTACCCCGTACCTTGGCAGGGAATATCACCTCTGGCACAGGCGGCACTATTGACGTAGCTGGTGCTACTGTTCAGTTTCCTGCGGATGCCTTTGCCAATGCTTCGGGTAGCCTCTACAATGGAGAGGTACGAGTTTTTGCCCAATGGCTCAACCCGGTGGCTGAAAATTTGGGCAACATCATGCCCGGTGCCTTGTATGGTGTGAATACTGATGGCGAAGAAGTCTTGATGACCTCTATGGGTATGTTGGCAGTAGAGCTGGAAGATGCCAACGGCAACCCACTACAACTCGCTGGCGGACGTAAAGCCACCCTCTCTTTTCCTATTCCAGCCGCATTGCAAAGCCACGCATCCAATGAAATTCCGCTCTGGTATTTCGATGAAACAGACGGCATCTGGATAGAAGAAGGAAAAGCCACCCTACAAGACGGCGTTTATACAGGTCAAGTGAGCCATTTCACCTACTGGAATGTAGATTTTCCTACGGGTTCTCCTTTGGTGCAGATAAACGGCTGCGTTAGCTATGCAGATGGTACGCCGGTCAGCTATCGTTCTTTCCGTGTGAGAGATGCAGCCACTGAGCAGATATTCGGTTTTGGTAGCACCGATGCCGTGGGTGGATTCGGCGGTCTTTTACCTATAAATAGTGTCTTCAATTTAGAATTTACGGATGCTTGTGGAAACGCAGTCAACTTTGAAATAGGCCCTTTAACAGAAGATACGGTGCTGCCTACCTGTTTTATATTAGACCAATCAACTCAACATTCGCTACACGGGCAACTCACCGATTGTGACGGCAATGGCGTGGACGGAGGCTATGTACATATCCAAACCAATAACTACTACACCTCAGTTGTTCAAACAGATGCGGATGGTTACTTCAATGCCAGCTTACCCAACTGTACGGCCGCAGAAGCTACCGTGATCGGCTATGATATTACCAACGCACAAGCTTCCCAGGAGGTGCAGGTACAAGTGAATGGTGCTACGGATATGGGTACGCTCCCAGCTTGTGATAATCCATTGGAAGAATATATCGACAGCGATGCGAATGGAAGTGACCAGTACTTTTTTATCGTATCTTTGGGTTCATATTTAGACTCATTGGGTGGCGAGCCTACGGAAGTATATTCATTAAGTGGTCAGTTGCAAGCAGGATCAGGAATATTCAGTAGTATTAACCTAATCATGAGTGATATAGCAGTAGGATCCTACATGGGCGAAAATGTATCGTATTCCTACAACGAGAGCAATGCTAACCAAGGGGGTCTTGGTCTTTTTTGCGAACGCCCCTGCGATGGCATTACCATCGACATCACCTCAAACGGTGGCCCAGGAGGTTTCTTGGTAGGCAGCTATTCAGGTACAGCAGATGGCTGGCAATGGAATGGTGGAAGTAACGAAGAACCCCTCACGAATGCCCCTGTCAGCGGTACATTCCGAGTAAGGATTCCTGAATAATATCAAAACTATGACCGAAAGCGATATCATTCGCGGGTGTCAGCAAGGAAAAGCGAAGTGCCAGAAAGAACTGGTACTTCGCTACTCTCCCTTGTTGATGACGGTAGCCCGGCGCTACTGCCGGGACGATCATGCCGCCCGCGATGTGCTGCAAGAGGCATTTATCAAGATTTTCACGGCCATTGACCGTTACCAGCCCACGGGTGCTTTCACGGCTTGGTTGCGCCGCATCGTTATCAATACCGCCTTACAAGGATTGGAAAAAGCTTGGCAACAACGCGAACAGCACACCCTAGAGGAAATCTCGCATCCATTAGTAGCACCCAATATTTTGGATCAACTGAGCGAAGAAGCACTCATTGCTTGCATACAACAACTCCCCGATGGCTTTCGTGAGGTCTTCAACCTGTATGTAATCGAGGGCTACAGCCATGATGAAATTGCCGATTTGCTCCATATTGCGCCAGGCACTTCCCGCTCTCAGTTGACGAGGGCGAGGCAAAAACTACAAGCCATGATTCTCAAACAAGAAAATGAACGTTATGTCTCACGAGTTGGATAAACGCATACGCGAACAGCTTTCCCACTACACCTCGGAGGTGGATGCGGAAGCATTGTGGCAAGCCGTCCGCCCTCCACGCAAAAAGCGCAGGGGCATTGTATGGTGGGTGTTGCTAGGCTTGCTGGCAACCGGAGTTGTGGCTTACGGTGGGTATCGCTATACGAGTCAAGATAGTGCCCCCAATATCCATCCGGCAGCAGTTGTCGCATCGGAACAATATCCTGCACCCCCATCGAGCAATGTGCCTGCAACGGAGACAAATGAAGCTGCCCAAAAGCCAGAAGTTACCACGGCTTCCCCCGTTGCTTCGATGCAGACTTCACTATCAGCCGATACAAAAGCCTCGGTATCTACCACCGCAGCCAGCGCAAAAACCGTGCATGCAACAGGTGCGGCGTTAGCGCATAAGGTGCAAGAGATCCAGCGAAACCCGATAGCTACCAGTGATAAAGAAATACAATATTCCATATCGCCAGACAACCTACTTGATCCTGTCGCACCAACGACCACCCATAAATCAACGGGCGGTACAACCATCGTACTCCCCATTCCAACCTTGACATTCGGCTTGCCTTCGGTGGCCAATTCATTGCATGCCGTCACCTCCCCCGTGGGTGCGTCAACGCGCAAACGACACTACCCTTGGTTCGTACAGGCCGACGCTATGTATAGCTTGCCCAAACGTACCCTTACCGATAGGGATACCTCTTTCGTCGAGTGGATTCGCCACCGGAAAACCACAGAAGAAGCCCTCGATGCTTGGACCGTTGACCTCACAGCGGGCTACCGCACTCGCGCAGGCTGGCAGTTTCGTGCAGGCTTGGGTTATACGCGTATCAATACCGTTTTCCGCAGTACGCTTCAAACTACTGCTGTCGATTCAGTGGAGGGCATACAGGCGTTGGTACAAGTTGCTACCAGCCAAGTCGATACGATATACGGCCTCATCGGCAGGCGCACCATCACCACTACCGACAAGCAGCACTACAACCAGTTTACCCAATGGGAAATCCCTTGTTGGGTAGGTTATGGCTTCGAAGTTGGCAACCTACATTTGCTGGCGGAGGTGGGCGCACGACTGCGTTGGCAAAGGCAAGCGGCAGGCATCATACTTTCACCCGATCATCAATTCATCGATTTAGCTACTACCAACTGGTATGCTACTGGCTGGGGGCTATCCTTTGCAGGTGGGCTACAGGCTGGCTTGACGCTTTCCCCCCATTTACAGCTTTTGGCAGGGGTGCGTGCCCAATACCATTCTGCTTCCTTCACGACAACGGACGCTTCTTTCACGGAGAAATACCAATTGTTGGGTGGTCATCTTGGTGTTCGGTATAATTTTAGGTAGTAAACATTCCGCAACTGATAAATGGATTATTATTAGGGCAGCCCCCCGCTTGTTTCCCTCTTTTGCAACGGCATACAGGATGGCGGGGGTCAGGCTGTCCGTTCCAGTATCGGCTCGTCTTTCCATTGGTCAAGTTGTGGACGATAAGCCAGTACAAACAAGTAAAGATGCCGCAAGCCGTTACGTCCACTGCCATCCTTGCTGCGAAGTGGTTGGATGTTGATTGCTATAAGGGACGGGAAAAAAATAAGTGATCCCATTTTTGGTTTGGCTTTATACACTAAGCGTAGGAATACTTGCACAAAGCGTGTGTATAAAGCCAAGCCTTCAGGAAAAATGGGATCAGTTATTTCCGTCAAATTACTAAATTCACGTTAAATTAAGAAAATGTGCCTTGAAGAGGGTACATCACCCTCCCCCCTTCACCCGATACCATTTTTGGGTGCGATAGATGCCCGTCCAGTGCTTGCCGCGAACGAAAAGCTCATCTTTATTACCATTTTCAAACCAAATACTACAGCCGTAAGTACTGCCACTTTCTGGATCCAGAATAGTACCGTTTTTCCAATAATCCTTGTAGGGTGCCAGCGATTCCACGATTACCATGCCTACTACGGGCTTGTTGTGTTTGTCTCCCTCGCAGTTTTTGCAAACAGTGTCGTCAGGTTTGAGTAGCAAGTCTGTCACTTTGCCATACAACTTTCCATTGCGTTCGTAAATTTGAACGTAAGATTTTGCTTCACCTGTGTTGTCATCAATCGTTTTCCAAGTACCTACTGGACTTTGGGCACTCAACACTGCGATAGCAGCAAAAAAGAAGATAATGAGTAAACCTGTTTTGTTTTGCATAATTTGTTAGTTTAAGAAACTGTAAACTTTACAACGAACGACAAAAAATGTTCGATGTTTTTCATCAACCTCCCTTTTTTTATTGGTTGTTTTGTACCTTGTGCGGTGACTTGGGCATCCTGCCTGCGTCACTAGATAGTGTCGGTTTTCCGGCAGTTTTTGTTAAACTAAAAAATCCGAACAGATGTCTCTACAAGACAAGTATCGTCCAGTATTGGATTTGGGTGAAAAGCTCAATGTAAAAGATGGTTATGTGAAAGAGGAAGATGGCAAACTCAAAATGGGTGGTACTACCCATACCCAATATGAGAAAAACCTCCTCTGGGATAAAATCAAAGAAATTGGTGGTGAAGTGCCTAGTGATTTGGCAGCAGACATTCGCGTAGAAACAACCGACTATTATGCCAAGCATACGGTTTCTAAAGGAGAAACACTCGGCAAAATCGCTAAGCAATACTACGACAATGCGGGAGCATATATGAAAATCTTCAATGCCAACACTGACATTTTGAAGAATCCTGATATGATCCACCCTGATCAGGTGTTGACTATTCCTTTCCCGGAAGAAGCATAAGAGGTACTCCCTCTTACCCCAGACACCCCAGGCATACCCGTGTGTCTGGGGTGTTTTTTATTAGTACCTATCCCATTTCTGATTCATCTTAGGGACGGGATAAAAATAACTGATCCCATTTTTGGTTTGTCTTTATACACAAAGCGTGTACATAAAGACAAACCTTCAGAAAAAATGGGATCGATTATTTCCGTCAAATTACTTAATAAATTGTCATGCAAACCGTCGAAGAACTCATCGCCCTACTAACCCTTGAACAAACGGACGACCACACCTTTTCCGGCACCAATTATCGAACGCCTTGGAAACGGGTCTTTGGTGGTCAAGTACTCGGACAAGCTTTGCATGCCGCTTATCAAACCGTACCAACAGACAGGGTCGCTCATTCCCTCCATGGGTATTTTGTACTAGCTGGCAACATCGATATTCCTATCACCTATAAAGTAGATACCATCCGCGATGGCGGCAGTTTTACTACGAGGCGGGTAGTGGCTTACCAACAGGATGAACCTATATTTATCCTGGCGGCTTCCTTCCAAGTAGTCCAAGAAGGGTTCGATCACCAGATAACTATGCCCAACGTGCTGCCACCCGATGTGCTTTTACCCGATGAAGACCAGATCAAAAAATACCAAGAATCCCATCCTCATTGGTACGCTCGCCTCAACAGCATACACCCCAATGCTATTGAATTTCGATCCGTAGAACAGTGGCAATTGGAAAGTAAAACAGCCATGCAACCCTATCGGCATATCTGGATGAAAGCCAAGGCCATGGATCACCTCGATTTGCGGATGCAACACCAGATATTGGCTTATGCATCAGATTACAACCTGCTGACTACTGCAGCATTGCCCCACGTTCACAATACAGATATCAGCGACCTATTCTACGCCAGCTTAGACCATGCCCTGTGGTTTCACCGCCCTTTCACCATGCAAGAATGGTTGCTGTATGCACTAGATAGCCCAAGTGCATCGGGTTCACGCGGTTTTACACGTGGCAATATCTTCAGCCGCAACGGCCAGTTGGTTGCCTCCGTTGTGCAAGAAGGAGTTATCAGAAAGTGGAGACAATAAATGAATATTACAAGAAACCAGATTTGAAGCCCTTTTCTACGGCCTCAGCGTATTTCACTTCATCGAAAGTATAGAGGCTAGGTGCCTTATTCGCTGCTCCCAGCCGTTTTTTTCCAGTGTCTTTCAAAATGCCTAAGCTAAGTATCTTTCTACGGAAGTTGCGCCTGTCCAATGATGTTTCTAAAATGGTTTCATACAAGGATTGTAACTCTGGCATCGTGAATTCATCGGGTAATAAGTTTCTGCCCACTGGCCGAAAATTCAGTTCTTCTTTCAGTGCTACCCGCGCATGCTCGATGATTTGGTGATGATCCAGTATCAATGACGGGATGTCAGGTAGAGGACACCACGCTATACAGTCCGATGTGGTATCTGCTATGGGTTGGGTAACGCTGGCATATTCTACCAGGGCGTAATATCCAATCGTGGCAAAACGCTGGTCAAACCACTGGAAAGAGGAAGCCGGTAAAACGTTCTGTTCAATGAGTGGTTCAATATGCGATGTATTGGAACGATTTTGCTTTCCAAACAAGTGAAATTGCTTTAAGAAAATATTGTCCAAACCTGTACGAGTATGCAAAATATGCGCAGCTTCTTCATCTACATCGCGATCCAAGCGAATAAAGCCACCGGGTAATGACCAACGTTCGGATTGTTTCATTTTTAGCAACAAAACTCTCAGCTCGTTTTGGTGAAAGCCAAATATCACACAATCTATCGATAGCCCTGGCAGCAAATTATGTAGTAACATTCTAGCTATTATTAATTTCCTTGGCGAAGATACGACAATATCAATTTATTGTGTATTATTGCGTCATTATTACGCAATGAAAAAATAATTGAAAATGAATAAGTTAATCACATTACTCACCATTTTCATGGGATGGTTAGTTTCTTGCCAACAACCTACATTACCACCTGCACCGCTGGTGATAAAAAAATCTGCCATTCTGGTTGAAAAGGGAGGTCGTACCTTCCGCGACCTCAACCACAACGGGCAATTGGACGTGTATGAAGATGCAAGTCAACCCCTAGAAGCTAGGGTTAACGATTTATTGGCACAATTAACGCTTGAGGAAAAAGCAGGAATGATGTTCATCAATGGTGCGCCAGTACATCCTGAAGGGTTACTGGAAAAAGCCAAGGATGCCGAAGGCCAGCAAGGGCGCATGATGACAGCCAAAGAACGCATGGATAGCCTAAAATTGACCCACTTCAATATCTGGCAAATTCCAGAAGACCCTGCTATATTAGCCAAATGGTACAACAATCTCCAAAGTTATGCCGAAACAACTCGCCTCGGTATCCCCATAACATTGGCTTCCGACCCTCGTCATCATCTGGGAGAGAATGTGATAGCTATGGCCGCAAGCGGGTTCACCCAATTCTGCGAAATGCCTGGATTTGCCGCTATGGGTGACGAATCTTTTGTTTTTGAATTTGCAGAAATTGTACGCCAAGAATACCTTGCTGTCGGTATCAGAGAAGCGCTGCACCCCCAAATTGATCTAGCTACGGAACCCCGTTGGGCGCGTATCAGCGGCAATTTCAGTGAAGATGCTGCCTTAACAGCTCGGCTCGTAAAACCTTACATTGAAGGTCTGCAAGGCAAAGACCTATCCGAAGGGGTAGCCTGTATGACTAAACACTTCCCTGGTGGTGGCCCACAAAAAAATGGGTTGGATCCTCATTTCGAATTCCAAGAAGGGCAGATCTATCCCGGCAATAACTTCGGCTACCACTTGATACCTTTTGAAGCGGCCTTTGCTGCCCGTACCGCCGCCATTATGCCTTACTACGGTGTGCCCATGGGGCAAACCAGCGAAGATGTAGGTATGGCCTACAACAAAGCTATCATTACTGATTTGCTACGCAAAAAGTATCAATACGATGGCGTTGTATGCACCGATTGGGGTTTGGTGACAGACGCTAAACTAGGCCCTCATTACGTTTGGCCTGCACGTGCATGGGGTGTAGAAAACCTTTCTGAACTGGAACGGGTACAAAAAATAATCGAAGCTGGCTGTGATCAATTTGGCGGGGAACACCGCACCGAATTAATCGTGGAATTAGTCAATACGGGAAAGATAACGGAATCTCGCTTAGACGAATCCGTACGCAGGCTGCTTCGTCAGAAGTTCCAATTAGGGCTTTTCGATAACCCTTTTGTGGACGAAACCACCGTTGCTACCTTACTGAACAACGATGCTTTCCGGCAGTTGGGTGAAAAATCACAGATGCAGTCACTTACGCTCTTAAAAAATGATGCGCAAACGCTCCCTTTAAAGAAAGGAGAACTACGTGTTTACGTTGAAAATATCGACAGTGCCACCGTAGCCAATTATGCTACTGTCGTAGGAAGTCCGCAAGAAGCCGACTTGGCCATCATCCGCATAAAAACCCCTTGGACACCTGTTGTTACCGAGAATTTTTTTGCTAAAGGTTTCCATCATGGCGACCTCGATTTTACCACTCCCGAGAAGGAACGTATTTTGACGTTGCTTGAAAGCGTCCCAACGGTGGTCGATATTTATTTGGATCGCCCGGCTGTCATCCCCGAGATTACAGCTGCCGCTAAGGCGTTGATAGCGAATTACGGAACCAGCGACAAATCGCTATGCGAAGTCCTATTTGGTAACGAAAAACCTATGGGCAATCTACCTTTTGAGCTCCCTTCATCCATGGAAGCCGTTCGCGATCAATTGTCCGACCTGCCTTATGACAGTAAAGACCCCTTGTTTCCATTTGGTTTTGGGTTGAGGTATGAAGAGTAAAAGACTGTTTGAAGCTTGTGCAACCGCGCTAAGAGTATGTCTGAATTTTCCTGATTGAGCGAAAGCGAGCATATTTTGTTCTGTTCAAGGCGGAAAGCGCAGTCGATGCCAGAAGCATCGGCGTCCCGATAGCTATCGGGATGCAACGAAGAACAGGACAAAATTTGCTCCCGATAGCTATCGGGATAGCCAATTGAGGGAATTTCAGACATACTCTAAGGGGCTGGAGGGGGTCTCCCGACCATCGGGAGGGACAAGCGAAGCGAAGCCCGCAAGCACCTGACCCCGCCCGATGGGTATGATGGCACCTCAGCAGACCATGCGGGGGAGCGCCCAAATTATCAGGCAGGCTGTTGTCGAGTAGCAACATCCGATCAACCGTATAGGTGGCTTCCCGCTTATACGGTTTCTTTTTGTACTTTTGCCGCCTGTAACAAATGTAATAAGATGATAGAAAGAGCTGCGGGCAAGTGCGAACTATGTGGGCAAACCGCTTCCTTGGAAGAAATGGTGGTATCTGCCGTTGGTTTTTCAACAGAAGAGCGCACTGTTTTTGCTTGCAACACCTGTGTCGCTCACTTTGACACCCCTGAAAAAGTGGATTCCTCGCATTGGGATGGGCTGCAAGACGCTGCATGGAGTGCGTGGCCTGCTGTGCAGGCAGCCACGTGGAAAATATTGGCTAAACTGCGCGACCAGCAGCCCTGGGCCGCGAGTTTGCAGGATATGATGTTTGTGGAAGAAGCTTGGTTAGCGGAAAGTAGCCAAGATGCGCCCACTGTGCACGTTGATGCCAACGGTAATGTGCTGCAAGCAGGCGATACCGTCACCCTAACGCAGGATTTAAACGTGAAAGGCACCAGCTTTACGGCCAAACGAGGAACTGCCGTGAGACGCATCCGCCTCGTAGAAGACAATGCTGAACAAATAGAAGGTAAGGTAAACGACCAAATGATTGTCATACTGACGAAGTACGTGAAAAAGTCGTCGGAATAAACCTCTATTTTAGACACACCCTAAGATCGTTAGTTCCTCCTGCAATTGTGTGGGTGACTGGAAGAGGATGCTCCTCAAGCCAAGGGAGCGTGCGGCCTCCACATTCCTCTTGTTGTCGTCTATAAATAAGGAATCTGCCAGTGAGATGGGAAACCGCTCCTCCAACAAGCGGTAAAAAGCAGGTGTGGGCTTTCTCATTTTTTCCTGTCCAGAAACCAAAATGCCATCAAACCAATGCAAAAAAGGGTAACGCTCCCAAGCAATGGGCCAGGTTTCTGCCGACCAGTTTGTCAATGCGTACAACCCGTAGCGACCTTCCGTTTTTAGGGATGAAAGCAGATCAACTGTGCCTTGTATGGGGCCACCCAACATTGCTTCCCACCTACCGTAAAACGCTTCAATCAAGGTGGCGTATTCAGGAAATTGATTGACAAGCCAAGCAGTGCCCTCTTCTATAGAACGGCCTGCATCTTGCGCTTCATTCCAATCGGAGGTGGCAACGTGGGTGAGGAAATGGGTAATTTCCTCCTCGGTCTCCAATAGTTGTCGATAGAGATAGCGAGGATTCCAATCAATGAGTACGCCCCCCAAGTCGAAGATGAGGGTGGAAATAGGAGGATATTGCATAAGAGAAATAAGTATGGGGCATGAAAAAGGCCACTCCAAGTGTATTGAAGTGGCCTTTCTGAGATGAACACGGTGGAAATTAATATTCCCAAAGGTCATGTTCAAAATTGAAGATGGACTGCTTGATTTTATCAGCTTCCATCAACAGGTCAACACCTTGTGCGTAATCCTGAATACGACGGTTGTTTACGTTGGATTCTTTGAAGATGTAGCTGGAGAAGAAGCGGTTTTCCAACAAGCTTTCCCAAGTAATGGGCGCTGCATCATTGCCTTGTGTGAAAACCTTTTCACGTGCCAGCATCTGACGTGCCTCTGGGTAATACACCCAGAACATCACCTGTTCGTACTTAAAGTTACCGTTTTCATCCAATACGTCGCGAAGCGGGGCGATACCTAAGATACGCACTTGCATCGTAGAAGTTTCCTCGTCGAAGAACCAAGTTTCCTTGACGCGGTAGCGCTTGATGTCCTCAGGGTTGAGTTCGTTGCGCACTACTTGAATTTTTTCTTCGTAAGTCACCGGGTCGAAGGTTACTACCGTATCCACAGAAGCACCCATCGTGGCTACTTCTTCTGAAGACAAACGGTGTGTAAACTTGTCGTCTTCTTGGCTGTAAACGAAGATTTCACCTGCTTCAGCTGCTTCTTTCAAAATAGTAAAGAAGGGACGCTCTGGATAAGCGAAAGGCAGGTTCATCTTTTCGCGTATGTCGATGATACGCCAGGTGCGTTTTTCCCAGAAGATGTCGGCTTCACGCACGTGATCGTAGGGCAACACGCGCACGGTTTCGATGGTGCGTTTGTCCACGATGTCATCGACGGGGGGATCTTGTTCGATAATGGCGTTCCCTGATTCGTTGGTTGGATTGGCCATCATAATGTTGTCCGGCGTCTGAGCCAACAGGGAACCGAAACTAATAAAGAGCATTAAGCTCAGGAGTTTCAGAGCGATCTTCATGGAAATAGCTTTTGAAAAATTACCGAGTTGATGAATTTGTACACTTGGAAAACCAGCGTTCTCCAAAATACCTTTAAACAGATTTCCGGCAGGAATGGTATCCACTCCTGCCGGAACGCTAATTTGCGGTTATCTAACGGATTTACCAAACCCGCTATTATATTTAACACTATATGAGTGAAAATTTTTCCTAAATCGGCTATTTTTCACCCTCTAACCGCGCTAATTACTGAATTTTGAACACCATGCTGTTGATCTTACGAGTGGCATTATCACCGGGACACTTAGCACGCACGTTGTCAAAATAGTAGATATCACCTGGTTTTGCTTGGCTAACCAAACGGCGAGCTGCTTCACTGTATCGGGCACCTGGGTTGTTAACGGGTACTGCATCCTCGCGTTTAGGTACATAAACCAACTCGAAACCTGCCACTTGGCAAGTAGCTTCAAAGTCGAAGTTATCAAGGAAGGCACCTACACCGCCTTGGGCTTTGAATTCACCAGACCCCATTCCACCGCCAGAGCTATTTGACAAGCGTGCTACCGGGTCAGGAATACGCTTGACGCGGAAAGGGAAAGACCCCAAAGACTTGCCATTAGCACTTACGCTGATGGAGGCTTCGCCCGGTGTGGAAGCCGTTACGGTGTATTTACTACCGCTGCCTTTTCCAGATACCCCACTGAAGCTCACGCGAACATCGTTGGAAGAAACACCAGAGGCAGAAATGGTCACAGGGTTGTCCACCCCGATGTAGAAAACGTTCATCTTATCGGCAGATACTGCTACGGAGCGAGAACCTACTTCGTAAACGAATTCACCATCACCTTCGGTTTTAGCACCTGTCAGCGGGTTGGTAACTACCACTTTTAGAGGAATTTTCTTCTGACCAGAACCACTGCCAGTAATGCTGTAATCAGCCGTACCGTCGGAGTTGATATTCAAAGAAGAACCACCTGCGTAGATAGAAACGTTGGCAGGATCGAGTGTAGAACTGTATGTACCCACCGAAATCTTAGCCTTGATGGATTCACCACCCACCACATAAGAGCGGTCGGCTTGTACCACAGGGAAGAATTTGTCGAATACGATACTCTTACCCCCTGCGAGGTTGATCATGTCGTTGACCATGTTGGCTTCGGAAGACTTCAGGTCAGCCTGCATTTGTGAAAGCAATGGCAAAACAGCAGCCACGGGCATCTGGCGGAATTTGAAATCTGCCCAACTGGTTTTGTCACCTGCCTTTTTCCAGCTCTCGTCATCCACATTGAAAGGCATATTGCCTGCAATGTTTTGCAATTTGTTCTGAACTTCAGCATCTTTAAGTTCGAAAACATCTTTATTGTCACGAAGTAACTTGGTGTAGATAGCGATCAACTCATCTCGTGTTGAGAGGATTTTGTTCTTCAAGTCTTCACCTTTACCTTTGTCCACGAGCAGGTTAGTAGTAACATCCTTGTTTTTGATAGCACGGATGTAGGACAAATCCCCTGCATGGCCTTCTTTAAAGTCGCCGTCGCTGATTTTTCCATCGCGGTCTCCTCCAGCATCAATCAATTCATCGCGCAAAGCATCCACGTATTGATTGAATTCTTTCACCTTACCCTGCACTTGAGAGATAGCAGGTTGGATGGGACGGTACTTCGCTTTGGTTTCATCAGACAACAGATCATTCAAAGCTGTAATGGAAGAGCTCAATTGGCTATCCACTATCTTGATAGTATTCGTGTTGCCCTTGTCGAGCGTGAAGAATGCGTTCATTACTTCCGCCGATACGTTGAGCGCGAGCAGTGCTGTCAACACCAAATACATGATGTTAATCATCAACTGCCGCGGTTCCTTAGGAATAGACATAAGCTATGCTTCTTTTAGTCGTTATCAAATCAGTTCCTAATTGCAAGGATTACTTGCTCACGTTAGACATGGCACCAATGATGTTGCCATACACGTTATTCAAAGAAGCATAAGAGCTATTCAGCGCAGTGATGTTTTTGTTCAATTCACCCAACTGTGCTTTGTATTGCTTAGTATCTTCTACGGAATCAGCCAAATCGGCCATAGCTTCGTTCAATTTGCCATAGAAGCTGGTCATAGACTTCACTTGGTCAGAAACACCAGAGAAATCGGCTTCCTGTAGTGCTTTCAAGCTGCCCAAGCTGCGGTGCATACCTTGCAATTCGGTAAGCATACCACCCAATTGCTGCTCCACTACTTCACCGTTCAACTGAGGTGTCACAGCACCTACTCCGCCCGCCGTCAATGGCTGGATGGGGGTATTGTAGTCGTCCAATCCTGGATACAACTTGTGCCAGTAGTAGTCGGGTTCTGGCCCGATCACACCCAAGAAAAGGAAGATAATAGCCTCAATACTCATACCGAGGATAAGCATCTCAGAAGCGTAATTCCAGCTTTCAATTTTGAAAAGGGCACCTGCCAAAACGAAAGCAGCACCTACACCAATCATCAGGTTCTTGAAGTACTTGAAACCTTTGGATTTTACAAAACTCATTGTCGCAAAATTTTACGAGTTAGATAAATGGTTATTGATTTTCAGTTTTCCCGTCAGGTGAAACGCTCATCCTCACGGGGTAACTGGCGTTGATTTGGATTTAGGAATGAGTGAATATTAATTTCACTCATTCCTAAACACATTCCTATAATGGAGAATTACCGGAAAGTAACAGTTTCGCGAAAAAAAAATTATATTCTTTTTTCTACAGTGATGGGCATAAATAAGTGCATCCCGGGTTCAGACGGTATCTGAATCCGGGATGCACTTATTATATCAATCCGTAATTAGAAATCATTGAGTGAACGACCCAAGAAAGTGAGGGCACAACGGAAACCGATGTAGCTCTTGGTCGTATCTTGGTATTCCCAGTGGCGGGTACCTGTTTGGAGGAAGTAAGAAATATCTTTCCATGAACCACCGCGAATAACTTTGCGCTTCCATGACTCGGGATCATCATCCTTGGCATCATAGCGGATATCGGGGTTGAGGTCGTGCTGGTGTGAATAAGCATCATCATAGTAAGCAGAGCTTGTCCATTCAGCTACATTACCGGCCATATTGTACAGACCATAATCGTTGGGATAGTAGGCATCAGCACGTACCGTGTAAAGACCACCATCTTCTGGGTAGTTGCCACGCCCTGGTTTGAAGTTAGCTAACAAACACCCCTTCGCATTGCGGATGTAAGGCCCGCCCCAAGGATAGGGTGCGTTTTCACGTCCACCACGCGCTGCATATTCCCACTCATGTTCGGTAGGCAAGCGGAAGTCTTCTGTATTGATACCATCGCCGCGTGTGTTTTGGTATTCGTTCCACAACTGGGTGCGGTAATACGCAAAAGCGTTGGCCATGTGCCAATCTACACCTACTACGGGATAATCATCGTAGGCAGGGTGCCAGAAATAGTTACGCGCCATTGGCTCGTTGTAGGAATAAGAAAAGTCGCGAACGAAAGCCAAGGTATCAGGATATACGTTTACTTTCTTCTTTTTGATGAAAGAATTGCGAGCACCCTTGCCGCGGTCAGCAGCTGCACCTTGCCAGTCATACCATTGGTATTCGTACTGTAATTGGGCTACGTTCAACTCTTTGCGACCCGCAAAGCGATCGTCTCCTTGATAGTACATATCTTCCAATATCTCATCTTCCCAGTCGATATCCAGGCTCCAATCGATGTGTTCTTCACCATCAGCATCTGTATAATAGTGCTGAAGCATTTCATGAGCCAAGGAGTCCCTTACCCAATAGACGAACTGACGATATTCGTTGTTGGTAATTTCGGTATCATCCATGTAAAAGCCGGAGATAGAGATGGCTTTTTGGCGCTGTACGTAGGTATTGGCTACGTCCTGATCACTGGGGCCGATATGTAACGTACCAGAGGGTACATATACCATGCCGAAAGGGTTGATTCCTTTCCAGGTGGGGCGGTCTAGCACACCGGTGATCTCGCCATTCTCGCGTTGCCCGCAAGCTGCGGCAACAAGCACTAACAACAATAGTGCTAATTTGGAAGAGTTCTTCATTGTTATACCCGAGTTTTCCTTCAGATTTTTAAACGGATTTTCAAAGCGAACGTAAATATAGAGGCTTTACGTTATTTAGCAAAAAAAATACCCCGACATACCGGAGTTTTAACATATCAATGGCACATAAACGCCATTTTTTTGGCATTTAGTGTTGTGGATGCTTGTTTTCAATAAAAAAAAACACCAGTCGTTCGCCTATTGACCCTTTGCTCTGGGATGGTAGATGATGCGAGGCGGTTTGCCTGTGCCGATGGCTTTATTGAGGAAGTAGCTGATCATGATCTCATGGGAGCCGTTGTGTACAGATTGAAGGGCTGAAATGCCGAAATCATGGGCATAAATCAGCCGCAACGATGGCGACAACTGAACCCCAGCCATGAGTACCACGGCATCTTGTGTGTTGCCGCTATAGCCTCTGAACGAAGTGCCCGCATAGATATTGTCTTTGAAGGTAGCCATTAACGAAAGATCGAGCTGTTGAGCAACTGCGTCGGTGCGAAACCACAGGGCAGGGCGCAAACGCAGGTTACTCCCTACTTCCCATTCCGAGCTGGCATAGGCGTGATAAACCCGGTTGGTACTATAGGTGAGTTGGGAAAAAGAAATGGAAGTCATGCTTAGATTTTCTACCGATACCCCCGCCTGCCAGGAAGATGCCCGATAAAAGATACCTGCCGAAAACTGGAGACCACTGCCTGCGTCATCAGCCAGGGTCAGCAAATTGTCATTATGGGTGAAGTTGCCGGGTTCTTGGTAATTTCCGTCAGGGGTTCTCAGTGCGCCCCCCTGCAACGTCCATTGCTGTATGGTTGCGCCTAATCCAGCCGATAAGTGGCCACTGCCTGTTTCCAATTGATAATTCCACGCCAATCCTACTTGGCTGAGCCGATGAGCACCGATTTCGTCATTCTCAATTTGTAACCCCACTCCACTGCGCAGGAAATAAAGCGGGCTGTGTATGTTGATGCGTTGCCCGGAAGGTGCTCCTTCTAAACCAGCCCACTGCTGGCGGTACACCCCATTGGCACTAATACCAAAATCAAGTCCGGCATAAGCAGGATTGATTCGGAATGGATCCAGCACGGTAGTAGCATACTGGGCAGGTTGCTGGGCATACAGTACTACCGAAGTAGTAAACGCAAACAGGATGGCTATAATCTTCATATATATAAGGTGTGAGGATTGGAGGTTTCTATTCTTGGTTCTTCAACAAAAAGTGTGGCATTAATGGCCTAGCGATGTGTAACAGTGGCCGCGATAGCGGACAGACAGCGACCGTAGGAAGCTGGCCGAGCGAATAGCGAGCTGTGGAACGTAGCGCCCGTAGGGAGGCTCACCACAGGAATTGTCAAAGAACCCTATTCTTAAATACACGGCAGAAATATAACCAATATTTTCCACTAATATTCTTTTTACAAAGGTCTTTGTCAGCGACATGATATAAAACGCAACTACTTAGGTAGCACCAAATTCCGGCTAAAAAAAGCCCTTTTCCACCTGAGGGCAGCTATTCTCGTCGCCATAGCACTGCCATGACTCCTCAAATGAGCTTTGTCAGTCGAAAAAATCTTCTTTTTTAGCTCGAAAGCGCACTACCTAAGGGACGGGATAAAAATTGAACAGTTTATTTCCGTCAAATTACTAAGTAGTTACATAAAAACAACAGTAGCGATCCTAAAAAGTTGCCCCCCTACCCTATCGCTTGTTTATGCGTTTTGGAAAATTTCCTCAATAGGCTATTCCGCTGAGCCAGCAGTTAAGTAGGCTGCTGCCATAAGAGCAATGGTGGCAGACAAAGGGTAATAATCAAGGCCGAGTATTTGTACCGACTTATCATTGAGATAGGATTGCTGCTGGTAGCTAGCGCGGACGGTTTCTTTGGTCAACAGCGGGGTGCTGCCTGTAAGTAGGGAGCGTATTTTTCGGCCAACGCCAACAGCCGTGCTAATGATTGAGATAAAAGTTTAGTAGGTGGATTCACCTGGAGGGTGGTGTGCCATTTGGGTCATCAAATCCCGATAACTGATGTTCTCCGCATTCAGCAAAAAGCGGTCGCCGTCCACCGCTCGTTCTAATACGAGCAGGATTGCTTTGGCCACGTCCCTAACATCCACAAACCCCGACTCACCCGCTGGGTAGTAGGAAGGTTGCTTCGCCACATATTTAAAAATGGCCACACTACCCTCATCCCAACGCCCTGGCCCCAATATGATGGAAGGATAGAGAACAGCTACCGACAAGCCCTCTGCTTGTCCACGCCAAACTTCCAACTCGGAAAAAAACTTGCTGCGGGAGTAATTACTTACCTGCGGCTGTCCTCCCACTTGCTATCCTCATGGGTAGGAGCACCGTGCAAATGCCGCCCTAATGCTGCCACAGAACTAAGGTGGATCAACCGACGCACACCTTTATATAGTGCTGCATTTACCAAATGGGCTGTCCCTTCTTTATTAATATGGTGTAACTTTGCTTTATCGGCAGGGGCAAAGGATACTAATGCCGCACAATGAATAATCACTTCTATGCCTTCCAATGCGTCTTCGAGGCTGAAGTAATCTACCAAATCGGCTTCACGCCAAACCACTTGATCGCTGCATCCCCTAATAAATCCCTCCTTACCACCCCACTCCTGTGGATGGCATGTATGCGGGTGAAACCAGCGGCTAACAGTGCCTTCACCGTGTAGGCACCTACAAACCCAGTAGCGCCGGTAACTAATATAGGAGTATGTTTATCCAAAGAATATTTTTCTACATCAAAGTAATCCCTGTGGGCTTGCCATCAATGCTATTAGTATTGTGTTCTTTCCAGTAGGCTGATAATTCCGCTGGTGTTTTATTTTCCATATTCGTTAACAACCTACTCCGTTGCGACTGAAACTCATACAAAGGTACAGCGTAGCCACATGAAGTTTGCACAGCCTCAATGGAAACATCAAAAATCTGCCTCGCACCCGGTAGTGGTGAAAAATGCGAAAAATAGGAAGCCCATTCATCATCCCCCACATGAATGACTTTTTGCTGTTCCGTAAATCCTCAATATTAGAGGGTTTCCCTCAAAAGCACAAAAACATGATTGTCATTCTGTTTACGCTTTGAATATGGGCGGCTGTTTCATTGCCACTGCCTGTTAAATTAAGCCAAATAAGTCTATCAGACCCTAGTACCCGAAGTGAGTCCAATCCCTTAGGAGATAGATTTACCCTACCATCTATATCAGCAGTGGCTACAAAAAACATTTGTTGCGCAGCGATGAACGCTTGTAAAGCCGTAGAAAGATTGTTAAACATTTTAGCCATAGCCTCACATTTAATCGTTAGAAAACAGCCCTCACCAATTTTACGAACGATGGCCGAGTCACCCATGGTATAATAGTGCAAGCAGGGAACGCCCGCTGCTTTGAGTTCTTTGCTTTGAGCAATACACCATTCCATACCTGCTTCCACGCGCTGTTCTTGGTTTTTGGCGTTATTGATGGCATTGACCAAATCAGAAGGCATATCAATGTGAAATAGCCGCGGGATGCTATTGAGTTGGTACTGCTTGGTAAGGGTTTTAACCCCGGCGACAATGGGGACGGTAATACCCGCCGCCCTGCAAGCATCGACGTAATCGAAATATTTTTGGTTATCGAAAAACATCTGAGTGACGATATAATTGGCACCAGCGTCTATCTTGGCTTTTGTGTAAGCCAGATCGATTTCCCGATTAGGGGCTTCGGAAGTGTTTTTCGGGATAACCAGCAATGCCAATGCAGAAATCCGTGGAAGCCCCGTTGTCTATATTGGAATCCAAGTATTTGCCTTGGTTCATATTCGCTATTTGGCGAACCAGATCGATGGCGTACTCATGGCCGCCTTCCTCGGGTACGAATTTGCCCTCAAACTGGCGAGCATCGCCGCGCAGTGCCAACACATTATTGATATTGAGGAAGTTTAAGTCAATGAGGGCGTTTTCGGTATCTTCCACCGTAAAGCCGCCACAAATGAGGTGTGGCACGGCATCCACCCCATAGCGGTGCATAATGGACGCACAGATACCTACCGTACCGAGTAGTTTGCGAATGGAAGTTTTTTCGTAGTAACCACTAGCTCGTTTTTTATAAATAAACTCTTCCCGGTGGTAGGTAACGTCAATAAATGGGGAGCTTGAACTCCATCAGTGGGTCTAGCGCATCGAATATGTCCTGCATACGGCCTCCTTTCAATGGCGGCAGCACTTCAAAAGAAATCAGGGTCTTGCCTTGGGCTTGTTCGAAGTAGTCGGTTACTTTCATAACGGTCAATATACACCCCTCATGGGTGCCATGCTTGGCGCAAAGGTACAAACTATTAATTGTACTGACTTTCGTTATTTCGGGTGTCTATAATTTTTTTTATAAAAAATGTGTCAACTTTGTTTTATTCAAAAAAAATGATTACTTTTGCACTCATAGCAGTGGATTGACAACCCACCTGCACATCATAGGTATTTAACTTCGGCTTTGTCACCGAAGCATTCGGGCGATGCGCGAGCCATTTTCTCTTCCGCTTGCGTCATCCATGGTAAAGGTTGCTGGGGTCTTGTAAAAGACCATGATTGACTGGCGTGTGGGTACTGTCACCACGCGGCAGAGGAAAGCCTTTTGTCCGTACTTAAAAACGGGCTGTTGAGGCATGGCGAACCGGACAGCCAGGGTGGGCCCTCCCACAAGGGGCAGCTATACCCTTTTCCGTCGTACATATCCTTCTACTAGGCCATTTGTTACTCATAAATCTTTCCACGTCTAAAGGGTGTTGTTTCGTAATGAATAAACTTTAAAATAGACAAAATAACGCCAAAAAGGATGATATTTGTGGTCGATTGTACAACATCTATCCATTCTGGTACGTCTATTGAGCGTTTGTTCACGGGGAGGTATCCCCTTTTTCATACTTTAACTCATTAAACCAAACGACATGCAAAAGTTTGTGCTTAAGTTGGCCGGAATGGGCCTGATTCTTTCTACTCTTTTTTTCAATTCATGTGGAGAAGATCCTATCATTGAAAATCCATTAGGCCCTGAAATCCAGTTCGTATCTGATCCTGCTACCCTAAGCGGCGATGCAGATGTAATCATCAATCAGGGATTCGCTGTAAAAATCCGTTTGATCAAGGGGGATGCAGCGCTGAAAAGTGTAGAAGTACAGGCCGGAGGTATCAAAGTAGCTTCCAGCCGTTTGACAATCAACAGCGGCTCTGTAACCAGCAACAACCCATTCCTGATCACAGGTGCTGATCAAGATGGTGCTACTTACACCATTGACATTGCATCTGCTGGAACAGAAGCCGTTAATGACATCACGACTTATACTTTTACAGTAACAGACCAGGACAACCGTACGGATGTGGTTGACCTCGTCATTACCACTATCGATGAGCCTGGCACTCCTATCGCAGAAACACTGACGGGTGTCCTGTTAAACCAAGCTGGCCCTGCAGGAACAGGTGGTTTGAACTTGGACAATGGCGATGGCACTGGATCTGCCGACGGTGCTGCTGAAATCCGCGACTTGGGTATTGATTGTACTATCAACCCTGATAATGCGGAAAACTGGCGTGCACAGTTCGGTACCGTTAATGGTGCTAACATGGTAAAAGTAGATCTGACACAGGTGGAAAACTTCACCTTCGATGGCGTTTCTAAAATTGAAGAGATTGAAGGTGCTTATACTTCCGGCATCACTTTGGCGGATGGTGTTAGCCAAAACCCAAGTTGTGTAGAAACAGTTGTTACCGACGTGACAGGTACTGTGGCCGTAGGTGATCTATTTGTGGTATTTGCGAACAGCAAGTACTACCTGATCCGCGTAGATGAAATCAATGCAGTTTCCGGTTCTAACGGCGACAACTTCAAGATTTCTATCAAGTACTAAATCTTGATTCGTTCGTTATGAAGCGGACGGAATCCCGAGCCTTAGAGCTTGTCTGAATTTTCCTGATTGAGCGAAAGTGTTCAAATTTTTTTCTGACCAAGGCAAAAAGCGCAGTCGATGCCAGAAGCATCGACGAGCATTTATAACGAAGGGCAGGATGAAATTTGATACTTGTAGCCAATTGAGGGAATTTTAGACAAGCTCTTTAAGGTTCGGGATTTTTTTTTTGAACACTCACTTCAATGAAGTACCATTTCACGCCAACCCTTGCAATCCTACCAATTTTTGGTATTCGCCGCCTAATGCTAATAATTCATGGTGAGTGCCGCGCTCAAGGATACGCCCCTGCTGCATGAGGATGATTTCGTCGGCATGCTGTACCGTGCTGAGGCGGTGCGCAATGACGATGGCGGTACGCCCCTGCATAAGATGATTGAGGGCATCCTGTACTAAGCGTTCGCTTTCGGAATCCAAGGCAGAGGTAGCTTCGTCGAGGATGAGGATGGAAGGGTTGCGAAGTATGGCTCTAGCGATGGTAAGCCGCTGTCGCTGGCCACCTGACAGCTTGCTGCCACGGTCGCCGATTATCGTTTGGTAGCCATTTTCAGCCGCTAAAATGAACTCGTGTGCATTGGCAATACGGGCTGCCGCCTCCACGTCTTCGGGCGATACATTGGCCAAGCCGAAGACGATATTGTTATAGATGGTGTCGTTGAACAAAATAGCATCTTGGCTGACAATACCCATGAGGCTGCGCAGCGACCGAAGAGAATACTGCCGTATATCCACCCCATCTACCCGTATGGTACCCTGGGTGACATCGTAAAAACGAGGCAGCAAATCCGCCAAGGTGCTTTTCCCCGCGCCAGAAGCACCGACCAAGGCTATGACTTTGCCTTTGGGAATACGCAAGTTGATGTTGTCCAATACCGCTTGGTCTGATGGCGAATACCGGAATCCCACGCCCTGGTATTCAATTGCATCTTCAAACTGTTCGATGTGTTGTGCATCGGGTGCTTCGGGTAGGGTGTTAGTAGCATCGAGCATTTTTTCAATGCGTTCAAAAGCACCGATGCCCCGCTGGATATTGGAGGTAGCCTTGGCGATATTCTTAGCGGGGTCAATAACATTGTAAAAGGCGAAGATAAACGTGAGAAAAGTTTCAGCAGACAAATCGCCATTGAATACCTGTCGGGAACCGTACCAAAGCAAGGCAGATACTGTAGCAATACCCAAAAATTCCGACAATGGAGAAGCCAAATCGCGGCGGCGCAGGAGTCTTGTTAGCAGGTTGCGGTAGTCATTATTGGCTGTGGAAAACTTATGGCGCTGGTAGTCTTCCGCCGCAAAGCCCTTGATGATGCGCAATCCACCTAGCCCTTCTTCCACTATGCTCAATAAATTGCCCAACCGATCTTGGACGGCGGTAGAGGTGCGTTTGAGTTTTTTCCCCAGCCCACCAATGACAACACCCGTAAAAATGATAAGCAGGAAAACAAAAACCGTTAGCCCTGGGCTTACATAAATCATAAAGGTAAGCGAGCCTATGATAATGAGCGGTTCGCGAAAGACTACCTCCAACATATTGAGAATGCTGGATTCAACCTCCTGTACATCGCTTGTCATACGAGAGAGGAGGTCACCTTTGCGCGATTCGCTGAAGTAAGATAAAGGCAACACTAACACCTGTTCAAACATCTCAGCACGTAGGTCGCGGATGATGCCGTTGCGAACAGGAGCCATGAAGAAAAGTGCCAAATAACGAAAAAGATTGCGCAACAGATAAACCACCACAATGGCTACACACACCATCGCTAGCGCTCCTTCCTGCCCTTCTTGTTGAATGAGCATGGAAAAGCGAAAGTCGAAATAATCGGCTATATTCGACAAATTCCAACCGCCCTTTGGCGGTTCGCCCACCATTTTAGTGCGGTCGAAAAGGATTTTGAAGAAAGGAATCAGCATGGGGATACTGACCACCGTAAATAGAGCCGTGAGGATATTGCTGCCAATAGCGGCGGACATCAACCCCTTGTAACGCCCGAGGTAGCGGAGCAGCCGCCAAAAACTTTTCATAATGTAACGGATAACCTGTTATTCCTCAACACCGTCTTTCATGCTAAAGTTGTTGAGGAAGCCGGTATTAAAGTTGCCCGCACGGAAGTCCTCGTTTTTCATCAGCCGCTGGTGGAAAGGCACCGTGGTCTTAATACCCTCGATGATGAACTCATCCAAGGCGCGTTCCATCTTAGTGATGCACTCCTCCCGCGTTCTGGCGCGGCAAATCAATTTAGCAATCATGGAGTCGTAGTAGGGAGGGATGCTATACCCCGCATACACCGCTGTATCCACGCGAACACCGTGGCCTTTAGAGCTGTGGAAAGACTGAATGCGCCCCGGGCTGGGTCGGAAATCATTCCACGGATCTTCTGCATTGATACGACATTCCATAGCGTGCCCTGAGGGGTAGTAATTGTCACCTGTAATAGGTTCACCTGCCGCAATTTTTATCTGCTCCTTGATCAAATCATGGTCAATTACCTCTTCTGTAACGGGGTGTTCTACCTGGATACGGGTATTCATCTCCATGAAGTAGAAGTTGCGGTATTTGTCCACCAAAAATTCTACCGTACCCACGCCTTCATAGTTGATATAAGCACCCGCACGAACGGCTGCCTCGCCCATTTGTTCGCGAAGTTCCTGTGTCATGAAGGGAGAAGGGCACTCTTCTACTAGCTTTTGGTGGCGGCGCTGAATGGAACAATCACGTTCCGAAAGGTGAATGACCTTGCCATATTGGTCGCCCACGATCTGAAACTCGATGGGCGGGGTTCCTCTACAAACTTCTCGATATAGATGCCGTCGTTACCAAAAGCAGCTTTGGCTTCTTGGCGGGCGGAGTTCCACATTTTTTCAAAATCCTCGGCAGCAGGCACGATGCGCATTCCTTTACCACCACCACCTGCCGTAGCTTTTATCATGACGGGGTAGCCAATTTCTCCTGCGATTTTTTGGCCTTGTGCCAAATCCTTGACCAAACCATCCGAGCCGGGCACTACGGGTACTCCTGCCTTTATCATGGTTTCTTTGGCCGTCACCTTATCGCCCATTTTCCGAATTTGGTCGGGCTTAGAGTAGATGAACTTGATGCCGTACTGCTCACACACTTCGGCAAAATCGGCATTTTCTGCCAAGAAGCCATAACCAGGGTGTACGGCATCCGCATTGGTAATTTCTACCGCAGCCATGATCTTGGGGATGCTCAGATAGGATTCCGAAGAGGCAGGTGGGCCTATGCAAACCGCTTCGTCGGCAAAGCGTACGTGCAGGCTCTCCCTATCGGCAGTAGAATAGACGGCCACCGTCTTGATGTTCATCTCGCGGCAGGTGCGGATGATGCGCAGGGCAATCTCCCCCCTGTTAGCTATGAGGATTTTTTTGAACATAATCAGTCACGCTTGATGGTGAAAATTAGATTCGGTCAATAGATGTGTAAGCACACGCCCCAAGCGTTCGTACAAACAACGGCTTGGGATGCCACAGACTATTCAAAAGACCCGTCCTATATTTCCACCAATTACTGAATGAGTTGAAAAAAGTGGACTTGGTAGTTACCCTTTAGGATCGACTAAGAAAAGTACCTGATCGTACTCTACGGGGCTGGCATCCTCGGCTACTACCTTTACTATTTTTCCGGAAATTTCGGAATCCACCTCATTGAACAGCTTCATGGCTTCAATGATGCAAACAGTATCTCCGGCAGCGATAGCGTCTCCTACTTTTACGTAAGCTGGCTTATCCGGCGATGGCGAACGGTAAAAAGTACCTACCATTGGGGATTTGATGGCCACATAGCGGGATTCATCTGTTGTTGCCTCCTGAGCGGGTGCAGCAGCAGGTGCCGGAGCGGCAGCAGGCGCGGGCGCGGCAACGGGTGCCACCACGGGCGCTGGCGCAGGCGCGGCGGCTATCGGTACTACTTGATGCGCTGCCACAGGAGCAACGACACCCTCACCTGTTGTGTAATGCTTGGTTCGGACGGATAAAGAAAATTCACCATCCTTCATCTTTAGCTCTGCCAATTCAAGGCGGCTGATGAGTTTCAATAATTCTTGTAAATCTTTATTGGACATAATCGTCAGGGCTTGAATGATGACGAATGTTTGGTGTCAAAATAATATTGACAACCGATAACTTGTAAGGGACGGGTAAAAATAAACTGTTAACCTTGTTTAAATCAACATCTAAACAGTTTATTTTCTTCGTTCCCTACAGAAGGTACACTGAAATATGGGTTACCCGCTGCAAACTACAAAATATTGTGAAGAATCACAACTCTTAGAGTATGTATAAAAATTTTGCGAACTGATTTTCAACGATTTGAGGTTGTGGCTAAAGCATCAAAACTGATTTTAGCGGGCTAAATGAAGTTTTTATGCTGACGCCACGTTCTTAAATCCTTGGAAATCAGAAAGCACAACCACTTGCTGGGTCTGATTTTGGAATACAGCCAAATTAAATTTTTAGACATACTCTTAATCCTTTACCCGCTCTACGTAGGCACCTGTACGGGTGTCGATGCGGATTTTGTCCCCTTGGTTGACAAACAAAGGCACACGCACTTCCGCACCAGATTCCACGGTAGCTGGTTTGAGAGTATTGGTAGCGGTATCGCCTTTCATGCCGGGTTCGTGTAGGTTACTTCCATGACTACCGACTGGGGCATCTCGATCGTCAGGGGAACATCTTTTACCGTATGGTACAACACATCCACCTCCATACTCTCCTGAAGGAGGTCGGTGCGGTCGATGAGGTTTTCTGGTAGTGTAACCTGATCGAAAGATTCCGTATTCATGAAGTGGAATCCCATTTCATCATTGTAAAGATACTGGAACTTCCTGCGTTCCACACGCACCTCATCCACTTTGTGGCCTGCCGAGAAGGTGTGGTCTAATACGCGGCCTGATGTCAGGCTTTTGATTTTAGTACGGACAAAAGCGGCGCCTTTGCCAGGCTTAACATGCTGAAATTCAACGATTGTAAAGGTATCGTGGTTCAATTCGATACACATACCGTTGCGGATATCAGAGGTGGTTGCCATGATGCTAATCGTTTAATGATATATTTTAAGCGGGGCAAAGATAGGCATATCATCGACAATGCGGTGGGTTGATTGGTAAAATTGTTTAACAACCTATTCAGCCCAAACATATAACCAATTGATAAACAAATGATAAAGATCATTACCGCTCCCTCAATTGCTGCACAATCACTGCTCCGTGATGCCTTGTATTTTCGATAAACAGCTTATTGGTTTGCCGCCCGCCGGCTACTACCCCTGCCACGAACACCTGCGGAAGAGGTGTTTCCAAGGTGTGTTCGTCATGTATGGGAATGGCCAGCTCATCGTCTGTGATGGCTATGCCCAAGTTGTGCAGCAAGGTATAGTTGGGTTCGTAGCCCGTCATGGCCAGCACGAAATCGTTGGGGATGGTGAAAACGCCTTGCGGGCCTTCCAAGGTCACACTATCGGGTTGTATGGAACGAACCACCGTCTGGAAGTGAGCAGTGATGCTACCTTCGTCAATGCGGTTTTCAATATTGGGTCGTATCCAGTATTTCACCCCCTGGTATATTTCCGTTTCGCGTATGGCCATTGTCACCTGTGCACCTTTCATCCACGTTTCCAAGGCTACATCGCAGGCGGAGTTGGCCGCACCTACCACCAATACTTGTTGGCCTATGTAGGGGTGAGCATCATCATAGTAGTGCTTTACTTTGGGGAGGTCTTCTCCTAGCACATTCAGTCGGCGGGGCGTATCGTAGAAGCCTGTAGCTACTACCACGCTGGCTGCTCGATAGCGACCTGTTGATGTGGTGATTTCGTAGCCTCCCTCCACGGGTTTCATGCCTTTCACCGGCTCGTACAGGTGAATGTTCAGGTGGTAAGCTTCCTGCAATCGGCGGTAATATTCCAAAGCTTCCCGTCGTGTAGGCTTGTCCAAATGCGAGATAAAAGGAATGTCCGCGATTTCCAGTTTGAGAGAGGTGGAGAAAAAAGTCATATTGGCAGGAAAATGGTAAATGGAGTTGACTAACACGCCTTTTTCTAGCACCAAGTGGTCGATGCCTGCCTGCTGCGCCTCAATGGCTACGTTCAGCCCAGCCGGGCCGCCGCCTATGATGATGAGTTGGTAAAATGGGATATCCACCGTTCTGTTTGAGTATTGATCTTGTCCGATAACTACGACAAAATAACAAATTTATTGGCAATATTTGCCCCTTTAGGGTAACGAATCCCTATTTTTGTCGCTTTATGAGTAGCAAATTAAGGATCAATGATTGTAAGCTTATTGCGTATCAGCGTTCATTCCAAGGTTAGGGCGTGCCCTCGGCAGAGCCGAGGTCAGGCTATCCGCTCCAGTATCGGCTGAGCCGATACGTCCGCTCCTATCCTTCACGCGATGACCCCCAAATCTAACTATGCTTGATGTATCATGTTTCTCATAAACGCAACAACCGTATATTTATCTTAGTACAAAAATCACCCCATGTCAACATCCATCACTATCCGTCCTGCCGATGTGCAGGATTTACCAGCCATACACGAATTGGTACGCGAGTTAGCCATTTATGAAAAGGAGGAAGCAGCCTTCACCGCCAGTTTAGAGGATTACCAGCGGGATTTCACAGCGGGTGTTTTCGACTGTATTGTAGCCGAACAGGAAGCACAAATTGTAGGTATGGTGCTTTATTATATGAGCTATTCCACTTGGAAAGGCAAAATGCTATTCCTAGAAGATTTCGTGGTAAAGGAGGATTGGCGGCAAGCTGGTATCGGCCAAGTACTGTTCGATGCCTTTTTGGATAAAGCTAAGGAGTTGGAATGTCGTTTGGTCAAATGGCAGGTATTAGATTGGAACAAACCCGCTTTAGCGTTCTACCACAAAAACGCAGCTATTATAGAAACCAACTGGTGGAACGGAAAGATTTTTTTAAAAAATCAGCCCCACGAACATATTTAATTAAAAATTATTTGATTTTTTTCGATAAGTATTTATATTTGTGGTGTCATATCATGTGAATGGCGTTTATAACCCAAACAAAGGTAACTCAACCTTAACAATCCGGTGGGAATGTGTGGAAATATTCCTATCGTTGAAGGCATAAACCGGCAATAAAGAGCCGAAAAAATTTTATAGTGTTTCATAGTGTGAGGGGGCAGCTTAAAAAGCTGCCTCTTTTTTTATGTCTTTCAAAACCGAAAGCGTGTTCGCTGCCATGTAAGCATCTTTTACCTTGTGTTTTTACAGTTCCCTTACAGAAGCGATTCAGCCAATGCTTGAAAGCTCTCTGTGAATTGGGTTTCCATTCACTTGCGCTAAGTGGTCATACGCCTTTTGCTGATAATCTTTACACAATTGCTTTGTGAAGGCAGGGATACCTAATTGAGTAAAAAGGTTCGTTACCGTTTGCACCTTTATGTTGTTCATCATTTTGCGGGGTATTGTACAAATCTACCAGATACTGTCGTTGTTTATCATCTACCATTCCAAGGCTTTGATGTAGAGGCAGGTTTTTTTATTCTGTACAATATCGCCCCCTATGCGCTTCCCTACTTTCCCTGCTTGCCCAAAGGTATCGAGATAATCATCTTGAATTTGGAAGGCAATGCCTGTGAGGCGGCCAAATTCTCGTAAATGGTAGCAATCCGCCTCCGCTGCTCCTCCCGCCAACGCTCCCAGTTCCAAAGCACCTGCTAATAATGCTGCGGTTTTCATCTCTATCATCATCAGGTACTCATCGAGCGATACATCATTGCGTCCTTCAAAATCTACATCGTATTGTTGCCCTTCACATACCTTAATGGCCACTTCATTAAACACCTGAATCATTTTGGACACGACCTCCTTACGCGGGGTTTGCGTTAGGTGTTTGTAGGCGTGGATAAGCATCACATCCCCAGCAAGGATACCCGTATTGACACCATAGACAGCATGAACGGTAGGCTTGCCCCTACGCAACAGAGCAGCATCCATAATATCATCGTGAACAAGGCTGAAGTTGTGGAACACCTCTACCGCCAGCGCAGCCGGCATTCCGGCATTCGTGTCCTCATCAAACAATTGACAAGCTAGCAATGCCATAATAGGGCGCATCCGTTTCCCCCAATTGCATGATATAATTGACAGGTGCATACAAGCCTTGGGGTTCGTGCTGGATGGAGTGCTGAGATAAATACTGTTCAAAAAGAGCGGTTAATGAAGCCAACGTATGCATAAGTGCAGGAAAAATAATTGAAAAATCCCCAAGCAGGGGCGAGTACACCTGCAAAGATACGTTGCGTTGGCAGAAAAGTGAATATACATAGGCAAATCCTTGCATAGCCCCTTCTTACTGTGTTTCTTTGCAAGTGTAAACGTTAGCTAATTGCGCGCCACAAGCATCCTAGCTGGCAAATGAATTTTCCCAAACAAACATATTAGATACCCATGAAACGTAATCACAAACGCTATTGCCTACTTTTAGTAGAAGACAACCCCGGGGATGTACGCCTCAGCCAAGAGGCTTTTCGCGAAGCAAAAAGCGACATCCACCTCGAAGTAGCATCCGATGGTGTAGAGGCCGTTGCCTTTTTACAAAGAGAAGGTGAATATGCCGACAAACCCCGCCCAGATCTGATTATGATGGATCTCAACCTGCCCAAATGGAATGGCAAACAGGTTTTGGAAAAAATCAAAAATGATCCACAGTTGAAACGTATTCCGGTAATTATTATGACCACTTCCTCCTCTTCCCTTGATGTATTATCTTGTTATGATTTACATGCAAACTGTTTTATTAATAAACCAGTAGATTTTGATAGTTTCCTAACCACTATTTCTCGAATTAAAGAATTTTGGCTTGAAACCGCCACCTTGCCCGGAGATATTGCTAGCTGAAAACACAAAAACAACTATGGCCAACCATACAAACAACAAACCACTACATATTCTAGTCATTGAAGACAATCACGCTGATGCTGAAATGATACGTATCTTTTTGGAAGAAACGAATATGTACTTCCAAATGGTGCATGTAGATACGTTGAGAGAAGGATTTGCCACGCTCAGAGACACTACCCCCTTTAATTTAGTGATTCTGGATCTGGGGTTGCCCGATAGTAATGGGCTTAATACCCTGCGCAAGTACATGAACGACTTTCATCACATTCCTGTAATTGTAATGACAGGCAGCAATGACCAACGCAAAGGAATGGAAGCGGTAAAAGCCGGAGCGCAAGATTACTTAGTAAAGGGTGACTTTACTGCCCAGCAAATGGCCAAATCCATACACTACTCCATGGAGCGGTTTAGGCAACGAGCAATAGCTGAGGATAAGGCGCAGCAAGCTATGACCCAACTAGAGCGGTTGGAGGAATTACAAGAAATGGCCTCTTTGGGAACATGGGAAATGGATATGGTGAGTAATGCCATGACTTGGTCGAAGGAGCTTTTCACCCTATTTCAAATACAGCAAGGCACACTAGCCCCTTCTCTATCGGATTACATCCAACTGGTTCACAGGGAAGACAGAGCTGCCGTAGAGAACTTTATTGCCGAAGCAATCCGATTGGAGGAACATGGCCCTATAGAGCATCGTATTCTAATTGACGGCCGCAACCTGAAAAAATTAAGCCTTCGTACACGGATTCGATTTGACGAATCGTCTAATAGGATTTTACTGACGGGTACCGTATATGACATTACCCCTCACGACAAAGAAAAAAAACCACTAGCCAATCAAGCTGCCTCTTTGCCGGAAATCTCACAAGAGGGTAAAGAAGAGATACTCAACCAAATCAGCTTCAATATCAGAACACCGCTTAGTACAGTCGTTCATTTGCTGTACTTATTAGAGCAAACCCAATTGGCGCCTAAGCAAGGACAATTAGTACAAGACCTAAAAACAACCATTGATGAATTGAGCTTCACCCTCAGCAACTTAGTCAATATGTCCATTCTTACGAATGAGCATTTGCCAGATGCGAAGGATCAGTTTAGGCCTAGACATATTGGAGTCTATCCAGCGGGTGATGAAATTCAAGGGAGAACAGCACAACCGCGAAGTGGATATAGCCGTCGATTCCGTTTGGCCGTAACCGTAAGAGGTGATTCCAACCGGCTTTCCCAACTCTTTTTCTGCATGATGGAATTAGCCTTTATGCACAGTGAGGACACTTTTATCAAGTTGCGTTGTACCATAGAAGACGAGACACCCAATACCCCTCAACTGGCGGTACAGCTTGAGTACTCGGGTGTGCTACCAAAATGGCCGGAACAGAAATATCGGCAGATTCCAATGAAATCCTTGCTTTGCTGCGTCCTGTCAATACAGAAGGGAGAGATCATTTTTTAGCAGCTGTGTTCTTGCGTTTGTGTAAACACTTGGACGTAAGTTGCCATTTTTCCAACATCAAGGGGGGGCTTTTATGGAAATATCCATCCCGCTCGTAATCGGGATGGATAAGAGTACCATTTGCCCGATAAACCTGATCGAGAATTGCAGATATTATTAGTGGAAGACCACCCTATGCATCAGATTGCTACCAGACAACTGCTCACCACTTGGTCAGAATTAGTCACTGTGACGATTGCTAATAATGGAAAGATTGCCTTGGACAAAGCGAAGGAACAGTCGTTTGATATTATCTTGCTAGATATACAAATGCCTGTGATGGATGGTATGACAGCCGCCATGCATTTGCGTCAATTTAGTACGGTTCCTATCATAGCCTCACCGCAGACACCAGTAAACAGGAAGAAGATCGATGCTTCCAAATAGGTATGAATGACTATATGGCCAAGCCTTTCCAACCAGAAGAGCTTTTCAAACGCATCATCTTGCTAACACACCAATAAAACCCGCTCTTAAATAATCATACCAGCAGCCACCGTCTCATTGGTTTGCTCATCAACCAAAATGATGCTGCCCGTATGGCGGTTGCGGCGATACATATCTACAAATAGTGGCTTGGTCGTACGCACTACCACCCGCCCAATGTCGTTCATGCCGATAGTAATATCTTGTTCGTTGCGGTGAAGCGTGTTAATATCTAGCTTGTAGCGCACTTCCTTGATGATGCAACGCGCTTCCGATGAAGTATGCAAAATGGTGTATTTCCCCCGAGGCTGCAAGGCTTTCTCATTGAACCAACAGATCATTAGTTCAATATCTTGGGTGGATTCAGGTGTGTTATTTTCCCGAACAATCATGTCGCCTCGGCTGATGTCGATTTCGTCGGCGAGCCGCAAGGTAACAGACATAGGTGGATAAGCCTCGTCCACTTCCCCATCAAAGGTATCGATTGCTTTAATGGTAGAGGTAAAACCAGAAGGCAACACCATTACACGGTCGCCTTTTTTGAATACGCCACCTGCTACCCGTCCGGCATAACCTCGGTAATCATGGAACTCATCCGTATTGGGGCGAATAACGTATTGGACAGGAAAACGACAGTCGATAAAATTATGGTCGGAACCGATATGCACGTTTTCTAAGTAATACAGTAGCGTTCCGCCGCCATACCAGTCCATATTAGTGGATTTGTCCACAATATTATCGCCTTTCAAAGCAGAGATAGGAATGAAGTGTACATCCTTAACATCCAGCTTGTAGCTAAATTCAGAGAACTCCTCTTTGATACGGTTATATACCTCCTCGCTATACTCCACCAAGTCCATTTTATTGATACAAATAACCAAGTGGGGAATCTGAAGGAGGCTGGCAATAAAAGCATGCCTACGGGTTTGTTCTTGGATGCCTTTGCGTGCATCAATCAGGATGAGTGCTACGTTGGCCGTAGAAGCACCCGTCACCATATTTCGCGTATATTGGATGTGGCCGGGGGTGTCGGCAATGATGAACTTACGGCGGGGCGTAGCGAAATAGCGGTAGGCGACATCAATAGTAATGCCTTGTTCGCGCTCTGCTTTCAATCCGTCGGTGAGCAAGGCGAGATTAACGCCCTCTTCCCCCCTGCGAGCAGTCGTTTCGCGAATGACCTCGTATTGGTCTTCAAAGATGGATTTGCTATCATATAAAAGGCGGCCAATAAGGGTTGATTTGCCGTCGTCCACGCTACCAGCGGTGGTGAATCTTAGTAATTCGGTATGTTTCGCTGCCATGAGGTCAGTTTTTTTAGGTTTGGAATGATGCTCCCGATGGGCATGCGTGAGCGATGTGTAGGGGGCGCGGCAAAAGCCGAGCGACACGACCAACGGGAGTGGCCACCCCGAAAAGGGTGCCCCGGAACGTAGCGACCCTGTGGCATAGCATAGCGCGGTGGCACAGGCACGCCCTAACAATCAATTGAATCTGTTAAAAATAGCCTTGTTTTTTACGGTCTTCCATCGCCGTTTCCGATCGTTTGTCATCGGCTCTGCCACCTCGTTCGGTTTGGCGAGCCGTAGCTACTTCCTGAATAATATCTTCCACGGTGCGAGCCTCGGACTGCCAGACCCCCGTGCAGGTCATATCGCCAATAGTACGACAGCGTACCATCATGCGTTCCACTTTTTCCTCGGGGCGCTTGGGGATGTAGTCGCAATCTGCCAACAGCATGCCATCGCGTATGAGTACATCTCGTTCATGGGCAAAATAGAGACTTGGCAGGGGCACGTTTTCCATGGCCAAGTATTGCCACACGTCCAATTCCGTCCAATTGCTAATGGGGAACACCCGGAAGTGTTCGCCAAAGTGCTTTTTGCCATTGAAAAGATTCCACAATTCGGGGCGTTGATTTTTAGGATCCCATTGGCCAAACTCATCGCGGTGGGAAAAAAATCGCTCTTTGGCGCGTGCTTTTTCCTCATCGCGGCGGCCACCACCGAGTGCTGCATCAAATTTTCCTTTTTCTAAGGCATCCAGCAAGACGTGGGTTTGGAGGAAGTTTCGGCTGGCATTGTAGCCTTTTTCTTCCACCAATTCCCCTTTATCGATAGCAGCCTGCACGGAACCAACGATGAGGCGAGCACCGTAATCGGCCACTAATTGGTCGCGAAATTCGATGGTTTCGGGAAAATTGTGTCCCGTATCGACATGCAGCATAGGAAAAGGCATACGAGCGGGATAAAACGCCTTGCGGGCTAAGTAAGCCATGAGGATGCTATCCTTTCCGCCGCTGAATAACAATACAGGATTGTGAAACTGTGCGGCCACCTCCCTAAGGATAAAAATGGCCTCAGATTCCAGTTCACGGAGGTGGTTGACGTGGTAGTTAAATGCCATAATATATGGTATTAGGGAAGGGCGTTGATACCGCTCTCAATCTGTTATCTCAAATTAATTCGTTGACAAACGGCCTGATAAACCATCTCGACCGCATCGGATACACTCATTTCCGCTGTAGGAACGCTGAGAAAGGGGTTTTCAGGTGCTTCGTAAGGCGAATCAATACCCGTAAAACCCTTGATTTCTCCTCTCCGCGCTTTGGCATAGAGTCCTTTCACATCTCGTTGCTCACATACTGCTATGGGCGTATCGATATATATTTCCAAAAAATTATCTTCACCAATAATCTGGCGTGCCATATCGCGAATAGCGCGGGTAGGGCTGATGAAGGAGCTAATCGTAATAATGCCTGAATGTAGGTACAGCTTGCACACTTCGGCAATACGGCGAATGTTCTCGTTGCGGTCAGCCAAGCTGAAGCCCAAGTTATTATTGATACCCATGCGGATATTATCGCCATCCAACACCTGTGGAAAGAAACCCTCTTCAAACAGTTTGCGCTCTAATCCTTGGGCGATAGTGCTTTTACCTGATCCGGAAAGCCCCGTCAACCATAAAACTTTCGCCTGCTGGCCCAGTCTTTGCTCTCGCTCCTGCTGACTGAGCAGGCGGTCGAAAATGGGATGTATATGCCTGTTTTCTTCCATATTTGCTATGGGCGATGTTATTTAGTTGGCACAAAGGTACAATCCCTACTAAAGCAGTAGGAAATGCAAGTATTATTTTTTCCTAAAATATACGTTTACCGGCACCCCTGTGAATTTAAAATGCTCTCTCAACTGGTTTTCCAAGTAATGTTTGTAACTGTCCTTCACATGGGTGGGATAGTTGCAAAAAAATGCAAAAGCAGGGAAAGATACGGGTAGTTGGGAAACGTATTTTATCTTGATTTGCTTCCCCCTGTGTGCCGGTGGGCTGTATTTCTCAATAGACTCTTGCATTTTCTCGTTCAACAGGGAGGTGGGAATGCGACGAGTTCTATTCTCAAAAACTTCCAAGGCTGTTTCTACTGCTTGAAAGATGCGTTGTTTTTCTAGGGCAGAAACGAACAGTACGTGCAAATCGGAGAAGGGCGACAATCGTTTTTTGATTTCACGCTCATAATCTCTGGCCGTGTTGGTTTCCTTCTCTACCAAATCCCATTTATTGATCAAAATGACGATGCCTTTATTGCGCTTTTGCGCTAAGCGGAATATATTGAGATCTTGCGCCTCTACCCCCAACGTGGCATCGATCATCAAGAGGATGACATCGGATTCATCCAACGCCTTGATGGCGCGCATGACGGAGTAAAACTCCAGATCTTCATGTACACGGCTTTTCTTGCGGATGCCCGCCGTATCTACCAAGAGAAATTCTTTACCAAACTTATTATAGTGGGTATGGATAGAATCGCGTGTAGTACCCGCAATATCCGTCACAATATTTCTATCCACGCCTAAAAGGGCGTTGGTAAGGCTGGATTTACCTACGTTAGGTTGGCCAATAATGGCAATGCGGGGTAGATTAGTCGTAGCCGGTTCCTCATCTGTCAGGTACTCGGTCAGTGCGTCTAATAGTTCACCGCTTCCGCTACCCGTCATAGAAGATATGAAGAAAGTGCTTTCAAAGCCTAAGCTCCAAAACTCGTTGGCTTCGAGCATACGCTGGTGGTTATCGACCTTATTAACGGCTAGCAAGACGGGTTTATCCGTACGTCTGAGCATATCAGCCACCTGTTCGTCCAAGTCAGTCAACCCGGTGGTGACATCGACTACAAAAACTAAGGCCGTGGCTTCCTCGATGGCAATTTTGACTTGGCTACGAATAGCTGATTCAAAGACATCCTCTGAATTGCGGACAAACCCTCCAGTATCCACAACGGTAAACTGTTTGCCGTTCCAATGACTATTGCCGTATTGGCGGTCGCGTGTCACGCCACTTTCGTCATCAATTATAGCCTGACGTTCGCCAATCAGGCGATTAAACAGGGTGGATTTTCCAACGTTCGGCCTCCCCACTATTGCTACAATATTTCCCATGTTTACAGGCTATTATTTTTTTTGCGGGGCAAAGGTACATAAGTATGGGGAAAAAATAGATTCAGAATTTCCATACTCAAAGAAATCGGATAAAACGCTTTAAGTAATTTGACGGAAATAGACCCCAGTCATATCCATTACGGCATCCGTAAACTGAAAAGGGTCGAAGACGGTTGTCTTCGACCCTTTTCTTAGTTCATGCTAATATAGCGCAGCCGAATTACTTCAACACCAGTTTGAACTCCACGCGGCGGTTGCGTGCCCGTCCAGCAGGTGTATCGTTGGTATCGATTGGGTTGGTTTCACCATAACCAGCATACGACATGCGATTGCGTGCAATATTCTTCACCAATAGGTATTGATAACAAGCCTTGGCTCTATTTTCAGACAAAGCCTGATTGGAGACATCATTACCCACATTATCGGTATAACCACTGATAGTGAGGTTGTAGTTGGGGTAACGCGACATGATTTCAGCGATTTCATCCATAATGGGGTAAGACTGCTGAAGGATTTGATCACTACCTGTACGGAAGCGGACATTTTGCATAGCAAAATCCAATTTCTCAAGGTCAGCTGATTGCACTTCCGGGCATCCTTGGTTGGAAGCAGGTAGCGTTGGTAGGACAAGCATCATCACCGTCGCCAATACCATCACCATCTGAATCAGGGCAGCCACCGTAAGTAGCTGTGCCCGCAGCATTAGGACACTTATCGTTAGGATCGATGATACCGTCACCATCAGCATCGGGGCAACCATTAGCGGATGCAATACCTGCCAAATTCGGGCAAGCGTCATCAGCATCGGTAATGCCATCACCATCCGCATCAGGGCAGCCATCTAAAGCTGCAACACAGCACAGTGGGGCAAATATCAACAGGATCGGCAACGCCGTCATTGTCAGTATCAGGGCAACCGCGGAAACGGCGCACACCAGCTTCGTTGGGGCAGTTATCTTGGTGGTCGGCAACACCGTCGCCGTCCGTATCGGGGCAACCGCTGTACTTGGCATCACCCGCCACTTCAGGGCAAGCATCATTTTTGTCAGCTATACCGTCCAAGTCCGTATCGGGGCAACCCTTGGTAGCAGCTATACCTGCCACAGTGGGGCACTCGTCGTTTTCGTCTTTGATACCGTCGCCATCGGTGTCCTTAGCACCGAAACGGGTAGTAAGGGTTAGCCCACCGAAAGCATACCAGTCGTTATCACCTGGTTAGCAGCTTCGCTAATACCGTCCACATAGTCATTGAAGGCAGGGCGTAAGCCTATTTCTGCACCTAACACCCACTGGCGGCTAAGATCATAGCGGAGGCCAACGCCAACAGGCGTGGTGAATATAGACTGCTGCACATCGGCGTTTCTATCGGCCGTGATCCCTGCGCTAGTTCTATTGTTGAAGTCAGCCGTTGGGTTGCTAAAGCCAAGCCCTACACCAGCAAAGACATAAGGAGAAAGGATTTTGTGAAATCCTCCTTCGTAGCGTTTTGCGCCGAATGGCTCCCATTGTGCCAATAAAGAAAGTTCTGTCATGCGGTTCTCAAAAGAGAAAGCACGCGTTTTTCTATCGACATTGTCAAAGTTGGCATCATCCCCAGTCAGTTTTCCAGAAATGAGACCCAATTTGAGTCCTAAAGTTTGGCTGAGGTTATGCTGAATGTTAAAACCGAAAGCCAGATTGGTTTCTTTGAGCGTAAAGATGTTTGGTTCCACTACATCGCCCATGTAATTGGCAGCACCTATGAAAAAACCTCCTTCCCACTTCTCTTCTTGAGCAAGAACGGGGGTAGTCAACGCACATAGGAACATGGCCAGTGAAAAGTAAAAAATTCTCATGACGTACATTGGTTGGTTGATGAATTATGAGCACTATTTGGATTGGCTTGAAGCCAACTAAACACATACCCTAAATAAGATTCTCGACAGGTTGGACGGATCAATGATAAAAAGGTAACTAAATAAATTATAGAAGAAGTGGGGTATATTCCATTAAACTAATAGCAAAACAAGTACTTCTTCAACCGCTAAGCAAACAGCATATTAGACTAAGCCACAAAAGTAATCAATCTAATCATATTTTTAAGTTATAGCCTACTCTTTTGGATAGGAATATAGATATTTGCCAAAAATCAGGTATATCTACAAAATTTCAATTATATATGGCTATCTTGACGGTTGTGATCGGTATTGTTTTCGTGCTGCTTTTGCTCAGCCTACTCGCTACTACAATCATGGAACTACTGGCGTCTTTTTTCCATCTCAGAGGACGCAACCTTACCAAGGCGCTGCACAATATGCTAGCCAGTACTGATAAAGACGAGCAACTATTAAAGGAGTTCAAAAAAAATTCGCTTTTCAGGCATTTATCTCAACAATATACGAGTGTAAAACAGGGGCCACCTTCTTATATGGATTCCTCCACTTTTCAGAGTATTCTTTTCGATATTATTTTGAAAGGAGAAGGTGTTGACAAGCTCAAGGATAAAATTGATGTATTGCCTGATGAAGATCTTAAAAACGTACTTAATCAACTGCTTCGGGATGCAGATAATGAATTGGACAAATTCAAAGGCAATATTGAAAAATGGTATGACGATGTGATGGATCGCGCTTCTGGGTGGTATAAGCGTTATACGCAGAAAATCCTGATTGGGGTTGGTATTTTCATCGCGTTGGTTTTCAATGCAGACACTTTTACCATTTATCAAAAGCTAGGTAATGACCCTCAAACGCTGCAACAGTTGGTTAATATGGCAGAGAATTACGCATCGACATCCAATGAATTGGCTCCTAACGCCTTAAGTCCCAATTTTGAAACGTCCCTATCCAACCTTCAAAATATGATAGAAGGCGAGCTTAACACCGTGCGTACGCCCTTGGGTTTGGGCTGGTCGGATGCACAATTTGCTGAGTTTGAATCGTATGAGGCTTACGACTGGTTGACAAAGGTATTGGGGTATTTGGTTACTGCGCTCGCAATTTCATTGGGAGCGCCTTTCTGGTTCGACTTGTTGCGAAAAATCGTCAACATCCGCGCTTCCGGTGCCAAACCATGATTGTGACCTATTTTTTGAAGCCTCCATTATAGTCCATAATACTGCCGCATCGTCCACTCAAAAAGGCGAGAAGGTAGCCATCTTTTCAAGCTGGGTGCTGCCTTTTGCAACCAAAAACCTACAGGATACCGAACTTTAGGATGGGGCATCAACACTACCTGCCAGATGGCCGCCGCTATTTTATCAGCTGATATTCCATTCGCTACGCTATCTTTCATTGCTGTATCTGCTTTCTCGAAGCGGTCGCGGTAAAAAAGAGGAACATCTAAGGCGTTGGAACGATACTGATTGCCTATGATGGGTGTTTGGGTATCTCCCGGACACACGCTCACAGCGTTCACGCCCGACCCTACAAGCTCCAATCTAAGTGCTTCCACCATTCCCTCTACGGCAAATTTACTGGCACTGTATATACCGTGAAACGGAAGCCCCATCAAACCTGCAATTGAACTCACTACCACAAAAGTCCCCCGCTTTTGTTCTCGCATAATGGGTAAAGTAGCTTGCAGCAAATGCAACGCTCCGTTTACATTCGTACGAAAAATTTTTTCAGCTTCATCTAAAGGAAAGGTTTCTATTGGGCCTGCCCCGCCTATGCCCGCAGCATGTACAACGGTGTCAATCCGGCCCACCTCCGCCATCACCTGCTTTATCACATTATTGATAGCAAAGGAATCGCCCACATCCGCAATCAAAGGAATAATCCCATCAGGGCCACTACCGCTGCGGGAAATTCCGTAAACTTGCCAACCTTTTTGTAAAAACAACTGCGCTGTTGCATACCCTATTCCTGAGGATGCCCCCGTAATAAGCAGACATTGTTTCATGTTATTTTCCATTTTTAACAAAAATGACACACCTCCATGAATCAACAACTCACACACCACCAAATACAATGGAAAGAACAACGCTTTCCGCTGATAGTTGCCTGCGACAACTGGAAAGATCCATTGAATGTAGGAGCTGCTTTTCGGTTGGCTGATGCCTTTGGGGTCGCTGAACTTTGGCTAGGTGGGACAACCCCCGCTCCACCCAATAAGCGAATTCATAAAACAGCGCGAAGTGCCGATAAATGGATACCTTTTCGCGTAATTCCTGACTTGGGGGCATTTTTATCGAGCTTAGAAAGGGACACCTACCTAATAGCAGGTGTAGAAATAACCACTGAAAGCCGCTTGCTTCAACATGCTTTCACACAAAATGGGGATATGAGTAAAACAGTCGTATTAGTAGCTGGGGCAGAAAATGAGGGGCTGTCTGTTTCCGTCATCAACACGTTGCATACCTGTGTGCATATACCCATGTACGGACATAACTCAAGCTTGAACGTAGCTACTGCTTTAGCGGTGACACTATATGAAGTTACCAATAGATTACACTCCCTCTGATACTTTTTCAGCAGCGAGTTTAACTCTTAAACACTTGAATTGGTTGGCAAGATAAGCATTGGGGTATTGCTTGGATAAGTGGACAAAGCCGGCATCGCAAAGTTGATCTAATTGCTTTTTCACATTCGCGGGAGATTGATGCAATTGTTGGCTCAATACAGGGATAGAAATTCCTCTTTGAGGTGTCAACTGTGCCATCAAAGCCTCGCTGTCAGGAGACAGAAGTAGCTCCAGCCGCTTGAGTGCTTTGGTTAGTCTTTTTGAATCGCTGAATGTGTGTTCAGTGTGCATGAGTGAAGGTTTGCAACAAGTTGGTTGCTGGGTAAAAAAATAAGGACAGGCTTCTTGCATTGTACAGAAGGTCTTTCTAATTCACTCATTATTGTAGTTTGTGCCAAAAGTATTGCCTGTTATAAGTCAACACTGCGTGCTTCTACGAGTAAATTTTAAAAGGGTTACATTTTTTTAAAAAAAAGTATCGCAGGCATCGTAGTTACGTCTATAATTTTTGAAGCACAACGTGATATATGTTTGAAAACCTGTATCTTTGCAACGCGATTCAGCAGGGTTTCAATAACAACAAGCCTTTTTCCTGTAAAAGGCTATTGTAGAACCGACTGTAAAGCAATGTCCGTTTTCTGTGTTAGTTAATAGCCTGACTTTGAGTAATCTTGTTGTAGATGTCATCATTCCGGCCTTCAACGAAGAACAATCCATCGGATTAGTACTGAAGGATCTTCCTAAAGACCGGCTGAGGCATATAGTTGTTTGTAATAATGGTAGCACGGACAACACCGCCACCGCAGCAGCTCAAGCAGGTGCGATAGTGGTGCATCAACCTAAACCAGGTTATGGAAATGCTTGCTTAGCGGGCATAAGTTACCTACAACAACTTCCTACACCACCCGACATCCTTGTGTTTTTAGACGGGGACTACTCCGACCATCCAGAAGAATTGCCTCTTTTATTGCAGCCCATATTGGAAGAGGACGTTGATATGGTGATCGGTTCCAGAGCCTTAGGGGATAAAGAAACAGGAGCTATGCAACCCCAACAAATCTTTGGAAACTGGTTAGCTACCCATTTGATCCGACTGTTATACAACTATCATTTTACCGACTTGGGGCCCTTCCGTGCTATTCGCTGGAGCAAGCTACTTGAGTTGGATATGAAAGACACTAATTATGGATGGACGGTGGAAATGCAGGTCAAAGCTGCCCAACACAAACTCCGTTGTAAAGAAGTGCCAGTAACGTACCGCCGCAGGGTGGGAGTCTCCAAGGTGTCCGGCACCCTTAAAGGCTCCATCTTAGCAGGGTATAAAATTTTATGGACAATTTTCAAGTTACTTTGAAGTCCCGGTGGATTTCTTCAAGTAATTGGCCAATACCAATATCGAATGACCGCTTTAGCTTTCCTTGTTCTGGGTATTTACACCGCCGCATTGCTGGTGATTACCGTTTATTGCGTCATGCAATTCAACCTATTGTATTTTTACAAACGGGGCCGCAAATTATCCCCCGAAGAGGTGCTTTTGGAAATGGAGCAGCCTTTCCAAGTGCAAAAGAAAGTAGCTGTTTTGGCCTGGGACGGCGATGATGCCGATGACCAAGACTCGGACGAAGACCGCGAATTGCAGTATCCTTTCGTGACCGTCCAATTGCCAATCTATAACGAAATGTACGTCATAGAACGGCTTATCGACGCGGTTGCTGCTTTTGATTACCCTAAAGATCGGTTCGAGATACATATCCTCGATGATTCTACCGATGAAACTATCGACATTGTCGCTGCCAAAGTAGCCGAATACAAGGCCAAAGGCTTCCAAATTGAGCAAGTGACGCGCGAGGTACGCCAAGGATTCAAGGCGGGCGCACTCCGCGATGGTATGGCCAGTGCAAAAGGCGAGTTTATGGCTATTTTCGATGCCGACTTCCTGCCTCGGAAAGACTTCCTGTTGCGTACCATCCCCCACTTCAGGGATCAAAATGTAGGGGTAGTGCAAACTCGTTGGGAACACATCAACGAAGATTATTCTTTGTTGACACGCCTACAAGCGCTACAGCTAAACGTGCACTTCACAGTGGAGCAAGTAGGGCGTATGAATGGCGACCAAATGCTACAATTCAACGGTACTGCCGGTGTTTGGCGACGTAAGACCATAGAAGATGCCGGTGGATGGGAAGCAGACACCCTCACAGAAGACTTCGACCTAAGCATCCGTTCCCAGATTAAAGGTTGGAAAATTCGTTTCCTCGAAGATATGGGTTCTCCAGCGGAACTTCCTGTGGAAATGAATTCTTTCAAATCCCAGCAATTCCGCTGGATGAAAGGTGGTGCAGAAACAGCCAAGAAAATGCTGCCTACCATTTGGGCTTCTGGCCTCAGTACAGGCAACAAGATCCACGCTACCACGCATTTGTTGGGTAGTTCCATCTTCTTGTTCGTCCTTGCGATTGGCATTTCCAGTGTGCCGCTCTTGTTCTCTTTGGATGAACTGATTGCAATGGGCTTCAGCAAAAATTTCTTTGCCTATTTCTTAGTGGGATTGTTGTCCGTAATCTCTATTTACTACGTGGCCAACATACAAAGCCCTGCAAATAAGGAAGAGAATTTCCTCAAATCGGTATTGCGTTTCACCGTTTTATTCCCGTTGTTCCTTTCTATGTCAATGGGGATGGCGTTGCACAACTCTGTGGCTGTCATAGAAGGATACCGAGGCAAGAAGTCGCCTTTTGTTCGCACGCCCAAATTCAACATCAAGTCCATCAAAGACAGCTTTTCCAAGCAGAACTATCTGACCAAAAAGCTGAGCTGGACGACTATTTTTGAGGGTGTTTTGGCATTGTACTTCATTTTTGCCGTAGTGGGTGCGCTGTATGTGCAAAATACCACTTTCATCATGTTCCACCTGATGTTGGCCTTTGGATATGGTGCTGTGTTTGTGTTGTCTATTCGCCACTTGAAGGCATAACAGCGTTGTTCTGCCGGGACAAGTTTTGCTGCAAGCGCTAAAACAGCCCCCAGTAGAACAACGCTAAGTAATTTGACGGAAATAAACTGTTCAATTTTTTTTAGGCGATTCGCAAATATTTTCACATAATTTCTCCCGATAGCTATAGGGACGATATTTATCGGGAGAAATTATTTAGAAAATTTTTCCGAATCAAAAATTGAACAGTTTATTTTTATCCCGTCCCTAATAAGCAAAACTGCTATATTGCGGGGCTGTGTGGACTTGATCTACACAGCCTCGTCTATTTCCACCATGTACACGAAGCCTATAGTCGTCACTGCGAGTCTTGTCCTTGCTACTGTTGCGCTGGGTTTTTTCACCCAACAAACAGATGGCGTATTGATATGGTGGTGGTATGCCCTTGCTTTTGCTGCCTACGGCTGGCTGTTGATGCATCCCATCCATCGATTAGCCTACTGGTTGGGGGTGGCTTTTTTTGCGCGTCCTTCTTTTAGTCGCCTTCCCTACCCTATCCGATGATATTTATCGTTTCGTGTGGGATGGCAGGTTATGGTTGGCGGGGCTGAATCCTTTTGATCACCTTCCCACTTGGTATATGGAGGAAGGCCATGAAGTAGCAGGGCTGGATGCTGCTCTATTCGCCTCGCTTAATTCCCCTACCTATTACACCATTTACCCACCTGTAGCGCAGGGTGTTTTCACCTTTGCTACATGGATAGCCCCCGGCAGTGTCACGGGAGCGGCATGGGTGATGAAAGGGATATTATTATTGGCCGATGTAGCCGCTGTTTTTTTCCTTTATCGACTACTACTACATTGGAAGCAACCCGTAGCAAACGTCTTGTGGTACGCACTGAATCCGCTTTGCATCATAGAGTGTGTGGGCAACCTTCATTTTGAGGGATTGATGGTCGCGTGCTTGCTGGCTGCCCTGTACGCGCTGGTACGTGGGTACTATTTTGGGGCTGCGGTGGCTTTTGCGTTATCTATTGCCACCAAATTATTACCCCTCCTATTTTTACCGTTTTGTATCCGCAGAATGGGCATCGCGAAGAGTTTTGTCTGGTTGGGATGGATAGGCATCATTTCCGTTGCATTATGGTGGCCAATCGTATCAGGTGCATTCTTGGAAAACTTCACCCAAAGCATCGCATTATACGTTCGCCAATTCGAGTTCAATGCTTCTTTTTACTACGTGATTCGCGAGATAGGTTATAGCTGGAAGGGCTACAATATCATCCGTTTAGTAGAGCCTTGGCTTTGGGGAACGGTGACCATCATTATTTTCCTTCGCGCACTGCTCGAACGCAGCCGCCGCTGGGAGGATATCCCCGAGGTGTGGCTCTTTGCTATCAGCACTTTTCTATTCTTCGCTACCACCGTACACCCTTGGTACGCGCTGTTGCCTTTGGTGTTAAGTACGCTCACCCCCTGGCGTTGGACTCGTTCTTTGGACGGCGCTCATCCCGCTTTCCTATCTCACGTATGCCCATCCTTCTTTTCAAGAAAACTTAGGGTGGACGGCAGTAGAATATGGAGCCGTACTATTATTTGGTGGGTGGGAATGGCAGCAACGAAGGTTGAAAAAAATAGCGGTTCTTTGACAAATCTCGTGGTCGTACTGGGCTAGCGATCTCGGCAAAAGGCCGAGACAAGTTGTGCAGCAGTGGCAGCTTTTAGCTGACAGACCCGGGTTTGCTGGGTAGAGCGAATAGCGAGCTGTCCCGATGTTTTATCGGGATAGCGACCCGAAGGGTAGCCTCCACTAAAAAGTCAAAGAACCGAAACAGCTTGAACCATTTTCCCTACAACCAACATAGGATTGCGCTACTTCTACTTGGGCATTTTCAAGACGATAAAAATTAAATACGCCATTATACCACAGATATTAATTTGCACTATCTTTGCGGCATGAAGCATATCAGGAATTTTTGTGTGATTGCCCACATCGACCACGGCAAGAGTACCTTGTCGGATCGTCTATTGCAAACGACCCAAACGGTCTCAGATCGGGATCTCAAGCAACAGACTTTAGACGATATGGATCTGGAAAGAGAGCGTGGTATTACCATTAAAAGCCACGCCATCCAGATGAACTATCGGCATACCGATGGGGTGGAGTACATCTTCAATATGATTGACACGCCCGGGCACGTGGACTTTAGCTATGAAGTATCGCGGTCTATTGCGGCTTGCGAAGGGGCACTGCTACTGGTTGATGCCACGCAGGGCATACAGGCACAGACCATTTCTAACCTCTTCCTGGCATTAGAACACGACTTGGAAATCATACCCGTGTTGAATAAAATCGACATGCCCAGCGCAATGGTCGATAAGGTAGCGGCACAAGTAATTGATTTGATTGGTTGTGCGGAAGAAGATATACTACAAGCTAGCGGCAAAACGGGAGAAGGTGTACCTGCGATCTTGTCTGCCATTGTGGATCGTATCCCCGCACCAAAAGGTGACCCCGAAGCGCCTCTTCAGGCGATGATTTTCGACTCCATCTTTAATCCTTTCCGGGGAGTGATCGCCAATATCCGTATTTTAAACGGTACGTTGCGTAAAGGTGAAAAAATTCGCTTTATCGCCACAGGAGGCAATAACTTCGCGGATGAAATTGGCGTACTGAAATTGGACTACCTTCCTAAGGAAGAAATTTCAGCAGGTAACGTGGGGTACATCATCACAGGTATTAAGGAGTCGAAGGAAATCAAAGTAGGTGACACCATCACCCATACAGAAAACCCGGGCGAACCTATCCACGGATTCGAGGAGGTGAAACCTATGGTTTTTGCGGGTATCTTCCCATTAGATAATGATGACTTTGAAGACCTGCGCGACAGTTTAGAAAAACTACAGCTCAACGATGCCAGTTTGGTTTTTGAACCTGAATCTTCAGCGGCACTAGGGTTTGGATTCCGTTGTGGTTTCTTAGGGATGCTGCATTTGGAAATCATTCAGGAACGCTTAGCGAGAGAGTTCAATCAGGATGTAATAACAACCATCCCCAACGTTAGCTACCTAGCTTATACCAAGAAAGACCCCTCCAAAGCCATGATGGTTCGCAACCCCATGGAATTGCCCGACCCTACGCTACTTGATCGTGTGGAGGAACCCTACATTTCTGCGCAAATCATTACCGATACTGAGTACATCGGTGGTATTATGAACCTATGCATTGAAAAAAGGGGGATTCTCACCAAGCAACACTACCTCTCGCAGGAACGGGTGGAAATGAATTTTGAACTGCCATTGGCAGAAATTGTCTTCGACTTCTACGACCGACTCAAGAGTATTTCAAGGGGTTATGCCTCCTTCGATTACCAGCCCTTGGATTACCGTTTCTCCGATTTGGTAAAGTTAGACATCAAGCTGAACGCTGAAAATGTGGATGCCCTTTCCGCATTAGTACACCGTAGTAAAGCTGAGAGTTTTGGTAGAAAGATTTGCAAAAAACTCAAAGATTTACTACCCCGCCAACAGTTTATGATCGCTATCCAAGCTGCCGTGGGTGCGAAAATCATTGCCCGGGAATCTATCTCCGCCCTGCGAAAAGATGTAACAGCTAAGTGTTACGGCGGTGACATTACGCGTAAGCGGAAACTACTTGAAAAGCAAAAAGCGGGCAAGAAAAAGATGCGCCAGTTCGGTAAGATTGAGGTACCACAAAAGGCATTCCTCGATGTTTTGAAATTGGATTGAGCAATCAGGCTAGCCCCAAATAATAAAAGGGAAGCACTTCTTATGAGGTACTTCCCTTTTTTTTGTGTCTATTCATCGGCGGTATTACCAAATGCGGCTACGTGATTGAGTGACATAAGAAGCCACTACTAAACCACCCCCTAACACAAATGCGGCAGAAATAATGTAAAGAACGATCATGATTGTACGTTTTCTCAAGTTAAAAAAAAGGTAAACGCACATGTTCATTAGGGAAAACAACAAATACCGCAGCAACCTGCGGTAACTCTTTAATCTGGGGATGTTTTCTATACGGTAATGCCCGTGAGTTGCTATAAGTTGAAAGGGCGATGATTATTTCGATGGAATAAAAGTAGTGAAAAAATTGGTAAACCAAAATTTTTCGTAAAAAAAATATTTATTTTAACCATTATTTAATATAAACCGATGCTATTAGGCTACTGAGGGTAGGATGAGTGCTTCCATCGCGAGGTTCTACCGTGATATTAATGCTCTCGGCCTCCTTGTGATATACTAACTCCACCATGTCATCATGAAGAGGATGGGTAATCAGTCCGGCATGTTTCATTTCACCCTTCACATCAACCCACACTTGATAAGCACTGTCTTTAGGCAGTACGGGTAAATTGTGAGGATCGATACAAGCGTGTTGTTGATCAGCATTCCAATAAGCAACTGCCAACTTATCGCCCGCGTTGAGTTGACAATTCAAAGCATACATACGAGTGTGGGGGTCGTGTATGAACTTGGCCCACGCATATTTGTGCTGTGTTTTGTCACTATTTTGCTGGCAAAATATCTCCAAAGCGGCATATTCTGCTTCTTTTTGTTGCAATTTGTATTTTAATGAGTCGTTAGAACGATGTAAACTCACTACTGCAAAAGCCAGAATAGCAGCCAATAAAGGCATCCAGCGATAAATAGCGGGCATATCCTGCACTTGAGCTACTTGTGCCATCCGATGTTGCCCACCGTCAATGGATAGCTGCTCCACTGCATAATCATCCATCTGTCGGCGGTACTGCGCTTCCATATCCCTTACTTCAGGATAAGTATCCAAAAAATGCTGTACTAATTGGTCTTCCTCCGGCGAGGTAAGCCCCAATACATATTGCTCTAATAATCCCGACTGTAGAAACTGTTCTTTATTCATCCAATACGTTAATGAACGCCGGTTAACACATGAAATTTAATGCCATTTAGCAGTTGAATGTATTAGAGGATATATAGGAGAATTTTGTATGCGCTTCAGATATCTTTTTACGCTATGCTGCGTCAAAGAACCTTTTACTTGGCTAACGTAAAAATTTTATTGGAATACCTATACAAATTCCCCGTACATAGCCTCTATAGCTATCGCATCATTTAGTAAAATCATGCTTGCGTTGCATTCAACCACAGAAGCAAAACAAGCAAACAGTATTATTGTTGTAAAAACGGTTTAAGCGACTTCTTCACGCCCCATTTTACCGACCGGATTGCCGGCATTAGTTCTAGGCTTTTTGCCCTTATTCGCGATAGACTTGGGCTTGCTAGGGAATATATCTCTTGTTATTGTTCCCCAATTGATGCAAATCGTTCCTGCTATGAGGATGATGAGTAGTATAAGGTCATTGGCTTTCATAGTGCAGATAGTGGGATTAGTCAATAGTGATATAATGGTGTTTGTTTTCTCTCAAGTGAAAAAACAGCTTTTTTTCACAAAGTGATGGAAAAAGAAGAGCAGATTTTATTTTGGCCTGTCTGCATGGAATAAGCCTACAAATTTAGCTTTTTGTAAAGCTCAAAAACACTTGAATTGGGCGTATGTCAAAAGCCAACTCTCCAGAAAAATGAACTCCTTTCATTCCATTCTTCCACAAAGGTAAAACCTTCCTGTCAGTTTTTTAAGAATCTTTGAAATTTTTTCCTATAAAACACTACCAAACAACAAGCAAGCTTAGAATGTTATCAAATTTAACAAAATATAATTTTATATTAACAAAAATTAACTTCAAATAAAGAATAATATTTTTAAAAACTCTTGCGTTATATACAAACCGGGCGTACCTTTGCAGCAGCAAACATGCTGAAACAATCAACCAACTTAAAATAACTACCCATGAAAAACTTATTTGCACTGCTCCTCATCGCAACTGCCAGCTTACTTACCCTGCAAGCCCAGTCATATAAAATCAAGCCTGGTCAAGTTCAAGCCAATGTAGGCATTGGATTAGTACCTACATACGCTGCCGATGCGACTCGCACGATTGTACCTCCGGTAAGTGCTTCCGTGGAAGTTTTTATTACCCCTAACCTTTCTATAGGCACTTATGCTGCTTATGCACGTGCAACGGGTTCTTCTACTTACCTAAACGCAGGCATCACCGAAACTTATGACAATACAACTATCATGTTGGGTGTTCGCCCCACCATTCACAGCAATGATCTGAACGATTGGCGGGTTTATGGCGGCTTCACCATCGGTGCTAGCATCCCTTCAGTGGATATTGAAGTAACGGACGATGAAAAAACTGAAAACACTCCCTCTTTCACTCGCCCCAACAGCCCTAATGCTTTTCTTTTCAGTGGCTTCGTAGGTGCGCGTAGAGCATTGAACGAAAACCTTACCCTTTTTGGAGAAGTAGGTTTTGGTATCTCCCTCGCGAATGTAGGCGTAGGTTATAAATTCTAATCAAACGATACGAGGTTGCCCTCCGTAGTAATTTGACGGAAATAACTGATCCCATTTTTTCTGAAGGCTTGTCTTTATGCACACGCTTTGTGCAAGTATTCCTACGCTTAGTGCATAAAGCCAAGCCAAAAATGGGATCACTTATTTTTTCCGTCCCGTAGTAATTTGACGGAAATAATAAAGGTTACGTAGGAGAATTTATTTTCTCCCTCCTAAACAACCTTATCTTGCCGCTTCAAAATCAAAACATCATGGACTTGAAGCAAATTCCCCGGCTAAAGCATACAGCACATGGCAACTTTTTCCTTATTGCCGGCTATGCGCTATAGAAGGGGAAGCGATGGCGTTTGAAATTGCCGAACACATTGTACGTCTGACAGACGAGCTGAAAATTCCCTACATTTTCAAGGGGTCATACCGAAAAGCCAACCGTTCGCGCATCGATTCTTTTACCGGCATTGGCGATGAAAAAGCACTCCGCATTTTGCAAAAAATAGGTGATACCTTTCACATTCCAGTTACTACCGATATTCATACCGAAGCTGAGGCAGCCTTGGCAGCGGCTTATGTGGATGTGTTGCAAATTCCGGCCTTTCTTTGCCGACAAACATCTCTACTACAAGCTGCCGCAGCGACTGGCAAGGTGGTGAACATTAAAAAAGGACAGTTTGTAAGTCCAGCCGCCATGCAGTTCGCGCAGGAAAAAGTAGTGGAAAGCGGCAATGAAAAGGTATTCCTCACGGAAAGAGGTACCACCTTTGGTTATCAAGACCTAGTGGTGGATTTCCGGGGGATTCCTACCATGCAGACGTTTGGTGCAACAGTAGTACTAGACTGCACCCACTCCCTACAACAGCCCAATCAGGCAAGTGGTGTGACAGGGGGCAACCCCGCTTAATTAGCGCCATAGCCAAAGCGGGTATTGCGGTTGGTGCCGATGGTTTATTTATTGAAACGCACCCCAGACCATCCGAAGCCAAAAGCGATGGTGCCAATATGTTGCCTTTGGAGCAATTAGCACCACTACTCAACCAATTGGTGGCCATTCGGGCGGCCGTGCGGTAGGAGGGAGTCTTTTTATATCTTGATAGTTTTTTTGACAAGATTAACAGGATTTACACGATTTTTTGGGCTAGCTGAATGGAACAAAAATCGAAATGACTCAACGAACACGACTGGGGTTAGCATCTCAGACAGCCCTAATGAGTAAGAAATTGTTGGTAACGAATTAGGGCGATACGTTGTTACTTAGATGACACTGGTACGTCATAAAAGCGTGTTTGCCATCCTTGCAGCACGGTAAAAAAGCCCGTTATGAAAGCAATTACCCTGTGCCTATTGGTTCATTTTTTGAGCTGGCAACTGTATAGCCAAGCTACGGACACCCTCTCTACGCCACCGTCTGACACCACCATCGCGCCTAGTACATGGCAGGTGCGTGCGCCCAGAAGTGATGAAGAGTTGCGCCGACGGGAGGCCAATCGCGAAGAGTTGGAAGCTATGAAACAGCGTTTTCAAGCATACCAGACGGAAGAATCCAATCGAGAGCTAAACACAACGGATGAAGACTACTTGTGGTCGGAAGCAGCCGTAGGAGGTAAACAAGAAGCATCGACCACTTCACCTTCCTTGCCGGACACAGCCGCGCTGCGGATGGAAATTAGTAGAAATCTTTGGCATGGCCAACCTACTCGCACCACCACTTCTCCCGATGGTAACGAGCCTATTCCCTCCTCCTACGATGTTCCGTCAGCCCCCGCATGGGAAGATGAACTAAAGCAGACCAGCGCACCACGTACCCCCCAACAAACAGACTGGGCTACACGCATCGTTGCAGAGAAAATAGAAGAAGATGATACCCCTCATAGTGATTTACCTCTTTTAGAAGCGGGAAAAACATGGGTGCTTAAGGAAATCTCATTTTTACCAAATACCTACCAGTTGACACCTGATGGTATAGCTGCTTTGGATAAATGGGGGCAATGGTTCTCGTCTCATCAGGGTATCCAGCTAGAAATCAGAAGCCATACTGCTGCTACGGCCGATGTCTTAGGTGCTAAAGAATTGAGCCAACATAGGGCACAAGCCATCGCCGACTACTGGACCAGTAAGGGTTTGAATGCTCAACAGCTTAGTGCTAAAGGAATGGGCAGCATTTCACCTTTGGTCTCAACACAAGACCCCCTGCATTTGGAAAAAAATGAACGAATAGAGGTGATTATTTTGGAATTGCCAAATCGGTAAATATCTTTGGGGTAGATAATGGCTCATTATGATCGAAGCATTTGTTATTGATGAAATAACAGAAGAACTCAGTGCCTCCGAAAAGGCATTTGAACATACCTTGGAATGGATGAACAAAGAACAGCCGATTTTGCTGGCGTTCCTGTTTTCAGACAATTTTGAAGTATTTACGGAAAGAGAAAGGGAATTCCTACTTTTCCTGACGACTGTTATTTGGAAGTCGGTTTTCAAGGTATATGGTGCGCAGGAACCTATCGATGAAGATATGCTAGCCGATGCGGAAGAACACAACTGGGAACTATTGCAAAGTACGCAAGCCCACCACCTGAGGGATCGGCTTACCGTTTTCTTTGAAGAACACCCCGAAGAAGAAGAATTACTAGCATTCGTAGAGGACGCAATCCTTGACGATGAGGAAAGTCCCGTTACCGCAGAAGGAAGAGAGCCCCTGTTCGTCAGTCTCAAATCGATTATCGACTGCTTGGTACTCCCACACTTATCATAATTACTTTACGAGGGCATTTCGTCCATCTCTTCTAACTCATCCATGAGTGCTTCAATATCCCATGCTTGCTGTATGGAGAAAGCGCCTACATTTTCCCTGCGCAATGCCGTCAAATAGGCACCACAGCCCAGCTCTTGCCCCATATCGTGAGCCACTGAACGCACATAGGTTCCTTTGGAACAATGCAGTCTAAATGAAACTTCGGGTAGTTCGATGGCAGTTATTTCAAAGGAAAAGATATGTACACTGCGCGGCTGAATCTCCATCATTTCTCCCTTGCGTGCTTTTTTATACAAGGGTTGGCCATCCACTTTGATAGCTGAAAACATAGGCGGCACCTGCTGAATGTCCCCTACAAACTGAAGGCTGGCAGCATGCACCAGTTCCGGTGTGATGTGCTGATAGGGAAATTCCTGCTCAATTTCAGTTTCTGAATCATAGGAAGGCGTAGTGGCCCCCAAACGAAATGTACCTGTATAAACCTTGTCCAAACCTTGGAAATCGGTCAACTTTTAGTAAACTTGCCTGTGCAGATAATGAGCAAGCCCGTGGCTAAAGGGTCTAAGGTACCCGCATGCCCTACTTTTATCTTTTTCACACCCGTTATCTTCCGAAGTCGGTAGCGAATTTTATTCACCACATCGAAAGAAGTCCACCCTTGGGGTTTGTCCACCAGCAGGGTGGCACCATTGGCAAAATCTATACCCCGCAAGGAAGAAGGGGTTCCGTTTCACTCATGAACTCAGATTATTTTTACGAATACTAGGCAATCAGTGCAATGCCTGCAATCACGAAGCAATATATAGCAAAATATTTTAACTGGCTATTTTTCACCAACCGTATCATCCAAGTACAGGCTACAAGACCCGTTGCAAAAGCCGTTGCAAAACCTACCGCCAACAGCAGGGGGTTGGGGATAGCAGATAGATCGCCATCCATCAAATCTTTAGCCATTTTTCCTAAAATCAGCGGCACTACCATTAGGAAAGAAAACCTAGCAGCGCGTTCCCTGTCGATGCCGAGCAATACGGAAGTGCTGATAGTAGCACCCGAACGGGAGATCTTAAGGCAATATAGCAATGGCTTGGGCTATCCCTATCACCAAGCTATCCCACCAGCCAACAGGTTTGGCAGTGGCTTTGGCACGGTCGGCAAAAAAGAGTAGTATCCCAGTCACCACCAACATGCAAGCTACGAGGGGTATCTGCCGATTGAAAAGCATATCCAATGCGTCTTCCCAAAGCAAGCCGACCACCGCAGCCGGGATCATAGAAATCACGATTTTGAGGCTAAACCGAGTGGACTCATTGTCTTTGAAAGCCAGCAAATCTTTCAGGATGATGGCAATATCTTTGCGAAATACTACGATGGTACTCAGGGCAGTAGCGGCGTGCAGCACTACCGTCATCATCAAGCTTTCCTCTGCCATACTAGTATCGCCGAGGAAAAATTTGGCCAATTCTAAATGGCCGCTGCTGCTGACAGGCAGGAACTCTGTAAGCCCTTGAACGATGCCCAACAGGGCTGCGCGGATTACTTCCAAGGCCGTAGGATTATTTTTTGAAAATGGCGTACACCTCCACCGCTAACCCAACAGGATTACGATAGGTCTAGTACCGTGCGGCGAAAGCCATAAATAATGTTTTCATCCCAAGTGTTAGGATCTGGCATGTGGCCTCCTCCCATGAGGATCATGCCCAATAGCACCAATGCGAAACCGATACCCATCCAGGTATAAGTGTCGCGGGTAAAAGTGAAGTTAGCCGGCGTGTCATTCGCAGCAGCAGATCGGTTGGCAGGCTGTGCAGTCTCCTGACGGGTACTGACTACTACTTTCTTTTGGCTTGGCTTTTTTGTGCTCATCTTAAAAAATATGATTGGAAGAACAAAGGGATAAGAAAAAAATAGATTCAGAATTTATCAAAGACAATCGGATGAATAAGCGGTTCATTTAAAGCGTTTTATTCGATTTCTTTGACTAGAAAATTCTGAATTTACTTTTTTCCCCATACAAAGGTATAATTTTATAGGCAGTTCCGAAGCGAAGGCTTCATTCTTTTTCCACCTCAAAAGCGTATGTTATCGGACTGAGCTGCTATTCGTACAAATCCTCTTCTCTCAACTTCAAATATTTCCGAACGACAAAGTAAGTACTCAACCAGTTGATACCGATGCCCAATACGACCAATCCTGCAAACAAACTGCCCAAAGCCACGGGATGCCACAACTGCCTGATAGCAGGTAACTGCATCCCCAACCACCTTGAAAAACCACTAACAGCCCCACTGCCAGCACGCCACTCCACCAGCCGTTCCAGATGGCTCGACGCGATAGGGGCGGGATATAAACTCAACTAGCTCCCACCAATTCCTGTGTTTTGATAAGGAAACGATTGGCATACATGGCTAAACGTATGGTGTTGTGGATGACCGTTATGGCTAATAGTACAAATAAAAACGCCATCCCCAATAATACCCAGCTCATTGTGCCTGTATTAGCAGCCAGTTGTTCCACCAAGTTTTCCTGATAGTAAACATCTTGGATGGAGGCATCACTCACTAGCACTTCTCTAATGGCTGCAAGGCTATCTGTGTGCAGGTACGTTGCGTGTACATGAAAGGTAAAGACATCGTACAACGGATTAGGCATATCCAAGCACAGCGAATCTTCGCCAATTTCTTGGCTCATCTCTTTCAATGCCACCTCCTTAGGCGTGAAACTAACAGAACCGGGTAACGTAAACCCTGCTTGTGATAATTTGACCTTGAGGGCTTTCCTATCGGCCTCTTCCACTTCCGGCACTAATTCCACAATAATATCGACTTGTTCTTTGAGCAAACGGGTGAGCTGCCTGCTTTGTAACAGCAACAGACCTAAAAAACCCAACAAAAAAAGGACAGCCGCCACGCTGACGATGGTATATAAATATCGAGGCTTCTGCTTAGCGGGTATCATGTACCATGATTCCATGAGGCGAAGCTACAAAAAACAACCATTTGCACCTACATATCGGTGCAAATGGCGATGGTTAGTTTCGTTTCTCTATGTCCTTTGGGATATAATTTGAAACGATGTTACAATTTGGGTAGTGCCTGTTCCAAAAATCGCATAACCAGAGCGCATTTCTAAAGGAACAATCACACTTTTGCAAAAATAATTCAAAAACGCAATCCTTCCCACTTTTGAATTCTATTTAGTATAATTTTAACGAATATGTCGGCAACATTGCTGCTTGCTCATCGGCTTTATGACAAACGCCCCTACCCTATCCGTCGCTCATTACAAGTGTATTTATAAGGAATATCACCCACATTTCCGACTCCAATAGCTATCGGGATCGCATTAATAGCAGAATTTTGAGTCACCATCGGGCATCAGCCCCACCTTTCGGATGCCTTTCGTGCTTTTCTTAGGTTACCCACACACCACACCACCTTTCGTGCTTTTCGTGCCTTTCGTGGTTAAAACCACCCTTTCGTGCCTTTCGTGCCTTTCGTGGTAGAATTTCGTGCTTTTCAGTAGTTACCCACACACATGCCCCGTCCACACCCACGCGGCATGAACTTTCGTGCTTTTCGTGCCTTTCGTGGTTAAAACTATTTGTCCCTTGCCGCCCGCACCACCCTGTCCGTGCCTTTCGTGGTTACCCACCACCTTCAGGATCAAACGGGCAAAGCCCATCAAACCACATCGAAACAATATCAAACAATCAAACGGGCAAAGCCCATCAAACCACATCAAACCACATCCAACCTTTCCCACCTATAGCACCTATACACCTATACACATATACAACCTTTACTACATTTCCCCCATTCCCCCACTCCCCCATCTACCCGTGCGCAGCAACCCCGAACGCCCCCTTACATCCACGGGATAGACACCCGTGGTGTCTTCTAAAGGCAGTTGTTGTATAAAAAAATCAGGCATCGTATCAACGGGAAATAGATACCCCTCTCTATGCAAATAGAGCGGTAGTGGCTGGCAAGCAGGGTCTTTGAAATCGTATCCAATCGCCGCTGGCGGTGCAGGCAAAGCAGTCAACAATCGCTGTGGCCAATTGCGTTGCAACTCTATATAAGGATACACTTGTACCCAAAAAAACAACATAGTCAGGACACCCGCTAGGGTAATCCCCCCCAACACATAGTCTCGCCTTACCCCGTACAACCCAATCACCGCTAAAAAACTAAACATCCAATACCCCGCCGTAGCTCCTAATACCGCCCGATACCCCTCTGCTTGAAAAGTCACATACCCCCCTATCAGCACTAATATTGCGGCCATAAAAACCGATACAAGGTGCAGCACCTGAACCGTTTTCACCCAGTCGCGCCATGGATAGCCTCCCTGCTTGAAATAGTGATCTAACTGACGCGCACTTAGAAAAATCAACACAAAAGAAAATAACAAGGACTGCATCAACCACCCTGCCAGCAATGCCACCGCCAGCAAACGCGCTTGCTCTTCGCCCTTTTTCCACTTGTACACCAAATCGCGAAAGCCAGCCACCGTAAACCCCAAAAAAGGCAGCAATCCCAAAAAACTCAACAACGTAAACCGGAGATACGCCCCCGACCAAGGGTGGAAATAAAACCAAGTCGCTTCCTTTTCTGGTGAAGGGGTATCCAACCACCACCACGCCAAAGGATAACACAACAAAGGTAATACCACAGTCCACCAACGCAAATGCCCCACATCAACTGCTGAGCGTAGCTGTAAGAAATAATACCCCACTACCAGCAGCAAAGCCGTTCCCACAGCAGCCCAACCTCCTAAAAACCAGCTAACAAGCCCGTCAGCAACAACCAGCCCATAGCCGATGAACCCGGCTTTTTCATGTAATGGAGCAACGACAACCAGAAAGTCAGTTCCGCCCCCATGCGCCAGATGTCTAACGAGGCTTCCTTAGCCAATACCGCAGGTAAAAACGCTGCCCCTAAAAACAGCGAAGTCGTACGTACCGCATCCGCCCCAAACAACGCACGTCCGCGCCAAATCCACATCCCCCAACCAAGTAAGAATAACAATACCCCCGGCAACCGATACGCCAGCAACCAATAATCCGATGTCAATGGAATATTGCCCAACACCCACGGTGCTAATAAACCCGTAGGTGCTTTCCATAGTGCCGATTGCTGCATCAACAGTGCTTCGCCTCCTGGCCATATCGTGACATAATCCAACCCCGTCAACAGTTGTGCCAGCGTCAGAAAACCAACCGCCATCATAAAAAATCGATACCGGGATGAAATAGGCTGATTTGTGTCGATAGACTTGTTTTTTTGCATGATTGTCTGTAAATTACACTTTCATTTTCAAAAGCAAAAATGAGGATTCTTTCAAGCAAACTTGCTAATTTTACAAAAAAACTATCGCTATGCTTCGTATAACATACTTTTCGCTCCTCCTTATCTCTATCTTTGGTTGTCAATCTACCCAAGAAACAGCTACTACAACGGCATCTCCTTTCACCGTACTGACCGATGAAAACCCCGCTTGGCAAACCCAACAACTCCGACTGCTTCCCATCGTAGCAACACCCGAGTATATCCACGCACAGGAAGGCGCGCAGACCCTCAAAACATTGGGTGAAATGCTGGAACAAGAGCGTTTCCGCGTCACCGAAAAAAAACCTTATGGCCGTTTCGACGACAATGGAGCCGTCAACCAACTGACCGTACAAAATAAAACCGATGAAGCCGTCTTCCTCATGGCGGGAGACGTTGTACAAGGCGGCAACCAAGACCGCGTAGTCGGTGAAGACCAAATTATTGCAGCCCGCAGTATTCAGGACATCGAAGTATTCTGCGTAGAACACGGCCGCTGGACATGGAACGGGCAACACGACAAATACGAATCCGACGATAAAATTTTCGCGTTCAGAGGGTATTACAATGTAGCTTCTTCGCGCATACGCAAAGCCGTAGCGGCTCGCAACCAAGAGCGTGTATGGGAAGAAGTCGCTTCCGTTACCTCCCATTACGGTGTCGCATCGCCCACAGAAGCGTATGCAGGGCTAGAAGACAATGACGAATTTGTCAACCAGCGAGCCACCTACCAGCGTTTCTTCAGCGGCAAATTGACCGAGGACACCCCTATTGTAGGCTTCGTAGCTATCAGTGGCAACCAGCTATTGGGAGCCGATGTCTTTGGGCATCCCCAACTGCTGCAACGCAAGTTCGATGCCCTCATCAACGGCTATATCATTGATGCCCTCACCATCGGCAACCACCAAGCACTACCCGAAGAAAAGCTACAATCATTCATCCAACAACTACAAAGTGAACTACAACAAGGTGGATACCGCCACAACGGCACCATGATTCACACCAGCGTATTAGCACACTAATCTTACCTAGATTATTTTTTTCTATTAGGGCGCACCCCGCCATCCAACAATGTGTCCCAAACCGACATATCTGGCGGGGGTCAGGTGCTTCCGAAGCTTCGCTATTCGCTCGTCCTCCCTCCGGTCGGGAGAAACCCCTCCAGCCCCTTTGCGCGGTTGTAGTTCATTCATCTATTGGAGAGTAGGTGTATTTGGAATAAAAGGTAAGGCTAATATTCGTTTTGTATAGACATACCGCTTAAAAGCACGTTGAAAAAAGGTGTGTAAGGCAGGCTGTATGATTGACTATTCTTACATCTTTCAAAAAAATCACAATCTTTTTGTATTTACAAACTTAGTTATTTATCTTTGCATAGTGTTGTTTTACATGATAATCAAGCTAAAAATCTCAAATTTTCAAACCCATTTTCAACTATCTCGAGAAACCATGTAAGGTATATTAAATTAAGATGTAAATGAAACTGATTCAAGACAACCCATATAGAATTGCGGGCATTCTTGCTAACTCCTCTGAAAGAGACCTTCAAAGGCAGAAAAGTAAAATTACCAAGTACGCAAATATTGGCAAACAAGTTGATTCTGAATTCGATTTCCCATTTTGGAAATGTTGACCGTTCAGAAAGTTCAATCACAAAAAGCTTTTTCAGGAATAGAGCAGAATCAAGACAAGGTAAGTCATTCATTGTTTTGGTTTCTAAAAGTCAACACATTTGATGAAACTGCAATTAACTACCTAATAAATGGAGACAAAGAGAAAGCAGTTGAAATATGGGATAAAGTAACCAATGGAAAAGAAGTAACCTCAAAAACTTCTCTTGCTTTAATAATATTGGCACACTAAAGTTGCTTGGTGATTCCAAAGATGAAATAAAAGAAGGACTTGAAGCGAAAATCAAATTAATTGAATCACCAAATTTTGCTGACTTTGTGCATACAGTAGCCGACCAAAACATATACAATTGACAATCAAAAGCAAACTGAAAAGTTTGTAGATGACATTCTTAAACAGTTTAAAGGAAAGTATTCTAGTGCAGACACTTTGAATCTATTTAGTAATTGTAATGGAACTACACAAAAATATTTGTCTCAAAAATTCACCGAAGAACCGCTACACAAAATTGAAAGCCAAATTGAAACTTGTAAAAAGAAACGCAAGGCAAACAAAGGTAACGCTTATGAATTTGGTCTAAAACTATATACGAATACAAAAGACGATTTAATATTACTAAAATCTATACTTAGCACAAACGATTTAAAATATAAAGCACTCGCTGACCAATTAGCAAATGAAATAATGCAATGTGGAATTGATTATTTCAATGAAAGTCAAGAAAATAATTCTCGTGACAATTATCTTGAATCATCTCAAAAGCTAACAAAATTAGCCGACCTCAATTGCTATTGGAAAAATGGTAAAAGACCGAGCAAAAGATAGCCTTGCAACTCTTGAAGATATGAAAGACCGAGAGATAAATAAGGCTATTGCAATATTGAATTCAATTAAAGAAGCCTATAATACTGCCTGTAAACAAATTGATGCTGAAGTTGAGAAACTTCAATACCACGAGTTTGGTGGAATACGTTTGCCTAGAACAGACGTTTCTATCAATTGGAGCAAAGTCGAAAAAATGAAGGCAAGCTGTTTGAATTGGGATAAAGTCATTGAAGTTGTTAGTGATGGAATAAGTTTGAATGACGTTGAAGTAATACAACGTTGCTCAAACCAAAGCAAGGTTTCTGAATATAAAAATCTAGTTGATTTTCTGATTGGTAAATTAGGCTTTGCTCAAACGAACAGGATAAAGTATTTGGCTTATTGGATTAAAAATGACACCCTTTGCCAGTGCCCAACTTACAGCTAAGTCATTGCCATCTTGGGCTAAATGGGCAGGCGGCATTGCTGTCTTTTTACTTCTTGTAGGTTTGATTTGGAGGTGAAGAAGGATTGGAAGTTATCTTTAGCATTGCCGGTATCCTAGGGGTGCTATTTTTTATTGGATGTTTAAAAAGCATATAAAATTTTAAAAATGAATAAAATAATACTAATGGTAGCCGTGTTAGGCTCTTCAAATCTCTTTGCTCAAACGCAATCAGATAGTCTGTTGATTAAACAAATTCCAGCTATTCAAAAAAACATTGAAAAGCAAAAGGAAGAAATTGAAGGTTTAACATCAAAAGTAAATAGTCAACAAACGACTATAAACCAGCAACGAATTTCAATCAACGATTTGAACAGTAAAACCGTCACACTTGAAAATACGGTTGACAGTTTAAGTAGCCTTATCGAAACAAACCGAAGCAACATCAATACAATTGCAGACGATTTAGGCACTAAAATTCAAGAAACAGGACAACAAGCAGAGACCAGAATTTCTGAATTGGGTGGTGACGTTGAGAAAAACCGATTGTATTGGATTATTGCCACGTTAGTAACGTTACTTCTCGGTGCATTGATGTATTTGTTCTTGGGTAAGCGGATAAAGTCAAGTCAAACTGATGTAGAAACGCAAATCAGAAATACCAAAAAATCATTGGAAGAAGAAAGTCTAAAGCTTGATAACAAACTTATTGAAGTTCTTGAAACCCAATTGAAAGTTCAACAAGAAGAATCTAAAAGCCAACTAATTTCGACAAACGAAAAAGCAGACCATTCACTTGCGCTAAAAGTAGCTGATGAAATTGTAAGGATGCAAAAGAACATTTCAAGAATGGATGCAGATATAAAAGGTCTAAAACCATTGGAAAAGGGAATTGAGCGTATTCAGGCAAATTTCGCAGCCAATGGTTATGAAATGGTTAATTTGCTGAATAATGAATATGACGAAAGAATGAATATTGATGTTATCAACTTTGTGGAAGATGACACCTTAGAATCAGGCAAAAAAATAATTTCTAAAATCATAAAACCGCAGGTAAACTTTAATGGCATCTTGATTCAAAGAGCACAGGTTGAAGTTTCTCAAAATTAATTTTTTACAAAATGGCAAGAACAAAAATTGACTACGGAATTGACTTGGGAACAACCAACTCGGCAATTTCAAGAATGGAAAATGGTGAAGTAAGAATCATCAAATCACTAGACAAACAAAAAGACACAACACCTTCTTGTATTGCCTTTAATCCAAAGGCACTTTGTTTGTTGGTGATAAAGCTTATGATAGTTACAGGTCAAACAGTCTCAAAAGTCTGTCCAATAAATCCCCATTAAACGCATATGTTGAGTTCAAAAGAACTATGGGTACAGACAAAAAGTATCATAGTACTTCGTTAACAAAGACTTTTCATCAGAAGAACTTTCCGCAGAAGTCCTGAAAAGACTTAAAGAATATGTTCAAGACGAAAATATAAACGCTGTGGTCATTACTGTTCCTGCTGCATTTAAAAACAACCAAATAGATGCTACAAGAAGAGCAGGAAAGCTATGGGTTTGACCACGTTGAAGTTCTTCAGGAACCAGTTGCAGCATCAATGGCTTATGGTCTTGACAGTAAAAAGAAAGATGGTTTTTGGTTAGCTTTGACTTTGGTGGTGGAACTTTGATGCCGCATTACCAAAGTTGAAGATGCGGAATAATGAAAGTAATTGACACAGAAGGAGACAATTACTTAGGCGGCAGAATTTAGATTATGCTATCGTTGACCAACTTATAATACCTCACATCCAAGAAAGATTTTCAATTGATGATATGCTTTCTGATGACATCAAGAAAGAAGAGTATAGAAGCGGTTTAAAGTTTTTCGCTGAAGAAATAAAAACAACCTTTCATTCAATCCATCACACAATATATATGTTGACCCGGGTGAATGTGGAGAAGATGATGAAGGTGAAGAAATAGAAATTGATTTAACAGTTACACAGGAACAACTTAAAAATGTCCTTGCTCCAATTTTTCAAAAAGCAATTGATTGCAGTTTAACTCTTATAAAAAGGAACAACCTTAAAGGCAGTTCATTGGATTCACTCATTTTGGTGGGTGGTCTGACCTATCACCTACATTAAGAGAAATGCTCGAAAAGCAAATTTGCAAACCTGACACAAGCGTTTGACCCTATGACAGTTGTTTCTCAAAAGGTGCCGCATTATATGCTTTACAGTTGAATTGTCCGAAGAAATCAAAGAGCAAACAAGAGACAAAAACAAAAAATTCAACTTGAAATCGGACACGAATCATCAACCGTTGAAACAGAAGAATTTGTAACGCTAAAAATTTTAGAAGACAAAACTGATGGAGAAATACCAGACAAAGTTTTTGCTGAAATCAAAAGGGGTGATAACGCTTGGTCAAGTGGCAAAGTAGAGATAAACACAATAGGTGAAGTAATAGACGTTCAGTTGAACGAAGGAAAACCAATGTTTTTGGCGTTACCCTTTATGACGACAAAGGAAATCTACTTGAAAGCGAGCCAAATTCATTTAGCGTTATTCAAGGTTCTAAAATTGGTAGCGCAACTTTGCCATACAATATAGGTATCGAGATTAAACAAAAGACCACAGGAAAATTGTTTTTACCACTGTCAAAGGTTTGGAGAAACCAATCTTTACCAGCTACGGGAACATTGGAATGGTCTGAAAACACAAAAGCAAAATTCGCCCAATGGATTCAGACTTGTAAAGATTCCAGTTTATCAAGGAGAACACGGTTCAGAAGGTACAAGAGCAATTTATAATGAACACGTTTACGACATCATAATTAGTGGTACAGACTTACCTGCCTTATTGCCTGAAAATTCAGATGTTGATTTGACCATTAACTTGGACAAATCTCAACAAATGACTGTTCAAGCATATTTTCCATATTTAGACCATACTGCTGAAATTGAAGTTCCAACCGACACAGTTCAATCCGTTGATACAAATGGTTATCTAACGAAATTAGAAAGGCAAAAGGAGCTGTTTCAGAATTGAAAAGAGACGGAAATCATTCTGATGATGCAAAACTGAAAAAAGCAGAATCAGAGTTAGAAAAAATCGAAAAATCATTTGAGAATAATAAGAATGATGTTGACGGAAAACAGGAAGTACTAACCAATCTTCGCAAAACTCTCAAGACCATTGATGAACTAAAACGAAACAACAGAATGGCCAAAATTGGAAGCCGAGTTAAAAGAAGAGTATTACAGACTTGAAAAAGCTAACAAGGAACTTGCAACGAAAAACAACGCAGGTTGTAAATCAAATTAAAAATCAATTAGAAGAAGTTATCAAGGTTAAAGATGTAAAACTTGGAAATGTACTTTTAGAAGAAATCAACAGCTTCTTTGTTCAGCTAACTTTTATTTATCAGCTCATTGGCTTTATCCGTCATCATAATCAAAACTTTGGTTCTTACAGATGGAGAGACCCTAATAAAGCAAAAACACTTTTAAATCAAGGGTTACAAAAAATTGGTGAAAGTCCGGATGTGATGAATTGCATCCGATAGTAATTGCTGTTATTGATTGTCTTTATCCAGAAGACAGACCAAGCGGTGATGATTCAGTATTAGTGGGTTAAACTATGAAAATCAACTACGGCATATACATAGTCCGTATCTGCTTCCATCGCAAAAATGGAAGCAGGTGTACCTGTAGTTTTACGTAGTAGTGATTTTTTGAAAAATACAACACCAGTTGCTGTTGCTATTAATCGAAAAGGAAACCTATTTGCTGGTGATAAAGCTCTTCACTTTAGGAATTGATAGATTAAAAAATCTGAAAATCAAAATTCATTTATTGAGTTTACTAGAACATTAGGTACGGATAAAAAGTACTTTTCGAACAATGCCAACAGAAGCTTTTCATCCGATGATCTTTTAGCAGAAGTAATACAACGACTACTTTCATACGAAAAGACCAAATGTTCACGCTGCCGTAATAACCATTCCTTCAAACTTTAAATCTAATCAAATTGATGCGGTTAGAAAAGCAGGATATTTGGCAGGCTTAAAGCAAAGTTGAAATAATTACAGAAGACCAGTCTGCTGCATTAGCTTACGGCCTGATGCAACGAGATATAATGGCTTTTCTTGGTGTTTCAATTCACATCAAATGATTTTAATACAGCATTGATTAGGTCTGACAATGGTATCTTTTCCATAATTGACATCGAAGGTGACAATTACTTAGGTGGTAAAAACTGATTATGCAATTGTTGACCAACTGATTATGCCACATATTCAAGAAAGCTATACTATTGATGAAATTCTTGAAAACGATAATAGGAAAGCTGAATTTAGGTCTGCACTAAAATTCTTCGCAGAAGAAATAAAAAATAATCTAAACCATAATATTTCACATAATGTCTATGCTGATCCAGGAGAATGTGGAGAAGATGATGAAGGTGAAGAAATAGAAATTGATTTAACAGTTACACAGGAACAACTTAAAAATGTCCTTGCCCCTATCTTCCAAAAAGCTATAGATATTTCAAAAAGCCTATTGCATAGAAACAACATTCTCGAGTTAAAAAAAATCACTTTTGTTGGGCTAGAAACAACTTCTCCAATTTTACGAGAAATGATTACTCAGCAATTATGCATTCCTGACACCAGTCTTGACCCAGAAACAGTTATTGTTAAGGGTGCGGCCATTTATGCTTCTACGATTGATTTAAGTGATGAACTTAAATCACAATCAATAGATAGAACAAAAATTCAACTTGAGATAGGTTATGAACCATTTACAAATGAAACAGAAGAATTTGTAACTCTCAAAATTCTACAGGACAAATCCGAAGGGCGAAACACCGAAAAAGTATTTGCCGAAATCAAAAGGGGCGACAATGCTTGGACAAGTGGTAAGTTAGAAATTACAAAAGTCGGGGAAGTTTTTGATGTTCAAATAAATGAGTTCGCTCAAAACAATTTTATAGTTGAACTCACAGACAAACTTGGAAATAAGATTGAATGTGAGCCTAATACTTTTTCTATTCAGTATGGTTTTGTAAATAAATCAACTCTACCATATAACATTGGAACAGAAGTAATTTGTAATCGAACAGGAAAAATCATTTTCAGAACTATTTCAGGACTTGAAAAAAACAAGTCTTTACCTGCAACGGGAATATTAAATGGCATCAAAACAGAAAAAGATATTCGACCAGGTTTTGAATCTGATTTTATTAAAATTCCCATTTATCAAGGAGAACACGGATCAGATGGGACAAGGGCAATTTATAATGAACACGTTTATGATATTATCATAAGTGGTGCAGATTTGCCTTGTTTATTACCCAAAGACTCAGACATAGATTTAACAATTTCAATTGATAAATCACAGCAAATGACTGTTCAAGCATACTTTCCAAGCATAGATTTTACAACTGAAGTTAACATTCCTTCAGCTACAACTATTTCTATTGAAACAAATTGGTTGGCAAATGAAATTAGGAAGGCAAAAAATGCTTTGTTTGAGTTAAAACGAAGTGCACTTGATATTAACTATTTCAAATTAAAACAAGTTGAAACTGACTTGGAGCTAATAGAAATATTATTTGATAAAAACAAAAATGATGTTGACGGAAAACAGGAAGTGCTAGCCAATCTTCGAAAAATTCTCAAAAAAATTGATGAGCTAAACGAAACTTTAGAATGGCCAAAATTAGAGTTGGACTTGAAAGAAGTTTATAACATACTTGAAAAAGCTAATAAGGAACTTGGAAATGAGAAGACATCACAAGTTGTCAACCAAATAAAGAATCAGTTGGAAGAAGTAATCAAAGTTAAAGATTTGAAGCTTGGGCGTGTACTTTTAGTTGAAATCCAAACTTTTTATAATTCACTTAATAACCAAATTACATTAATCACTAAGGATAAGGTAGAAGACCTACTTTTTCAACTTACAGAAGATGGTTTAATACCAGCAAATACATTCCAAGAGTTTTACGAACAGCTTTCAAATATAAATGGTGATACCGCTTTATTAGAGAAGCTAAATACAGATATTAAAGCGTATGAATCAAAATAATAAACAAATATTAACCAAAGGTCAGGTCATTGACAACAAGTACACCGTTACTTTCTTTTTAAAGAAAGGGCGTTATGCAGAAACATATCGTGTAAAAGACAAAGAAAGGACGACCAAACTCTTGAAGCTCTTTTCGTATTCTAAATTACACAGGACTCAATTTGACCAAAACGGTGATGTGCTTGAAATTGAAGTTCTGAAAAAGATAAATCACCCGAATATTGTCAAACTTATTGACAGCGGTAATCTTTTAATAGAAAATCAAAAATATGCTTATGCTATTTTAGATTTTATTAGTGGTGAAACCCTTTCAGACAAAATGAAAAGGGAACAAACCTTTAATCCTTATAAAGCGAAAGACATCATTCTTGGGGTGCTTAACGGCCTTAACTACTTACACAATCAACAAAACCCAATTATCCACAACGACATTACCAATTTGAATGTGATGTTGGATTTGTCGGGTCAGATTTCAGTTCCGAAAATAATTGATTTTGGCTATGCAAGATTTTTGACTCAGTCGAACAAGGACTTTCAAAAAGAAGGTTTAAATCCTTTCTATTCAGCCAACGAAACATTTAACAAAGTCTTTTCTGTTCAAAGTGATATTTTTTCAGTAGGTGCTTTGTACTATCATTTATTAGTTGGCCTTCCGCCTTGGTTTGTGGAATTGTCCAAATTCAAATCTGATTCAGTCAAACTCGAAGATGCTATTTTGAAGGAGCGAGAAAAGCCTTTACAAGTTGTTAGTTCAGAATCAAGAATTGAAGCCAATACTTTCAACATCATTGCAAAAGCTTTGCAACCAAATGCAGAGAACAGATTTAAGAACCTGAAAGAATTCATACAGGCTGTTAATGGTGAAATTACAGTTGACAACCCTGTTCTGAAAAATCGACACAATCAACCCAAACTTTGAAGACAGTTAAGAAAGGCGAAGGGTTCAAATCAATTGCAGGAATGCAAGAACTTAAAGACACCATAAAATTGGATGTTATTGACGCCTTGAATGAAAAAAGAAAAGTATGCTGAATATGGACTTACAATTCCAAACGGAATGCTTTTTATATACTCCCCCAGGTTGCGGGAAACATTCTTTGCAGAAAAGATGGCAGAAGAAATCGGTTTCAACTTTTACCAAATAAAACCCTCAGACATTCAAAGTAAATGGGTGAATGCTTCGCAAGAGAATATCAAGAACCTTTTTGATGAAGCCAGAAAGAACGCTCCAAGTATCATTTTTATAGATGAATTAGACGCATTAGTTCCTAATCGAGATAATCCATCTGTCAATCATATGAACACAAGTGCTGTAAATGAATTTTTAGCACAAATGAATAATAGTGGTGATGATGGAGTATTTATTATTGGTGCTACCAACAAACCAAATTCAATTGACCCAGCAATTTTAAGAGCGGGCAGACTAGACAAACACGTTTATTTACCACCGCCAGACTTTGAAGCAAGGGAACTGATGTTTAAACTCTATTTAGAAAAAAGACCTACCGAAGTTGGATTAGATTATTCAGAACTTGCGAAAGCAACTGAAAATTATGTTTCAAGCGACATCAAGTTTTTATGTGATGAAGCTTCAAGAATGGCGTTGCGTTCCAAATCAAGAATTACGAAGGGAATTCTATTGGAAACAATAAAATCAAATAAACCTTCAATCTCTCTAGCTGAACTAAACAGCTACATAGAAATAAGAGCGAAAATGGAAGGTCAACAATCAAATACTAACGAACGACCAAAAATTGGTTTTAAAATCAATTAAACATGGAACAATTAAACTTTAACAAACTTCTTTTAAAGACTGCATTTTCTTGTATGGCTTGTGATGGAGACATTGACAAGAGAGAAGTCGTCTTAATCAAATCAATGCATCAACAAAACAAAATCTTTGGTGAAATTGACATAAACCAAGAACTTGACAACTTACTTTTGGAAATCAACCGTGATGGTCACAAATTCCTACGAAGTTATTTCAACGAGTTAACTTCAACAGATCTATCAGAGCAAGATGAATTGAAACTTATTGAAGTTGCAATTGATACAATCAAAGCAGATGATAAGGTTGAGTATAGTGAAGTAAAATTCTTTAAAGTCATAAGGAGTAAACTAAAAATTGGAAATGAACCAATTTTAGCTGTTCATCCTGATTTTGAAGATTATTTAGAGCAGGATATAATAAGCGAATCATATTTAGCAAGACTGCAAGACGACTTTTTTGATACTCAAACTTTGCCTGAATTTGAGTTAATCAATACAATTAATGATGACATCATAATATCCTGAAGTCCTGCCCCAAATTGGTTCGATGTTCCCAAAAAAACGAGGCTAAATACGCATCTGCGATTTCCCTATCCATCAAGCTGCAAAGCATCCACCTTTCCCACATATACACATATACACTCCTGATAGCTATCAGGACGATAGCTATCGGGATCCCACATTCCTAGCCAGCTCCAAATTTTCCCGATGATACTGCACCAACAAAGAACGAAAATCAGGATACCTGTCCCAAAGTGAAACTTCATCAAAAGCATGGCCTTTTGCGTACGCCTCCAATTGATCTAAATACCAATGAGCTTCCTCCAATCGGCGTTGCATTTCGTCTTTGTCGGTAGTAGCATCACCATGCCCGGGCACGAGGCACTGCACAGGCAATTCCGCTATCCAGTGCGCTAGCGACCGTAGGGTTTGTCGATAATCAGCAATGCTGTGATACACAAACGGAAACTCCACATTCGACAAATAATCCCCCACTATCAGTGTCCCCGTAGGCGCGTGAAACGCACAGATTCCGTCTGCGTTATGGCCGGGTGCAGGGAAAAAGAAGTAGGCATCGCCTTCAATAGTTTGCCATGTTTCGGTTTATGGCAACACGACATCAAGCGACGAAGGATACTCGTTACCCCAAGGTGGTTTCAGGTAGTACTGATCATAAAATTGGGCAATAGCTTCCGTTTGGGCAGCCGCCTGCTCATTGTCCCGTAATCGGCAAGAAGCTACAAAACGAGCCTGCTCCTTGAACGCGGGATAGCCAATGATATGATCGTAGTCAGAATGGGTAAACAGCACATACAACGGTCTATCTCCCCGAAGCCTTGCCACTTGTTCAGATAAAAAGGCCACCTCATCAGGCAGCCAGTTCGGATCCACCAATAATAGATGGCCAGCTCCCGCTATCAACGTGGAAGTAGTGCGCATCAATTGGCTCTCAAATACGAGAATGCCAGAATGGTTGTATTGTAGTTTCATAAAAACAGAAATGACTTTTAATCTACAAAATAACCCGCTTCATCGAATATTCCAACTCCTTGACGACCATTCGGCTTATTTTTATACCTATTCTAAAAGATATCATTTATGTCACAGTTTCTCAAGTTTCTATTTGCTTCTTGTTTGGGTACCTTTATTGCCATGATAGCCGTATTCTTTTTCCTCATAGGTGGAATCGCTGGCTTGGCTGGCAGGGCATCAGATCAACCCCAACCCATCGAGTCCAACTCCGTGCTGCACCTTAAATTGGATGCGGCCATCCCTGAACTGATGGACAATGTGGAAAACACCAGCTTCGACCTGAAGCAACAACGCATATTAGGGCTGCACGACATCACCGCCGCCATTGAACAAGCAGCTCAGGACGACGATATAAAAGGTATCTTCCTCGAGCCAGATATGTTGATGAGTGCCGGCTACTCTAGCCTATCCAATATACGCCAAGCATTGGAGAACTCTCAAAGCCTCCGGCAAATTCATCCATGCCTATGCCCCCGTATATGGACAAGGTGCTTACTACCTATCCTCTGTCAGCGACCAAGTGACACTCGCGCCTTTGGGTGTGGTAGATTGGCGCGGCTTGTCTTCCCAGTACGCCTTCTTCAAAGATGCCATGGATCGCCTCGGTGTAGAATACGAGGTGTTTTTTGCCGGAAAGTACAAGAGTGCTTCCGAGCCATACCGCAGAAACGACATGTCGCCAGAAAGCAAAGAACAAACCCGCGCCTTCCTCGATGAGATGTACCGCCTGATGTTGGAAGATATTAGCCAAAATAGGTCACTAACAACCGCCGAGCTACGCCACCTAGCCGACACCTATGCCGGCATCAATACCGATGCAGCCCTCAGCAGCAAATTAGTAGATGCCGTCAAGTATCGGGAAGAAGCCTTCAACGACTTGCGCGAAGCAATCGGATTAGAAAAAGACAAGGATATAAATTTCGTCAACCTCAACGACTACCACACGGCACGTGTCATCAAAGGCAAAGATGAAGGAGGAAAAATTGCCCTACTCGTGGCGGAAGGTGTCATCGTGGACGGCAAAGGCGAAGCTGCCCAGATCGGCGACAAGCGCTATGTGCAACTCATTGAAGATATCCGCAAAGACGATAAAGTGAAAGCGGTGGTATTGCGCGTCAATTCTCCCGGCGGCAGCGCCATGGCTTCCGACCATATCTGGCAGGCACTCATGGATCTGAAAGCCAGCGGCAAGCCTTTGGTTGTATCTATGGGCGCAGTAGCAGCCTCGGGCGGTTATTACATATCGGCACCAGCGGACAAAATCTTTGCGGAACCAGGCACCATCACGGGTAGCATCGGTGTAGTAAGTGCAATTCCTCAACTCCAAGATTTACTCAAAGACAAAATAGGCATTCATTTCGACACCGTTAAAACCGGCCCTTTCGCTACAGGTATCAACGTCGTCATGGATATGTCGGAAGGTGAAAAAGCCCTGCTCCGCAGTCGTACCGACCAAATGTACGCTACCTTCTTGGAGCGTGTCAGTACAGGCCGCAATATGGCTGTTGCCAACGTGGACAGCATCGCCCAAGGGCGCGTATGGGTAGGCACTACCGCCAAAGAAATTGGATTAGTAGATGAACTCGGTGGGCTACAAGATGCCATCCATCAAGCCGCAGCTTTAGCAGACCTTGACGCTTGGCATACCACCCTCTACCCTAAGCCCGAACAACCCTGGGAACGGCTCATCAAAGAGCTTACCCAAGCCGATGACTTGATGCGAGAGGAGGCACTGCGCACCCAACTAGGTGCTGCCTACCCCTACTACCGCTACTTGCAAGAAATAGCTGGCGGCCAAGGCATGCAGATGCGCCTGCCCATCGTAGGGAATGGCGTACTAGGCCTGTGACGCACGCCCCTGTAACGCGAAAAGCCTACCTTCAACAGGTAGGCTTTTCGCGTTTTTATTATAGGCTAATTGACAATAATTTAAGCTTTAGTACACTAAATTTTCTCTAGCAACTGCCTACGACCCGGCCCCGTAGAAACCATAGATACCGGCACCCCAAGGCGATTTTCTAATTCTATGATGTACTCCTGTACCGCTTCGGGTAGCATAGCGTAGGTAGCGGCGCGTTCCAAGTCCGTTTGCCAACCGGGGAATGACTCATAGACGGGGTGACAGGTATCGCTGCACAGATCGTAAGGGAGTTCCTGTGTCGGTTCGCCATTGATCTCATAGGCGGTAGCCATTTGGATGGCTTCTAGTTTATTGAGAACATCCACCTTGGTAACGACTAATTGGGTGACTCCATTGAGCATGATAGTATAGCGCAACTGTGGCAAATCGATCCAACCACAACGGCGTGGCCGCCCGGTAGTAGCTCCGAATTCGCCCCCTTCGGCGCGGAGAAATTCCCCCATTTCATCGAACAATTCGGTGGGGAATGGCCCCGACCCTACGCGGGTACAGTAGGCTTTGGTGATGCCGATGACCTCGCCAATATGTTTGGGGCTGACCCCTAACCCCGTACACACCCCTGCAGTAATGGTGTTGGAGGAGGTAACGAATGGATAAGTGCCATAGTCGATATCGAGCATGGAGCCTTGCGCACCTTCGGCGAGGATGCGTTTGCCACTTTGGAGCGCCTTATTGACGAAGTATTCTCCGTCCACGATGCGCAGGGTGCGCAAGCGGTCGATGGCTTCCATCCAGCGTTCTTCTTCTTCGGGCAAGTTGAACTCCACCTCTGGGTAGATTTGTAGCAACTCAATGTGCTTGCTGCGCAAAGAATGGTAACGCTGTAAAAAATCGGGGGCTTGAATATCTCCCACCCGGAGGCCGTTGCGCCCGGTCTTATCCATATAAGTAGGGCCAATGCCTTTGAGAGTAGAGCCGATTTTTTCTTTGCCTTTAGCTTTTTCGCTGGCCTTATCGAGGTAGCGATGCGAGGGTAAGATGAGGTGTGCTTTGCGAGCTACCAACAGCCGTTCCTGATAATGAACACCTGCTTCATCGAGTTCGTCGAGTTCCTTTACCAAAGTAATGGGATCGATGACGACACCATTGCCGATAAGGTTGGTTTGGTCTTCGCGAAAAATACCGGAAGGAACCGTGTGAAGTACGTGTTTTTTACCTTCAAAAACCAAGGTGTGGCCTGCATTGGGGCCGCCCTGGAAGCGGGCAATAATATCGTAGCGAGGTGCAAGATAATCGACGATTTTGCCTTTGCCTTCGTCTCCCCATTGCAATCCCAAGAGTACATCTACCGTCATACGGAGTTTTTATTTTCGGGGCTTTCCGTTCGTTCGCCCTGGTTAATCAGTTGAAGAGCTTCTTCAACCGATGAGGTTAGTTGAAAAAGGGGCTGGAGTTTGGTGATTTCCAGCAGTTGCATCAGTTTATCCGAAGCGTTAGCTAGCACAATTTGCCCATGCTTTTCTTGGCATCGCGCTTGAAGCGAAATCAGGAAATTGAGGCCAACACTATTCGTATAAGGCATACTGCCGAGATCGACAATCATAAGTATATTACCTGCATCAATGCGCTGCTGCGCTGCTGTCAACAATTGCCGATTCGCGTACTCGCCCAAAAGATGGTGAACCTTTAGGATGAGGACATCGGCAACTTGTATCCATTCGCAGGTTTTATTCATGCCGCAAAAATAGCGTTTTTTTTCAGCGTGGGATAATTTTCACACCGATCCCTCCACGAAATACATATCGATTAAGCCTTTATTTTTGGCTTCTACCTTTCCCCTATGGTGGCAGTTGAAGGCATATTTGATGAGGTTATAGGTAGTTTCCGAGACATTCACCTTGCCAGGTTCGCTGTTGGCCTCCACCCTTGCTGCGGTATTGACGGTATCTCCCCATATATCGTAGGCGAATTTTTTAGAACCCACTACGCCTGCCACCACTGGCCCTGTGTGTATGCCAATACGCGCTTCAAAGTAAGGTTTGCCGAGGCGCATTTGCTCTCCTTTATGCTTTTCCAAAAAAGCTTGCATTTCCAAGGCCGCTTTGACCATATTGTTCGGCATAGTGCGCTCGTTCGTCAGCCCGCCAGCACACATATAGGCATCGCCAATGGTCTTGATTTTTTCCAAGTCGTCGTATTTGCCCACAATGTCATCAAAAGCTTTGAAACAAGTGTCCAATTCCTGCACAAGTTCCTCGGGCGATAATTTTTCGGCGATGCCGGTAAAGTTCTTAAAATCGGAAAACAACACGGTAGTCTCTTGGTACTTCCTCGCTTTAGCCGTGCCGCTCACCTTAAGCTCTTGAGCAATGGAGGCTGGCAAAATATTGAGCAGCAGTTCTTCCGAACGCTGTTTTTCTTGTTCAATTTCGCTGTTTTTGGCTTCCAGCGATTTGGCAGTACGTTTTTTGGCGGTGAAGAGGAGGTACATTAGCATGGCCAGCAAGAGCATGATGCCACTGGCACCGGCAGCCGCATAGACAAAAATTTGTTGTTGTTGCGCTTTGACTTCCGCTTGGGCAGCACGCAAATCCACTTCCATCAATGCCTTTTCTTTTTGTTCCAATTTGTAACGTTCTCTTATCACCTCATCGCTGAGTTTATCCACCTCCTTAGCTTTTTCAGCGGCCAATTGCTCTACTCTTTGCTTCTGTTCTGAGACTGAGATGAGTTCTTCAGATTTGGCTTTATTGTCTTCACTGAGTCTCTCTGTTCGTTGTTCCAACTGGTTTTTTTCCGTACTGATTTGGTCTTTTTCCAAGCGGAGGTTGCACTTGAAACTCCAACTGGTCTTTCTTGTTGGAGTGCCTTGCTTTGGCGTTCTAACTGAGTACGCTGGGTTTCGAATCGCTTTTGGAGGTCGCTGATACTGGTACCATTCTGGCTAAAGTAGGAAAAAGCTTCCTGATTGATTTCATAAGCACGGCGGTAGTTTCGGTCTTTGACAGCGAGGCGCGAGCGCTCATCCACCGAGCGAATGATGAGGTCGGAGTCGCCAGCGTCCTTAGCGTGCTGTAGGGCTGTACGTAGCCAAATTTCCACGTTGCGGTCGTCGCGTTGGCGTTCAAATGCTTTAGCAACGAGGTAAGCTGCTTGGGCCGCCATGCCGTTGTTCTTCAAGCTTCTGGCGGCCTCATGGGCTTGTTTGCCAATCTCTTCCGCCTGCTCCGCATCTACACGTAGGTAAGCATCGGCCAATTCATACCGTAGCACCATTCGTTCCTGAGCGGTTTCGGCTTCGGCAAGGGCTGCTTTAATATCGTCAATTTCGGCATTTTGTGCAAGGGCTGTTGTCGCGATCAACAGGCCAGTAATCAAAAACAAAAATGGTTTCATCATCCACTTGTGAAGTTGTAGGGGGAGTAGCTTTCCCCCGCATAACGGTAATCTTGGCCAAAGATACAGTTTAAAACCTTTTTTCCCACATGGCGTTACACAGCAAACTTTAAAAAATGGCACAACCCCAAGAGGTCGTCACCCTCAGCCTGATGGATTTCAGCCAACTGCGCACTCAGTGGTGGGCCTTTCAGCAGATGGGGCTTAGCCCGTGGTTGTTTCGCCGCGTTGCTGGTGCCAAGATGATAAAAATGTTGGGCAGCGGTGGCGGCAACGGCTTCAGTATTCGCCCCAATTTTGGCAGGTATGCACTGCTGTGCGTATGGGAATCGGAAGCTGCTGCTCAGGTCTTTTTTCGCGAAAACAAGTGGTGGCAGCAGGCAGCACGCCGCAGCAGCAATTGCTACACCTTATATATGCACACGGCTGCCGTACACGGATTGTGGGGTGGCATCTGCCCTTTTGATACCGTTGTGCCGTTGGATAAACAACGCCCGCTGGCCGTCATCACAAGGGCTACCATTCGGTGGCGACACCTACCTGGCTTTTGGCGGTTTGTGCCTTCGGTAAGTGCGCAGGCGAAAGGTCACGCTGGGCAGCAACTGAGCATTGGCATAGGCGAATGGCCGCTGTTCATGCAGGCCACTTTCAGCTTGTGGCAAGATACCGCCTCCATGATGGAGTACGCTTATACCCATGCCCGCCATCGGGAGGTGGTGCAAAAAACCAGGGAGCTGGGTTGGTATAAAGAAGAACTTTTCGCGCGGTTTCATCCTTATCGGGAAGAGGGCGTACGGCCTTCGCAGGAGTAAAGATTATATCTAAAATGAGTGCGAACAGCGGAGCTGGGAGCACGGCGGCGGCTTGGCCGGCGCAAGGACGAAGGGTGGTAGCCCCGACCTTAGGAGGGGCGGACGACCTGGTGGCGACCAGCTCTGCTGGTACGGCACGGCCCATGAATAAGGAACGTTAAAGTAATAAACACTACAATTGAAGCGGGTTCTTTTGCCCCAATACGGCGTTAAAAAGCCTCGCCAACGCGCTGCGTTGTCTACGTTTTTCGCCTTGTCTTGGCACAAAATCTCCTCAGCTTAATTGTCTCATTTATTACTTTGCCGTTCCTTAGCTACCTAACTACCGCATTTTTTTATACGCCTCATTCATTCATGCCATAAAAATCCTTATATTTGTTGGGCAAACTTCCCAATACATGAGTGTCTCAACCATATCCTCAGAACTACTGAAGCGACCGGACTTGCCGCTTGTCATGGCCGAAGTACATCGCCAATTAACAGAAGAGGCGGATCGCCGCCGTGCTTTCCGCGAGTGGTTGGACGAGGATAAAAAAGCTGAATTCATTAATGGTGAAGTCATTATGCATTCGCCTGTGAAAAGCGTTCATTTAGCTATTTCTGATAAGCTTTCACTTTTGATCAATGTCTATATCAGAAAGCACAAATTAGGGCGATTGATGATTGAAAAAGCCTTAATCAGCCTCACCCGCAACGACTACGAACCCGACTTGGCCTTCTTCCGGCAAGAAGTAGCCGAAACCTTTGACGATGACCAAATGCTTTTCCCCGCACCTGATTTCGTGGTAGAAATCCTCTCTAAATCGACTGCCAAGTACGACAGAGGCATCAAACTGATTGACTACGCATCCCACGGCGTGCGCGAATACTGGATTATTGACCCTACCCGCGAAATAGTGGAACAATACCTCCGCATAGGGGATGATGAAGCTTTTATGCCACCCAGTAAATTGCACATTGGGCATACCGTTAGTAGCAAAGCTATTTCAGGTTTCGAAATTCCTGTGGAAGCTATTTTCAGGAATGACGCTTGTGAAGAAGCATTGAGCATATTATTGGCATCCTGAATCTTTAGGTGATAAAAAACTCCTCAAAAAGTCGTTAATTACACCCAAAAAACGACTATGAGTTCCAGAAGAACCTTCATCCGCCAATCCGCCGTAGCGGGTGCGGCGCTGACCGTAGCCCCAGGATTAGCATGGGGTATGTCTTCCCTGACCAACGAAAAAAGCCTGTTAAAAACAGGTCTCATCGGTGTGGGATTACGAGGCACCAACCACCTCAGCAATCTCCTCAAACGCGACGACGTGGCCATTACTGCCATCTGTGATACGGACCCAGCCAGAATTGCACTCGCCCTCGACATGATCGCCAAAGCCGGCAAAGAACCTCCCAAAACTTTCCAGCAGGGCGACTACGACTACCGCAATCTCCTGGCTCTTGACATGGACGCTGTCATTATTTCTACGCCCTGGCTGTGGCACACACGTATGGCCAAAGACGCTATGTTGGCTGGTAAATACACCGCAGTGGAAGTATCCGCCGCCAACACCCTCGAAGAGTGCTGGGATTTAGTGAACGCCCACGAAGCCTCCGGTGCCCATTTAATGATACTCGAAAACGTCAACTACCGACGCGATGTCATGGCGGTCCTCAACATGGTTCGACAAAATGTATTCGGCGAATTAGTACACTTCCGCTGCGGCTACCAACACGACCTGCGGGAGGTAAAATTCAACAATGGCCAACAACCCTACGGCGGAGGCGTAGAATTTGGAGAAAAAGGCCTGTCCGAAGCGCGCTGGCGCACCCAACATTCCCTCCTTCGCAATGCCGATGTTTATCCTACTCACGGCCTCGGCCCCATCGCTGCTATGTGCGATATCAACCGCGGAAACCGCTTCGTATCCCTCACTTCCCACGCCACCAAAGCTATCGGGCTGCATCATCACATTGTTTCCCATCCACAAGGTGGCCCCAACCACCCCAATGCGCACCTAAAATGGAAACAGGGCGATGTCATCACCACTACCGTGGAAACCGCTAAAGGCGAAACCATCATCATTACCCACGATTGCAACCTGCCTCGCCCCTATTCCCTCGGCTTTCGCGTACAAGGGCTAAACGGAATCACCGAGTTCGACTACCACACCCGTCGCATTTACGTAGAAGGTCAGTCCGACCCTCATCGCTGGGAAGAAATGGACAAATGGCTTGAACAATACGACCACCCCTTGTGGAAAAAATATGGCGAATACGCAGAAGGATCCGGGCATGGTGGCATGGACTTCTTCGTACTCAACGCCTTTGTGGAATCCGCCAAACGCGACATTGCACCTCCCTTGGATGCCTACGACGCAGCCGCATGGAGTGCCGTCACCCCCTTATCAGAGGCATCTATCGAAAACAATGGCGAACCACAAGACTTCCCCGACTTTACCCGTGGCAACTGGATTAAACGATCCCCCTACGACTGGATCAAGGACACACTGTAAAGTACAGCTATTGGGGAGAGAAAAGCCCCTTATACGCAAAAAGGGAGGACATTGACATGCCCTCCCTTAAAATGGTATGTAAAATAGATAGCCTCTAATTGGAAAATGTAAAACGCACCGCAAGCGGTGTGTCGTATAGCTGCCAGCTAATTATTAGCCGTTGCCCTTGCGGTAGTCTGCCAAAAACTGCTCTAAACCGATGTCGGTAAGAGGGTGCTTTAGCATACCTAAGAGAACTCAGCGGTGCTGTCACCACATCAGCGCCGGCCACAGCGGCATCCTGAATGCTTAGCGTTGCGGATCGGGCAGCCAAAATTTCGGTTTCAAAACCCTGAATGGCATAAATTTCGGCAATCTGACTGATAAGACTCATGCCATCCCAGCTGATGTCGTCGATGCGGCCAATAAATGGCGACACGTAGGTAGCACCCGCCTTAGCGGCCAATATCGCCTGCGCACCACTGAACACCAAGGTGCAGTTGGTGGATATACCTTGTTCAGCACACCAGCTCAGCGCTTTCACGCCGTCCTTAATCATTGGTATTTTCACCACAATATTGGGGGCAATATCTGCTAATTCTCTAGCCTCCTTCACCATGCCAGCAAAATCAGTGGAAATCACTTCCGCACTCACATCGCCTTCTACTATACCAGCAATCATAGCGTAGTGCCCCAATATGTTGTCCTTGCCCGTGATGCCTTCTTTCGCCATCAAAGACGGGTTGGTGGTTACGCCATCTAAAATACCTAACTCGTTGGCTTCCTTGATCTGGTCAATAGAAGCTGTGTCGATAAAAAACTTCATGCCTTGTTGATTTGGGGTGTATAGTAAGTAACGGTAAAAAGTAAACTACTCCCTTCTTAATTAAGAAAAAATAAAACAGTTCACTTCCGTCGAACTCCTAACGTAACTGGCTGCTGAAAAAACATCAACTTAACGCCAATCAAGTAGCTATAAAAAAAAGAAGGTGAGCAAACACACCGACCGCTACAACCTCGTACCCTTGCTGCGTTTCCGCCCTGGGGGGGTTAAAGGGAGCTGATCCTGCGTCGCCCACCGAGCGCAAAAGTAGATATTATCATTGGCCTGTGCAAGCATTCCACATTAATCTTTTCCACCTTCCTACACCTGCACCTCACAATGCTGTGGTTTACAAATAATTAACCTTGCTGCTCACTCGGAATTATCCCCGTCTTCTCCCCAAAGTAATGCACAAATTTGTTCATCTCTGTGGCCAACTCAGCATTCGAGGTAGCTCGAAAATAAGTATCCGCCAGCCCGCGCAACGTCTGAAACACAAATCGATCCATTTCCATCACTTGCATTTCAGTCGTCCACAAGTCTATCTTTAAGGTATCTTTCGATGCCTCATCAAAAAGCGATAGCAGCATCGCCTTGGCTACTTGCGGCCCTGCCGGATTATCGGCAGCATCCCAGTCGATACGCACTGGAAGTTTTTCCTCGTTCAAACCAATCTTGATATTGATATCGCTGGTCTGTATTACCTTTTTACTCATGTTTTTAGTTGTGTGAAATGTGGAAAATGTGGGAAACGTGGGAAACGTGCTCATGCGCTATTCCGATAGGAATCATATCCCCACTTTCCATCCCCAAGTTCTCAATTAGCGCTACCATCAAACATCAGCCAAGCCTTCAAGAAGCCATCGATATCTCCGTCTAGTACCGCGTCTGTCTGGCTGGTTTGGTGGCCTGTTCGGTGGTCTTTCACCCGGCGGTCATCCAACACATACGAGCGTATCTGCGACCCCCATTCGTTTTTCATCTTCTGTGCTTCTATGTCGTCTCGCTCGGCCAACTGTTTTTGTAGTTCCAATTCGTACAACCTAGATTTCAACATCTGCAAAGCCTTTTCGCGGTTGGCATGCTGCGAACGCTCCTCTTGGCAAGACACCACCACTCCCGTAGGCAAGTGACGCGCCCGCACCGCAGATTCCGTCTTGTTCACGTGCTGACCACCCGCACCGCTAGCCCTGAACGTATCCCATTCCAAATCAGCAGGGTTGATCTCAATCTCTATGCTGTCATCCACCATCGGGTGTACAAATACCGAGGCAAAAGAAGTCATGCGCTTGCCTTGAGCGTTGTACGGGCTGATCCGCACCAAGCGGTGCACACCGTTCTCGCCTTTTAGCAACCCATAAACGAACTCCCCTTTGATTTCCAAAGATACAGATTTTATACCTGCCACATCCCCGTCCTGACGATCCAACTCCGACACTTTGAAGCCCTGCCGTTCACCCCACCTTATATACATGCGCAGCAGCATATCCGCCCAGTCGCAGGCTTCCGTGCCTCCCGCCCCCGCATTGATTTCCAATACAGCGTTCAACTCGTCTTCTTGGCGGTTCAGGGTGGAGTGAAACTCTACATCTTCCACTAACAAGAGCGTAGCTTGGTATTTTTCTTCCACCTCTTCCTCGCTGGCTTCTCCTTCCTTTTGAAACTCAAGCAGCACCTCCAAGTCTTCAATAGCCGTAGCTACGCGCTGATACTGCCCCAGCCAGTTCTTGTGTATTTTCAACTGACGCAATATACCCTCCGCCTGTTTGGGGTCATTCCAAAAATCGGGGTTCAGCGATTGTTGTTCTAGTTCCGTAGCTTGTTGTTCTCGTTCAGCAACGTCAAAGATAGTGCCTCAACTGTTCGAGGCGACTGTGCAGTAGCAATAGTTGTTCTGCGGTCATTATAATTCGTTTTTTGATTTGTATTCTTCTAACGCTTCCTTAAATCTCCTAACTGTTACCGTGAGATTATGGAAACTGGCACCCCCAGCAGCATTTTTATGGCCTCCGCCCCGGAAGTGCTTCTTGGCCATTTCCTGCACATCAATGTCTCCTTTCGAACGCAAACTGAGCTTCACGATGGTAGGCTGCTCGTGTATGAAAGCGGCAATTTTCACATCCCGCATTTTCAATAAAAAATTAACTACGCCTTCCGTATCGCCTCGCTTGATGTCGAAATGAGCATAGTCTTCTTTCGTCAGTGTAATGATACCTGTTTTGTACTCTGGTAACATCTCTAGGCGGTTATACAGGCAGTGCCCCAAAAGGCGTACTTGCTTTTCATCCATGCTGTTGAAAATCAAATCCTGCAACACCACATCCTGCACACCTAGTTCCAGCAAATGGGCACAAACACGAAATAATTTGGGGGAAATACTGTACTTAAACGACCCCGTATCCGTCAATATACCCGTGTAGATGGCTTCTGCAATATCCTTGTCCAAGTCCCCCTCCCTTTTACCAAATGGATAAAATCATACACCAATTCGCACGTAGAACTGGCAGTGGTATCACTCAGCACATAGTCCGCAAAAGGTTCCGGAAAAAGATGGTGGTCAATCATCACCACAGGGGCTTTGCTGGCTTGTACCAACTCGCCTGCCTTATCGATGCGATCCAAGGAGTTGAAATCCAAGCAAAAAATAAGCGAGGCTTTCTGAATAGCCCGAGTAGATTCCTCGGTGTCATTATCATACACCAATACCCTATCTACCTGAGGCATCCAAGCCAAGAAATCGGGATACTCCGATGGTACACACACCTTGACGGCGTGCCCGTGCTTTTGCAGAAACAAACTCAACGCCAAAGAGGAACCGATGGCATCCCCGTCTGGGTTGCGATGCGATAAAATAATAACATCCTGTGGGTAGTTGAGTAACTGCCTGAGTGCTTCCAAATTTTCCATAAACGAGCTATCAGGGCGCGAAGATGAGGAAAATATTTGATTTGGCAAAAGAGATATTGACGGGTTTATGTACCTTTGCGAAAGTTTTAAAAACAACAACAAACCAAATAAAAAATGGCAGGTAATATCACCTTCACGATGATCAAACCCGATGCAGTAAAAGCGGGTCACATTGGCAACATCCTTGCCCAAATCAACGACGCAGGCTTCCGCATTGTTGCAATGAAGCTTACGCAGCTTTCAGCTAGCAAAGCAGGCGAGTTTTATGCCGTCCACAAAGAGCGTCCTTTCTATGGCGAATTGGTGGAGTTCATGTCCAGCGGCCCTATCGTTTCGGCTGTTTTAGAAAAAGACAACGCCGTAGAAGACTTCCGCAAACTCATCGGCAGCACCAACCCAGCCGACGCAGCACCCGGCACTATTCGCGCCAAATACGCTACCAGCATAGGCGAAAATGCCATCCACGGTTCAGATTCCGACGAAAATGCAATCATCGAAGCAACCTTCCATTTCGGTGGTGTGGAGATGTTCCGATAGTGTTATCGTCTTTCATGGACGCTGCAAACAAAGGCTCGGCAATTGCTGAGCCTTTGTTTTTCCATCACACCCGCGAAGTAGCGAACAGCCGCCTCACACTGTACTTCCCTACTCCATTGGCGAAGATCATCAATAGTCCACCTGTGATGGCGATATTTTTCATAAACATAATGCCCTCCATGCGCTGGGCTTCCGCCGGAAAATTCCAGAAGTCATGTACAATAAAAGTGACGGGTACCCAATAAAGCAATAATAGCACGGCACCAAACTTCGCGCGGTAGCCTGTCAAAATGAGCGACCCTCCCAAAATCAAAGAAAAAATAGAGCCGTATAGCAATAGATCCTGTCTCCAAGTCAGGCCATAACTGGTCATAATATCTTTAGTTTCCTTAAAAAACTTGATGGCATCATAAGCCTCGTAAAAAAAGATAAACGAAAGAAAAACCCTCCCTAAGAGGTCGAAAATATGTTTCATATAGATTTTTTAACGATAAAATTTCACAATAGCTCTTGCCACATTCTGCCCATCCATCGCAGCAGAGATAATGCCTCCGGCGTAGCCTGCACCTTCTCCACAAGGAAACAAACCGCTGATTTGTTCGTGCATCAACGTCACCGGATGGCGCGGTATTTTGATGGGCGAACTAGTGCGACTTTCAGTACCTATTACATTGGCTTCGGCAGTGTAGTACCCCTTCATTTTGCGACCAAAATCCTTCACCCCTTGCTGAAGGCGCGTATAAATTCCATCAGGTAATAAGGTATGAAGAGGGGCCGCATACAAACCCGGGATGTAGGAACTGCCGGGTAAATCAGTCGATATTTTGCCCTGCACGAAATCGGGCAAACGCAATGCTGGTGCTCGTTGGCTGCCGTCGCCGTGCTGATACATAGTCTGTTCCACCGCCTGTTGGAAAGCCAAACCTGCAAAGACACCATGTTGCCGGTAAGGCAATAAATCTTCTAAGTCCACAGCTACAACCGTGCCCGAATTGGCATAAGGTGAATCCCGTCGGCTCATGCTCATTCCATTGACAACAATCTCGCCGGGAGCCGTAGCAGCTGGCACGACCAACCCTCCAGGACACATACAAAAACTGAACACCCCACGCCCATCCACCTGGCAAGCCAAGCGATAGCTGGATGCCGGCAGGTTTTTATCGCGGGTGGGGCTACCGTACTGTATCTGGTCGATCAACGGTTGGGGATGTTCGATGCGAACGCCCAACGCAAAGGGTTTCGCCTCGATGTGTACTCCTTTTTGGTGGAGCAGGTAAAAAATATCCCTAGCAGAATGTCCCGTGGCTAACAACACCGCTTGAGCGCGAAACTCCTCCGTGCCGTTCACGACCACCCCTTGGATAGCCTGTTCCTCGATAATAAAATCGGTGACGTGGTGCTCAAAAAGAAATGCCCCTCCATAGTGGCGGATGGTTTCCCGAATGTTGGCCACAATATTGGGCAATTTATTGGATCCGATATGCGGATGAGCATCTATCAATATATCGGGATGAGCACCATGCTCTACAAACAACCGCAGTGCTTTTTCGATATTTCCCCTTTTGTGGGAACGCGTATAGAGTTTACCATCGGAATAAGTGCCTGCACCTCCCTCGCCAAAACAGTAGTTGGAATGAGGATCTACTTGGCCAAATTGTTGAATAGCACGAAGGTCGCGCCGGCGGGTACGCACATCTTTGCCGCGTTCCAGTACAATGGGTTTCAGCCCTAATTCTATCAGTTCTAAAGCGGCGAACATCCCTGCCGGCCCTGCCCCTACGATGATGACTGGAGGCTTATCAGATACATCCTGTAATTGCGCCAGCAATGCAGGTTCAGGAGTGTATGTTTCACCTGCATACACCTCAATTTGTAGCCTAAAAACGGGGCTAGTGCCACGTGCGTCTATGCTTCGCTTGCGAATGTGGTAGCTATCGATCGCATCTGGTGCCATCCGCAACTGGCGTGCCACCAACTGCCGGATAAACGGCTCGTCGTCCAAGCGATTGGGGGGAGTTTGATTTCTACGGTTTGTATCATACGTTCGTTCGGTGGTTATCCGAAAAGATGAATCCAAGATACAAAGGTAATGTATTGAGCGAAACTATTAGCGTATGCATAAGGCCATCCATTAATATTGACTCATTCCTTAACCATTTTCTTATTAAGGTTTGTATTTTTGCGCCTCAAACAAACGGTCGGCATGATTACGCTTAGCGATATATATGTACAATACGGCAACCGCATCCTATTAGATCGCGTAACATTGGTGATAGGCGACAAAGACAAAGTTGGCTTGGTGGGCAGGAATGGAGCGGGCAAATCGACCCTACTCAAGCTCATTGCGCGCTACCAACGCCCCGATGAAGGCACTATCAGTATGCCCTCCGACCGCAGCATCGGCTTTTTGCACCAAGACATGGAGGTACCCGCTGGCAAATCCGTCATGGAAGAAACCCTCACCGCTTTCGAGGAGGTTCGGCGCATCGAGCAGCAACTGGCGGCGGTCAATATCGAGATGGCAGAACGCACAGATTATGAGAGTGAGTCTTATAGCAAGATGCTGGAAGACTTTGCCCATCTCAACGACCGTTTCCTCTTGTTGGGGGGCGATAGAATGGAAGCAGAAGCCGAAACCGTCCTCAAAGGTTTAGGGTTTGCACAAGGCGATTTCAGCCGACTTACCGACGAGTTCAGTGGTGGCTGGAAAATGCGTATCGAACTAGCCAAAATGCTGCTCGCGAAACCTGACTATCTCCTCTTAGACGAACCTACCAACCACCTCGACATTGAATCTATTATCTGGTTGGAAGGCTTTTTGCAAACATATCCGGGGGCGGTAGTGCTTATTTCACACGACAAGCAATTCCTCGACAATGTTACCAACCGCACCGTAGAGGTAGAAATGGGCAAACTGTTCGACTACAAAGCGCCCTACTCCAAGTATATGGAATTGCGAGCCGATCGTCGGGAAAAGCTCAACGCCGCTTTTAACAACCAGCAAAAAGTAATTGCGCAACGGGAGCGCACCATCAACCGATTCATGGCCAAGGCCACCAAGACCAAGTTGGCTCAGTCCATGCAAAAGCAATTGGACAAAATGGAGCGCATAGAGGTCGATGAGGCCGATACGGCGGCTATGAATATTCGGTTTCCTCCGGCACCCCGTTCAGGAGATGTAGCCGTTGATGCTACTGGCGTAGTAAAAACGTATGGCCACCTGAATGTGTTAGACAAAGTGAACCTACGCCTTGACAGGGGCGACCGCGTAGCTTTTGTAGGACAAAACGGCCATGGAAAGACCACGCTGGCGAAAATATTAATCGATGAAATACCCGCCACGGGAGGCGATATCAAGTTAGGACACAACGTATCGGTGGGCTACTACGCACAGAATCAATCGGAAGCACTCACAGGGGATTTGACCCTCCTGCAAACGCTGGAAAATGTATCGCCGGCAGAGATGCGGCCACGACTGCGCGGCATATTGGGTGCCTTCCTCTTTAGCGGCGAAGATGTTGATAAAAAAGTATCGGTGCTATCTGGTGGAGAGCGCGCCCGTTTAGCCTTGGCAGCTTTGTTGTTGCGCCCCTTCAACCTGCTGGTTTTGGACGAACCTACCAACCACTTGGACATCATCTCCAAAGATGTGCTCAAACAGGCACTCATGGATTACGACGGCTCCCTCATTGTCGTCAGCCACGACCGCGAATTTCTAGCAGGGTTGACCAATCGCACCATTGAGTTCCGAGATCGCCACCTGTACGAATATCTTGGCGACGTGAATTTCTTCTTAGAAAAACGACAGTTGGACAATATGCGCGATGTGGAACTCAGCAAGTCCAATAACACCGCCAAAGCAGCACCGACTGCGGTAGCAGCCAAGGTAGAACTATCCTTCGATGAAAGAAAACGTTTGATGCGCGTAGTATCGAATGCTGAAAAGAAAATTACTCGATTGGAAGAAGAAGTGGCCGCTCACGAAACCTTAATGGCTAGCAGTGATTTTTACGCCCGCACAGATGCCGCCGCCATCATGGAAAAGCACAAAGCACTGCAAGCCGAGGTAGCACTCGCTATGGAAGAATGGGAGGAAGCCCAATTGCAATTGGACGAAGCAGGTGTGTGAAGTGCGTAGGGAGGCATCTGGCGTGCCTAAAGAAATAGACGTGCTGAAGAACTAACGAATTATTAATCAAGTAAAAAAATGGACAGATGACTTGCAAGAAATCCTTTTTGAGACCAAACTCATAGATTCGACCAATTACAGAAAATTAAAATGGGCTAGGTACTCACTATACTATCTTTTACTAATTATTGGATCAGTTTTAGTAGAGCCACGAGGTAGATTCCAACGACACATGAGCCTTCAAGAAAGGTTAGATTTAGATCTCGGAAATGTCGTGGGTGTATTACTAATAATTGGAGTAATAACGGTTGCTATTTATTATTATTCAATCCAATTTGAGAAAAAAGGGGAGGTACGTTTTTCAAATAACAGTATTCAAATCATTAATCAATTCGACAACTTATTGCTGACATTCGATGAGATTGAAGATTTAAAAATAGTAAGAGGGGCAACTTATCATTATGAATACAGAGATGATAATTATTTGCACGAAGCAAATAATTGGGTTTCTTTTACATGCGATAAAAAAAGACACGAATATGAATTTATCATTGACTCGTTAGAAAAAATAAAAAATTTGAAACCATGATACTTGAACTTAGGAAAAACCGAGTTAAGTGTAAATATTTGTCAATTTAAACGAAGTTGAGTGGGTAAGGGACAGGAAAAAATAAACTGTACAACTTTTTCCGAATCAAAAATTGTACAGTTTATTTCCGTCAAATTACTGAGGTCATCCCTGACCATGCTGGAGGTTTTATCGAACTACTACGACATCGCCCTGCAAGGTAATGCTCCGTCCGTTGAGCAAACTGATTTCAATATGGTATAGGTAAACACCTTCTTGCGCAGGCTGCCCCCTATATTCACCGTTCCACCAGCCAGAGGTGCTGCCGAGCAAATTGTCCCTCGATTCAAAAACCTGCCCACCCCAGCGGTCAAAAATTTGATAAACGGCAATATTACCTTCCAATCCTGCTGGCGGGAATACACCCAGCTCGTCGTTGACACCGTCATCATTGGGCGAAAAGGCGTTTGGGACATAAATCATACATTCTCCATTGGCAACCGTGGCAGTTTGGCTGGCACCGCATCCTGCTTCATCGACTACGATAATTTGATAGACGAGCCGAAGGTAAAGCAGTGAAAAGACCGCTATCTTGTGGCAAGCCTTCATTGAGGCTGTACAATAACGCACCCGTACCACCGCTGGCTAGTACGTTCAGGCTACCATCGCTGCCAAGGCAGGTGCTGGCCGTCGCGTCAATGCCAGTAATGATTGGCAGCGCTACTTGTGGCACGCTAGCAGAAATGGTATCGGTACAGCCGCTTTCATCGGTAGTTTGGATAAAATAATCACCTTGGGGAGAGTTCCTCAAAAACATTGCTGGTTTGGGATGGCGCATTGTTCAGGCTATAGTTGACTACCCCCGTCGCATTTTGCACACTGATGGTAATGATGCCACCCGTATTGATGCATGCCGGCATCCACATCCACTGCATTGATTTGGAGTGCGGTACTGCCTTCAATATTGAAGTTTTGGGTAAGGGTGCAATTCGCTTCATCGGCAATGGTGATGGTATAACTACCGGGTGACAAATTGTCAAATTGGCCACTATTTTGTGGGGGCAGAGCATTTAGTTGATACGCCAGTGCCCCCATACCTCCATTAGCTTGTAGGATAATGCTACCATTGTTTTGCCCGCAGGTTGTTGCATTCGCAATAGCATTATCTATATTAATGGCAGACGGAGCCACAAATTCAAAATCCTCACTCATCTCACAACTTGCGCTGTTGCGAACGAAAAAAGTATATTGCCCAGCAGGCAGATTATTAAAAACAGCCACATTGGAAAACGACAAGCCATCAAGGCTGTATTGCAGTCCCTCGCCGCCGCTGGCCTGAACTACGAGGGTGCCAGTAAAGTCATTGCAGTCCAACGCATCCAGCACCGTTATTTCGTTAATGCTGGGAGCTTTCGTTTACTATTATGTCGATTTGGGAAGAGCAACCGTTTGCATCAGTCACTAGTACCGTATGGTTACCGCTGGCTTGTTGGCCAAAATTGCCAGTTGTTTGCTGTGCTCCACCGTCTAATTGGTAAATATAGGGGGCGGTGCCTTCATCAGCAGCAATGATGATGGTTTCATTACTGCAAAAGGATCGGTTAGGCCGGCGTTGGTGAAGGCAATACCGTTATTGTAATGCTTTGTTCTTCGGTGCAACCCTCTTCATCGGTAATGGTTACGTTATACAACCCAGCGTTGGCGGTTGCTATATTGGGAATTACAGGATTGGGCAACGTACTACTGAACCCGTTGGAAGTCTCATCCACGAATAGACGAAATTGAAAGGAGCAACTATTTGCAGCGTAGAGCCTGTGCATACTGGGCTGTTGGCATCAATTTGTACATTGAGCGGCATACACGGCGGCATACACCCAGACGAACCTGATAAGCTGACTGTATCGCAGCGCTTGTCGCAGTGATTTGGATATCAAAGTCTTGGTTGTAAGGCAGCGCCATTGAAGTAAACACATTCCCATTGACGAATCCTGTGGTGTTCCCCACTGGGATATAGTTGCCCATACCTCCGGCAAGATCTACCTGAACGGTATATGTGAGGGTGGCTTCATCACATATTACCTGAGGAGCGCTTGCTGTGACAGGTGGAACAACCCGCACGAAGTTGAGTCCCCGGTGATAGTACCCGTACACTGTCCACTACTCACTCCCGTGATGACAACGGAATCCTGCCAAAGTTGGTCATACGTAAAGAATAGGGTGTCGGAAAGAACCTGTACAGGGGTTTGTTCCACACCGTCCACTGTATAGGTAAAGGTATGCGGCGCACCGCCACTGAAGGTACATTTCCAGTACAAAAGGAGAGTCTGCACACAAATATCCGCCATTTGGAATGGCCAACGTAGGGTTAGTGCAGGGGAGGTACTTTGCAATAAAACCGTCGTCCTGGCCGCCTGTAATTTCCTGATAACTGGCAGGGGTACTGATGCCAGTAGAAGATGCCGTTACCCCACAGATAAAGGCAGCCTGCTGCGCATCGACCGCAATGCCGTAGGCTTGGTCACTACCATGGACCGCCGTGATAGGTAGCCCATTCAAGTTGGCCGTACTGGTGAATTTGCCCAAATGGGCATCCCATGCGCCACCACCAAAAGTGTTTTGTTGTGCAAATTGTGAAGCAATCCCCGCTGAAGAATTGGTAAACCCAGACATGTACACACTACCTGCAACGTCGGTCGTGACGGCATAGGCCGTTTCATCGGCTGCTCCACCAAGGTAGGTACCCCATACACGCTGCCCCGTGGCATCGAATTGCGCCAAAAAGGCTTCCCCGCCACCCGCAGAGGCGGGCTGGTGTGTGCCTGCCGTGGCTAACTCCGTTGGTGGAATTGCAAGAGCGATGCCAGATAAATCAGCCCATTGACATCCTCGTGCAATGCGTCGCCATATTCCTCGTTACTGCCGCCGTAATAGGTGCGAATAGTTGATGGTTCCATTCGGGTTGAGACTAGCCAAAAAAGCATCGGCAGTAGCGCCACCATAAGCCGTTTGGAAGCCCCTGAGCTGGCAATATTGGCGGTTGAAGCGGATACAGCCGGAAATGAGCAGCGTACCAGCGCGTGAGCGGACAATTTGCAGCCCGGTATCGTAGTCATCCCCACCGAAGAATGTCCACCAACGTAGTGAGCCGTCGGCTCCAAAGCTCGAAATAAAGGCATCCTGTGCGCCGCCTCCATCACAGTGGCTGGTGGGTCCCCATTGCACCCATGACCGTCGATGAACTCGACCAACCAATGGCATATACATTTCCAGCCATGTCAGTGGCAATATCGTTGCAAAAATCCAGTTCATTACCGCCCGTATAGGTAGCCCATAGAAGCTGCCCGTCATTGTTGAACTTGGCCACGAAACCGTCACCTGCTCCATTATTCATGGGCTGTTCGGCACCGGCTGTAGCTATGTCGGTATCGGAAAAGGTGAACCCCGTGATGACGATATTGTTGTCGGGGTCGAGTGTGATACCTTGCCCGAGATCATCCAATTCACCCCCGTAATAAGTACTCCAAATGATGTCACCGTTATTGCCAAACTTGGTGAGCATCGCATCGGAGCCCGCGTGTAGTACGGTTTGGTAACCGCCCGTGGTAGCAATATTGTTGAGCGAAGTGGTTGAGCCGATTAGTACAAATTGCCCATTGCATCGATGGTCATATCGCGGAAGTTGTCATTTTCGCTGCCACCCCGATAAGTGGCTAATCCAGATATGGAATGGGGTCGATGACGAGCGTCTGAGCTGGATCGAAATCTGGCGTATGGAAACCAAGTAGTAAGCTATTGCCCTCTTGTGCGAGTGTTTGAAAAGACACCGCAAGTTCTTTGCCACTCTCTGCAAGGTAGCTGCGCGGCATTTCTTCTGTAAGTTGCCCGATCGACAAAGGCATGGCAACGGTGTTATTATGGATACTGCTGTTAGCCCCCGGTAACGCAGTTGGATATCAGAAGGACGAGGCATAAGGATGGAGGATAAAATCGTATTCAAAAGAGGCTTGCCCCTCGTGCTGCGTAGCAATGAAAACCACATCAATATTGGGATAGACATTGGGATAAACCACCCGCCAATAGCGCTGTACACCAAAAGCTCCCGATGAAGGATAATGCTCAAGGGTGGCAATTTGCTGCTGGGCAATAGGAGGGGTGAGGGGAAGCGCCCTTCGAAATCAATATCCACCCGATGAAAATGGATGCCGCCGTCTGGCATTTGGCGATAAGCATCGTAGCTGAACCCATTGGCTCTAAGCTGCACGTTGAGGCCGTTGCCCAGCGGGAGTAGGTAAGCAACGGCTGTATTGGGGCTGCCATGAGCATCTAGCATTTGCCCAGCGTTGGGGATGAAGCCATGCAAAGAAGCAGTAGATTGAGCCGCTGCAAAATTGAATAATAGCGTGGTAAGCAGTATCAATATTGCTGCATTCTTGATAAGCGTCAACGAAGCTTGGCTGACTGTTTTGTGGAACATAGGGAAGATGGTTTTCAGGATTAATCAAAACGTTTGTGCAAGAAGCACCCCCGATTGAATGCAAAAATAAGGTTTATTTGTCTCTCTCCAAAGCAAGCACATCAATGTTTACGAGGTGGAGGATATTTGGTTGAATTCGGTAATATGGACGGGGTAAACGCAACGAAAAAAGCTAAAAAAAGCCAACGTTACATTTACTATTCCTTTTTGCAGATCCCTAAACGCAACTCCGTGATTTAGCAACAGAGGCAGTGAGGACATAGAGAAAAGTTATCCATAATTCATCCTATCTTACAACCGAATATACCCTTGCCCTCCCGCTTGTCGCCAAGCTTCTACTAGGGTTACTACGGTGCTGTAGTTGGCTAGTCCTTCCTGTATGCCTTGGGTTTTGAGGTAGCGGTCATAGAGTACGTCTTGGAGGAAGGGAAATACATCTGGGTAGCGGTCTAAATTGGTATTGATAGCCGCCAAATCAGCTTGTAAGCCTGCGGGAAGCCCATCTCTAAAGGACTGGTACTCCGTGGGATTAAGCCGTTTCCAATGGGCTGCCAAGGAGCGCCAATAACCGAGGCGGATAGCATATTCCAAGGCGGGGTCGCTGACTTTGAACGCAGCAAGATAAGCCCAAAAGCTACAAGTACCTTCGTCAGCAAAGCCGTATCCATGAGCTAATTCGTGGGTGAGGGTGTAGGGTACTTGCAGTGGCAGCAGCCCTGCATCGATGTGGCCTTCGCCCGTCCAGGGCAAATAAAGACCTGCCGAGCCAAAATAGAGAAAGATGCCTTTCGGCCAAAGCGTACGCCCTCGCACTTGCCCAATAGCGGGATAGTTGTAGTGCACCAAAGTAGCCTCTAAGGCTTGGCGAAGTAGGTCTTCAGTTTGTGCAGGAAAATGTTGAGCACCTAAGGCAGTTGTATCGACATGGGGAATGGATTGACGGAGTTGTACCAATGCCGCAGCCTCTTCCTGAGTGGTTTGCTTGAGGTAAAGGGTATCTAAAGGCGAGGGTGACAACCCTAGTTTTTGAGCTACTGACACCCGACCATAATTGAACCCCCAACATAGCAGGAAAGTGCCGACACCCCAACCTACCAGCCCCAACAATCCCCAAAAAAACGATGTCACGCGGCTAAACCCACGGCGTTTCCTCCAGCGAAGAACGTTTTTCACCAACGTATATACTAACCAGAGCAACAACAAATAAACGAGCGGAATAGGCATCCAAGACGTGAGCAGATGATCCCAAACAGTGCGTAGGATAGGAAAAAAACCACGAGAATAATACCGCTCAATCCAATCTGAATCGCTTAGCAAACGGACACCAACCGTAATGACACCCAAAAGTATCCCCCAACGGACAAAACCTTTTCGTAACATGTTGTTATATTTGCAACGTAAATATAGAACTTATGCTTGTCCTAAAGCGTTAAGTGTGATATTTATTAAGTAGGTATGTGATACGACCTGCTGTATCACCCATCAATTTTTTAAGCAACCTTTAAAGCACACAAAATGGCTTTTGAATTCACTGATAACAATTTCAAGGAAACAGCGATGGCTACCGACACCGTGTCTGTCGTTGACTTTTGGGCAGAGTGGTGCGGCCCTTGCCGTATGATTGCACCCGTCATTGAAGAGCTTGCCAAAGACTACGAAGGAAAAGTTTTGGTAGGTAAATTGGACGTGGACAACAACCCCGAAGTAGCCATGCAATATGGCATCCGCAGCATACCTACCTTGCTGATTCTCAAGAACGGAGAAGTAGTTGATAAACATGTAGGCGTGACAACAAAAAGTGCATTGGCCGAAAAAATTGAGAAGTATCTTTAATTTACGGTATCAATAACGTACTTTTGAAGCCCCCGTCAATAGGTAAAGGGCACGAAAAATATTGTTCCGCTTTTAATTCAATCAAAACAAGCAGGATGTTTTCGTGAAGTTCCTATGTGACGAGGGCTTCACTTTTTAGAAAAGGTGGCATCAAGAGCACCGTGTTCAAGTCTAATAACAGGCGCAGTTGCAACAGCTTATCAGGCCACCCAATTTCTTTTCAATGTATTTACCAGTGTCCTATGTTCGAGATAGACAGTAAGCAGGTGCGAGAAATGAGCAATCTTGAATTGCTAGCTCGTCAGGTGGTAGAAGGGTTCATTATTGGGTTACACAAAAGCCCTTTCCACGGTTTTTCGGTAGAGTTTGCCGAGCACCGCTTGTACAACCCCGGGGAGGCCACGCGCAACATAGACTGGAAGGTCTATGGACGTACCGACAAGCTCTTCACCAAGAAATACGAAGAAGAAACCAACCTGCGCTGCCAAATCGTGATAGATGCCTCCAGCTCTATGTACTTCCCGGAGGTGTCGGCTCAATCGGATAACGCACTCAACAAACTGCGGTTTTCCATACTGGCAGCTGCTTCGCTGATGAACCTATTGATGCGCCAGCGCGATGCTTTCGGGCTGAGCATCTTCGATGAGACCGTACATACGCATACCCACACTAAATCCAGCACGACCCACTATCGGTTGATGTTGACGTTTTTGCAGCAGTTGCTCGATCAGCCCAAACGCAACCAGTTTACACATGCCGCTCAAGCACTACACCAAGTAGCCGACAGCATCCACAAACGTTCGTTGGTCATCATCTTTAGCGATATGTTTGAATCTGGGGAGGATTTGGAACAGCTCTTTTCTGCTTTGCAACATCTTAAATACAATAAGCACGAGGTCGTCCTATTCCATACCGTGGACAAACGGCAGGAGTTGGACTTTGAGTTTGAAAATCGTCCCTACGAGTTCATCGATATAGAGACAGGTGAAAAAATAAAGCTACAACCTAATCAGGTGAAGGAAACTTACACCCGGCAAATAGCGGCCTATATTGAGGAGCTAAAGCAAAAATGCCTACAATACCACATTGATTTTGTGGAAGCGGATATCAACCAGGGTTTCAAACCTGTATTGCAGGAATACTTAGCTAAGCGCAGCAAGATGCGGGTTTAGCCAATAAATACGGTTCTTTGACAAATCTAGTGGTCGTACTGGGCTAGCGATCTCGGCAAAAGGCCGAGACAAGTTATGCAGCAGTGGCAGCTTTTAGCTGACAGACCCGGGTTTGCCGGGGCCGAGCGAATAGCGAGCTGCGAAACGTAGCGACCCGAAGGGTAGCCTCCTCTAAAAAAGTCAAAGAACCATAAATACTACCACGTTTATGAGCCATATCAAGATCGACCAACTGCCCACAGATGCCCCCGATGAGTTGGACAAGGATGCTGTGAAGGACATCGTCAAAAAGCGGCAAAAGCGGATAGCTGAATTACACCATCTACTGATTGCGGAAGGTAAACACAGCCTTCTCGTCATCCTACAAGGGATGGATGGCAGTGGTAAAGACGGTGCCAGTCGCACGGTATTTGGCCAGTGCCCCCCCTATGGTATGCGCACCTACAGTTTCAAAAAACCTACCGACGAAGAGTTTGCCCACGACTTCCTGTGGCGAGTGCACAAGCAGGTGCCTGCAAAAGGTGAGATTGTGATTTTTAATCGCTCCCACTATGAAGATGTGCTGATCCAACGCGTTCACGGCTGGATAAGCGAAGAGAAAGTGCAACAGCGAATGGAGGCCATCAATGCATTTGAAAAACTACTTACTTTCGATAGCAACACCCACATCCTGAAATTTTTCCTCAACATTTCATACGACCAACAGGCCATTGAACTCCAGCAACGCATCGACGACCCCACCAAAAACTGGAAACACAACGCTGGCGACTGGAAAGAACGCGAACACTGGGCCAAGTATATGCGCTGCTACGAGGATGTTCTCAATCAAAGCGCCATTCCTTGGCATATCATCCCTGTGGATCAACGCTGGTATCGGGATTACCTCATCACAGGCATCGTACTGGATACTTTGGAAAACCTCAATATGCAATACCCTCCCTTGGAGCAATAAGCGTATCTCTAATTAATCTTCCAATGCTGCCTCTAATTTGCGGGAACGGTATAAAAGACTGCTGATCCAAGCACCGATAAGTGTCCATCCTAACACAGCGGGATAAAAGACCATACGCATGGTATTATCCAAGTCTTCAGAACCAAAAGCGGGGTTTCCTCCATTCTCAGGATGAAGGCTATCAGTCAGTCGCGGCAACACATAGATGAGCGGTATCAAGGCAGCAAAAGCAAAAATATTGTACACCGCTGCGATACGTGCCTGCTGACCTTCATCAGGAAACGCACTACGCAGCACAAAGTAAGCCATATAAATTAGAGTGCAATCAGCGTGGTGAATTGCTTAATATCCCAGCTCCAATACTCGCCCCACGTATTTTTGGCTATATCGCACCCGTCACTAAGCCCAAAATACCCAATAACAACCCCACTTGCGTCAACGCCTTAGCCCAATAGTCGTAAGGGGCATACATATTCCGCAGGTAACGGACACTGAATACCATAGCCGCTATAAAAATAATCATCATTGCCAACCAAAGAGATACATGATAATAAGTATTGCGGATGGATTCGTAAAGGATGTTTCTAAAAGGGAACGTCATACCATCATAGCGGTGGAGGTCATCAATGCTGGCGTCTTTCCATACTTGGCGCCCCATATCAGGATCGATGGAATCTTGGGTAATGATAATAGCACTAGGGCGTACAATGGCACCATCAACGGCGTTATCCACGATGATAGACATAGCGCAGGCTTTATCAGATGCTGGTAAATAATCAGGTATGAGAAAGGTAGCCGTTGCTAAATGTTCTTCTTGTGATACTACTTGTTGCGCAACAATGACTTTATCCTCCTCTAATTTGAGCCAGCAACGCATACTGTCGCCCGCTGTTTTGAAATGAGTGTTATAACCTTCGATTTGCAAGGTGACGGACGTGCCTGTCCTACCCGCGCCGGGCGTTACCGTTAAAATTCCCGGCTTCAACGGAATCAACATACCTGCTGTAAAAACATAAATCAACAGCAGTACCCCTAATGCTTTCCACCATACTTGGTGTATCAATTTTTCCATCTTTCGCTTAGATTAATCTCTCCATAAAAAAGGATACAACAGCAGAGATACGCTCATCAGTGCCAAATTGATACCCACTAATAGCAGTAAATCACCTCCTATGGACGTATCATTCATCAATCGAAGGGCATTCGCACCTACTTTTATCAACAACAAAAGTATTGGAATGATAACTGGAAAACCCAAAATAGCCATTAAGGTAGCACTATTCTGCGCTTTCGCAGAAATAGCCGACACAAAGGTGAATGCAGTGGCCAAGCCAGAACTTCCCAAGAATACGGCCCACACAAATAACCCACTATCTTTTACCGGACTGCCTGCCAATAAAGCTAGCATAGCCCAACTGATCATCGCCAATACAAACAACATGACTGTATTGTAAATAATCTTAGCCAATAGCAGTGCCATTGGGTTCACCAAGGTGTAATAGTAAAGTTGCCGTGCTTGGCTTTCCTGTACGAAGCTTTTGACAATCGCACTTACTGCAGCAAAAAGCAATACCACCCAGAATAGCGCATTCCAGACCTGCGGCTGAATATCCAACACTGCTGAATAGATCACAACCACCGTGGACAACATATACAGCACGATACCACTAAGTGCATAGCGTGTACGCCATTCCAGCACCCAGTCGCGCCAAAGCAAATGCCATACTTGTTGTATTGTGTTCATCGCACAAAACTACAAAGGAACCACTGAATATGTCTATAAAAAAGTGGCCTACATCTATAAATCTTCCTTTTTGATGTGAGAATCCGACAAACTTGCAGTTGAAAAACACACCCATTTTTTTAATATCGTAACCAATGAATGCACACGAAATTGATTATCGCATCTATGGCGAGGAAATGCAGTTTGTAGAAGTCGAACTGGATCCTTACGAAACAGTCATTGCCGAAAGTGGTAGTTTCATGATGATGGACGACGGAATCGAGTTGTCCACCATTTTTGGCGATGGCAGCCACCAAGAGGAAAACCAAGGGCTATGGGGCAAGGTATTCAGCGCAGGCAAGCGCCTCATCACGGGCGAAAGCTTGTTTATGACGGCCTTCACACACCAAGGAATAGGTAAAAAGACGGTCAGTTTTGCAGCTCCTTACCCCGGCAAAATTGTTGCCTTAGACCTTAGCAGTTTAGGAGGTAAAGTAGTTTGTCAAAAGGACGCATTTCTTTGTGCGGCCAAAGGCGTAAGTGTAGGAATCGAATTTAGCAGAAAACTAGGACGCGGATTTTTTGGAGGAGAAGGCTTTATCATGCAAAAATTGGAGGGCGATGGGATGGCCTTCATGCACGCGGGGGGGCATGTCATAGCCAAGCAGCTGCGTTCAGGGGAAACCCTTCGTGTTGATACAGGCTGCTTAGTAGGTTTCACACGCGATGTCCACTACGACATCGAAATGGTGAAGGGTATTCGCAACGTAGTGTTTGGTGGCGAAGGTTTATTCTATGCCCATTTGCAAGGCCCTGGTACCGTTTGGGTACAAACACTTCCTTTTAGCCGATTGAGTGACCGGGTCATGGCTGCGTCTCGTCATTATGCTGGAGGTAACAAAGGCGAGGGCAGCCTACTTGGTTCATTAGGTAATCTATTGGATGGCGATGGGTAAACCGCTAAAAGTACCAAACACTGATTATACCCGATTAAAAATTTGTATTCACTCTTCTTCCTGACTAGCCAAACCCTGCAACTGCGCAGCAAGGTGATGAGCCGTGCGTGCAGGGTCTTTCCACATTTGCTCAGAAGACCAAGGTAGCACGCGATAGCCAGCTTGCTGGAGGCGTTGCTGCAAAAGGTGTTCCCATGCAACCGTGGTGTGTGTATCTGGCGACACAAACCCATCCGGTAACAAGGCAATGGTAGTGTGGTTGGGAGCGATTGCCACCAACAGGGACTGCCCGACTGCGGGTATCCAGCGCACTTGCCATTGCCAGCCTTGCAAAAAGCCGTTGAGGCGCTTTACCAAAGGCTCAAAACGAGGCGACTCATCCTCAGTGGCTGGTGCTTGCCAAAAGGCGGTTATTTGCTGTGTCAGCTCGGTATTGCCCTCCGCGATGGCCTTTGCCGATAATAATGTCCAAGCCAAGTATCGTTCGCCGGGGCTGTCCGTCCAATCCAAACGCACCCGCAGTTCTTCTTCTGGAATAGAGTTCAAGACCACCACTTTTCCCGCAGCACCAAGGCACTGGATCATCATATCCATTTTTGCCAAAGCCTCTGGTTGATTGACTAATGCCTTCATGTCCGGCAAATGCCCGTTGGCATCCATCGTTCCTAAAACCGGGCTGACAATCACCACATTGAACCGTTGGGCAGCCATATCCGCACCATAGAGCACCTGCAATCCGTTGCGTTCCAATTGCTGAACTAAATCAGCCCCAGGGCCTCTTTCTTTTTTGATGCGGTACAAATTCTGTAAAATCAAATCGCGCTGCTGCCACGACCAAGCTAATATGCCCACACTCGGGTAAGTTCTTGATTGATTAGGTTCGATCGTGTTCAACAAGCGAATCAACTCGTGTACCTCTACTTCATTGGTCATCGCATCGGCATCCATTCTACCGTCCACCTGAAGAAAGCGCAACTCCGACTGCCGAGATTGCCAATTGCGGACAAGGCTTCCATTCTGCTCCTCCGAAAGGTAGGACGTGTGAAATCCTTTTGCCGCTAAATGTTCAATCAGGTTGGCCGTCATCAACCCCGTTTGCAAAGCATCACTGCCAATCACTACCCTACCCTTGTGGTTGGCCAAGTAGTCAATTTCTCGCGGTGTCATGGATTGCGCGTGTTCCAAAACAACTACATCAAAAGCCTCCGCAATCCCCATAGCCAACTCAGGCGTACAGAACGTTATTGGCTTGAAAGCAGCCAACGCCGTTTGGGCGACCTGCGCCATCACTGCTACGTTCTCTGGCCAGTGTTTCAGCAAAGGTTTCAATGCCCCAAAACCCGCTTTCTGCCGTGGTTCCCACTGATGCCACAACGCCGACGGCCACGAGGCGTACAATTGCTTCGTGTTATCGCTATGTTCCTGCATTTCCCGACGAGTCATGGTAGGAAACGGAAGGTAGTGCTTTTGCAAACATTCATGAAAATACCACGTAGAAAAGGCGTGCTCCCAGCTAGCGGGTCTGGCGCGAATAATCGCTTGTATGGTTTTGCGCGTCGCCTCAGCCATGGAGAACCAATTGCGCTGCCAAGCATGAAACGCAGCATACTGCTGGTTGACACCGTCGCGGGTGCGCTCCAATTGCTCGGTAACTTCGTCGAGATGCCGCTGTTGGCGAGCTAACGTCAGTGTATTAGATTGAAGGGGCAACTGGTAAAGACCACTGGCATTCACTTCGTCGAGGAACATATCCATGTCTTGCTCCAATGCTTCGATGGTGGCCGAGGCTTCCAATTCTGGCAAAGCTGTTTTATGATTCAAGCGCACCATCTCCTGCTGGATAGCATCCGCCAAGTGATTGCGCCAATGTTCTAGTTTTTCTTTCAACACGCCGAGTTGCTGCTCCATCTCCTCTTGCCGCATCGCCTGTTGCCACTCCCACTCAAAAGGTTTTCGAGCCTCAAACCGCGCGCCCAACTGTGCCCATTGCTCCTGTATCCGTTGTTTTTGCTCGGAAGCAGCTCGGTATTTCTCAGAAAAAATCCCGTAAAGGCGCAAGGTGCGGTCGTTAGAGGCTAAGGTATCAGCACCAAAAGTGCTTTTTCCATCTTCTAGCAAGGCTGCTAGTTCTTGCCCTTGCGTGCGCATTTGCAAGTACCAAGCTTCCTGCCACGTGGCTAATTGGTCGGCGTATTTACTTTGCATACGCACAAACCGCTGGTGTAGCTTACGCGCTTTTTGCAACAAACTATCTGTAGTACGAGCTATAAAGTCACGGCTTTCTGGTTCATCCTGATGAATAAAAATAGCTGCATTCAAATTCGCCAAGGGATGATAAAGCGTTCCCAACTGGTCATAGAGTGGCCGGTAGTCGCAATGGCTGCCAAGATGGCATCATACTCCTCTGGCAAAAATGTGTAACCCGTTGCTTGCAACTGGCTAGCCAATAATTCCTTACCCTCCTGAGCGGCAGGGGCTAAATAGTCGATAACAACTTCCCACCATCCTTTCCCGCGAAAAGTAGGCGTGCGAGAAGCTGCAAACCACTCATCCCACTGGCGTTGTGCTCGGTTGGCACGGGTGAGAGCCGTTCGCCAAGCCAAGCTGTCAAAAGCAGGTACGGCAGGCGGTTGTTTTTCAAAATGCTGCAATGCCCCTTTAAACACGGGCATATCGGCTGATTCCTGCTGCCAAAACCAACAAAGTCCCGACAACCCCTCCGCTGCTAACTGCTGCTGTAGTTGTTCCAACACTGCTTTTTGGCGCGATACTACCAAACAGGTTTTCCCCTGATGGAGCATCCATTTCACCCATTCCCCCGTGAAGTTAAAATCTTGTATCCACCCCTCTCGCACAATATGCAAGTGGGTGTGCTTGGCAGCTTCCTGTGTGATGCGGTATCCCGTTCCGGAAAGAAGCGGTAGCACTGCGTCAACGGAAGAAAACGAAGCCACATCCGGGTTTTCTATGGATTGGCAACCAACCGCCCAGGAAACATGCGTCATACCCACACGCGCCGACCACCAACAAATAGTTTCTCCGTTGTCCGTGAGACTATCTACATGGACAGGATGGGCAGCAATCGAAATCTGCTCAGCCGGCGACACCCAAGCGGTATCCTCCTGTACGTGTTGCAACCATTGGCGCAGCGATTCACGGCTATCAGGTTGCCCACTAAGGCAGGCCGTCATCAAAGCCTCCCATTCAAACGGATATAGAACAGACAAGGCAGCAGCCACCTCCGGGTTGTATTCGGGTCGCAAAGCGGTATCTATACTTACCATCCAATGCGGATTTTGCAGCGTAGGCGGCTCCAGCGTACAAGGCCAGCGAAAAACAGGCAATACCTCGCCTGCTGGTTGCAAAATATGAGGCCACGATAGGAAAAAGGTCTGTTGCCCGCGGAATTTACGAGCGGCGCGCTGCTCCCAAAAATAATGCCACAGCAACCCTTCCTGCTCTGAATCGGGCATCGCTTGAAGCGTCCCTTTTCCAGTGACCAACACTTCCTCAATCCAGGCATAAGCACCCAGCGTATCGCCCGCTAAAGCAGCGACGTCGATATGTTCCGTAATCAACGTATGTTGCATAAACTTGGTCCTTTCGGGTGATAAAGAGTATATCTAAAAATGCTTGTACGATAGGGTGTGCCCTCGGCCCTTGACTATCTGTAAAATCGAAGCACACTAAAGGGCCTCGGTCGGGCTGTCCACTCGTAGCCACTGCCCATCGTCACCCCTATTCAGTTCGAGTAATTAAACGACTTAACACCGTCCTACTCATGGACGGCAGTGGCACCGTTCCCATCCCTCACACGAGGTTTCCCAATTTTCTTACTATTCCCACAAAAGACTTATTCAAGCCCTCTTCATAGAAATGGCACAGGGAATACTAGTCCGCCACCAACGCAATTTTCATATCTGCGCTAATCGCCAAACGGGAAATATTGGTAATATTATAGTAGCGAAGGTCAGCAATCTCTATCCAATCTTCATCGCGGAAGCGGTTATACTTGTACAGTTTGCTGCCTTTCCCCATCACAAAACTACCATCGGGCAACACGGCAAAGTCTTCGGAACCACTCAATGTAGAAATGATAGATACAGGCGTGAGATTGCTCCGACGATAGAGAGAAAGCTCCATAATTTGCCAAGTTCCCATTTCATTCTGCTGCACAAAAGCAAGGTTGCCGTTTGGCAGCTTCGTGATGCAACGCCCCACGTTATTCGCTAAAGGTGTCAACTCATCGGTGTCCACATTGGCAAGCGCCAAGTAGTTGGGATTGCCTATCATAAACACAGCCACCTCTTTACTATTCACCCAAGTATAGTAGCCAATACCCTGAAGGTATTTGAACACAGGTTTCCCATTGGTGAGCCTATCTATTGGAAACTGCCACAGCCGCACTACGGTATCGCGATTAATAAACTCCCGCCGGATTGCAGAAAAATTGTAAAAATCGGGCATCCTAGCCGGAGAAAACTCCCCTCCACGGTTTCCGTGACGCGGAGTTTATTGCGGGTCTTCAAATTCAACAAGTACAGCTCCGGCTGTTGTTGGGAAGGCAACTGACAAGATATGTACAATTCGTCATTGTTAAAAAATGCTGGCTGGTTGTTGTATCCATTAGCATTGAAATGCGTAAGATACTGCGGGCTAGTGAATTGAAAAACACTATCTGTCACTTGCTTCATTTGAAACAAGTAGATATTCGACTGTGGCAACTGTGCCCAAACAGGAGCTACAATCACCCATAAACATACTACAACTGCGTGCTTCAACATACGTTTTATGTCTTTTAAGTAAAACGGGGTGGTGTCCATTCAGGCTACAAAGCTAACTTTTTTGAGCATATTAGAGGTTATGTAGGCGTATTTTGTATGCACTTCAAATATCTTTTTATGGCATGCTGCGTCAAAGAACCATTTTGCTTAGAGATGTTCTAATACCGTTTTGGTAGTTTAACAATAGCTAAAAAAGTCCTCTGCCTTTGGGTGGGAGGCTTTTTTTTGACTACGTATGCTTTATAGACTATACTAAAATACATTTTATTATTACCTTCGTAGGTGAATCATATAGTTTTATTTCATTAAAAGATTTAACACTGCCTTTAGGTGCTACTGAAACAGTTGTCCTTTTTAAGGATTAACCAAATTGTGAAGTAGTTCAGTTCTTCCATTCATTTTAAAAACCCTCAACGATGAAAAAGACATTGATAGCCAACTCTGGGATACAGTTTATTGAAATAGGGTTTGATATTTCACCTATTGACCCAATTTTAAAACGTAAAGAACTCTTTGCAGAAGTAACAGACAAAGACGATGAATCAATTGCGCCCGTTACCCCATACTTTTGGCAAAATGAAAATATTTATATTATCAAAGAGTCAATAAATGAAGAGGCAATTGATAACTTCGGAAATATTATAGAGGATGAAATTATATATGATTTAATCGATGAATTAGACCAAGAAGATATTTATTCTATAACATTCGGAGATGCGTTATCTGCATTGGAAGATAGATGGCTGCCTATCGCATTTTTGAAAAAATTGCAAGAAAACGAATGGACTGGACCTGGTGATTGGGCTAGATTTTACATCTCGAAAAAAAATTCTACCGAAATATCGAAATACGTTATTGTCTTTGCGTTTGATACAACCCTTAAAGAGGAATGGGATGACGAAGACCATCAAAATCTTAGACAATATGAAATAGGGTCTTCTACCCTATTCAGTTGCCCTAGGACTTAGTAATTTAGAATCGTTTTTATTGCCTTCATGGTTGCAAGATTGGTTACAATCTGCCACTGAATCTATAAATATTAAATCATCCAAAGGTAAAAACACCGAATTCATAGGCCTGTATTTGACGCTGCTGAATCTTTTACACGAGAAGAATGCATTACCAAGCATTGTAGTTTTGCCAAATCATGCTCCTAACAGTATAGATGTAAGTTGTATTTTGGATATTGGTAATTCACGCACTTGTGGCCTCCTATTGGATATTTCAAGTACTGGAGAAGGACATTCTGATTTCAAAAAAGCGCAAAGGCTCGAAATCAGAGACTTGTCTCATCCGAATAAAATTCACGATCAACCTTTTGAAATGAGGTTGGCCATAAATAAAGCTACTTTTGGAGAAAAAATTGAGGATACCCGCCCCAGTTTCCAATGGCCAAGTCTCGTAAGAATTGGACCAGAAGCAGGTAGGCTGATTGCGTTGAATGACAGCCAAAGAGATGTACCTTTTTATATGTCTAGCCCTAAAAGGTATTTGTGGGACACTTTTTTAAGGGAACATCCTTGGAAAGGTGTCAGTATTGACACAAAAGGTCATTTACAGATTGATGATGCATTTTTTGGAATTGCCAAACAGTTCACCAATTCGGGGAGATTCTGGGTCACAGTAGAGGAAGAAAGTAATACTTCTAAACCGAGTAAGGCAATAATCGATTATTCAGGTGAAGGGGATAGTATGCTGAAAGACGAAATCAGGTTCCAACAAAAAATGGATGAAGAACCCGTAGCACCGACAGGAGATCCTTATTTTCCTAGGGCTACTTTCATGACCTTTGTAATCTTTGAAATATTACTACATGCACTCAGCCAAATTAATAGTTCTAAGTATAGAGAAAAGTTAGGCAATGAAGAAACACCACGGCGATTAAAAAACATAATAATAACTTGTCCAACAGCAATGACTTTATATGACCAAAGGCAACTTAGAAACGCTACTGATGACGCTATTGACTTATTGAAAATGTATTTCGACGATTCGTTTGTCAATCCTGAATTATCAGTTATCCCAGCTCCTGTTAACACTGTTAGGGAATCTGAGAATATTAAAAACTGGATGTATGATGAAGCGACTTGTAGTCACTTAACTTTCTTGTACAGTGAAGTGATGTATAAATTTAATGGTGACGCAAAACAATATTTCAAATACTGCGGAAGAACTACCAATAACAATACAACTAAAGGAGGAGAAAACATTACTTTAGCTAGTATTGATATTGGAGGCGGCACCTTACAGACATTATGATTTGTTCATATCAATTGGCTCCGAATTCCCAAGGTACAGTCATTGAACCTCAACCACTGTTCTGGGAAGGATTTAATTTAGCAGGTGATGATTTGCTTCGTAGAGTAATTGAAAGGGCTATCTTACCTCAAATTGCTGACTATTCTTTTAAAATCAACGGCAATAGGCTTGAAACTAAATCGGCTATGAGCGATTTATTTGGGGTTCACACTGGTGAGAATTATAACATAAAAAACATACGGCTCAAGAATATCATTACCAACCAATTATTATTACCTATTGCTTATGCTTTTTTCGATTTTGTAGCGGAGTCAAAAAATTCTGATAAAGTTGGTTTCGAGGCATTGTTCTACAACTTCCCTCGCCCAAACGAGAACTTGATCAAGCAGATAAATGACAGGTTTTCATCTATTACTACGCTAACGCAGGACACAGAAACTTCGTTCGACATAACCAAACTTTCTTGGTATATAGATATTGAAGCCATAAATACAATTATCAGCCAAACCATTGGTGAATTACTACGGCACATTAGTGCTATTATTACTCAATTCGACTGTGACATCATCTTGTTGGCAGGCAATCCCACCAAGCTTCCTGTTATTAAAGATATTATCATTAGGAACTTGCCCGTTTTTCCTGACAAAATAATCACACTAGGCAATTACCGCATAGGAAACTGGTATCCTTTTTCTGATGCTCGCCATAATCTGAAAGACCCTAAAACAATTGTTTGTGTTGGTGCTGCTATTTCCCACATGAGTGAACAAGGGCTGCTAAGTCATATACGGTTTAATACAGAACCATTGAAAAAAATTAATAGCAGAGGATTTTTTATCGGAAAATATATTTCCAATAACGCCAAAATAAGTACAGATGACGTATTTCTGAACAAAGAGCAAGAAGAAAACCAATTGTGCCTTAGCAACCCTGTCTTAACCATAGGTAAAAGGCAATTAAGTAATCCTGACTGGAGGGCAGCCCCAATTTACCATTTAGGGTATAAAGATAAATCAGCAGCAGCAAAGCTCGAAATAAAAGGGTATTACCCTCCTTTTACGTTCGAAATAAGTCGTTCACCTATGGGTATAGAAGAGTTGATTGTTGACACTTTTGTGTCTGACAAAGATGGTAATCAATTCAAATTTGATGATTACTTTGTTTTACACCCTCAAAGTATTTCTGACGAAACTGGGTATTGGCTTGATTCGGGAACCTTTACCATTGATTTTATCGATACTATTTGATAGCCATGACTACAACGATGAGCAAGAAAAAAATTAGATCCTACAAAAGCGGAATGAGTAGGAACATCAAACGAGTTGAAAGACCTAATCACGGGCTGCTACCTGACAAACTTGTAGAAATCAGGTTTTCAAAGGGTGCGATCAGCCGAATACCTAATGAGTTATCCGATAAGCTGATCAACAACTTACAGGGAGTTCTTGATATTACTGAAAAAACAAACCCCGAAAAAATTTTAATGATTGTTGACTTCATTGCCTCACTTGTTGAAACAGATACATTGAGCAGCACTACCACAACTGACAATCCTGTTGTACCATTATCAGACATGAGATCGATTGATCTTCATAATATTGAATGGGAAATTACCCAAAGTAAAGATATTAATTGGGGTGATTTTTTCAGCCCTAACAATCCTGCTTCAGACAAACTCATTCTTTTCTTTGAAGATGAATATTTACACGCTGATAATCAAGAAGGTGTAATCAAACTTGCCCAAATACTGGCTCCATACTGGGAAGCATTATCTAATGCGCCAAGCGAACTAGCAAACGAAAGTTTTGATATATTAATTAGCTATCAATCACGTCTTGCAGAATACCTAAAAGCAACCGTTTCATTGCAAATTCCTACCCGAAAAAGGCTACTTGCTTATCTTGGTAGTTATTTGACCGAATTATCAGCCTATTATCAGTTTATCTCTCCAGAAAATGCATCAACTGTTGATCCTGCTTTTCATACTGTAGTGGAGAGTCAAGGAACCCGTATCAAGGTAGGATTGTCTTTCCTTGTTGTAAGAAAATCGAATAAACAAGTGGTGATAAAAGCTGATGTAATCACTTTTTAAAATCCTTTTAAACCATTTTTTATGGAAAATATGATCGTTTCTGACTGTAACAAACTGATTAATTACTACTCGCAAGGGGCAGATTGGATTAAAGGTAATGCAACGGATGACAAAAAAGCTGTTTCATTGATAGAGCTTGCTCGTTTGCAAAAAGAATTGAGTCGATTAAAGGAGGCAGCACTAGCCAAACCAACGGTAGCTATTTTTGGCCCCAGCCAAGTTGGAAAGTCATACCTAACATCTAATCTCGTAAAAGCACCAGAAGCGAATGACCTGCTTATCACAGATCCTACGACGGGTGAATTTATTTCTTTCATTAAGCAAATGAACCCTTACGGTGGCAAAGAATCCACTGGGACAATCACCCGCTTCTCTATTAACGATAAAACAAAAAAGAAAGAAGGATATGGTACAAAATTACTTTCTGCAAAAGATCTGATATGTATTATCGTTAATGGTTACTACTTAGATATAAAAAAACACACCATTCACCTTTCATTAGATGAGCTCAATGAACAATTTTCAACGTTGGAAAAATCAATTTCTCAACATCCATCTGGCATCCTTTCCGAAAACGATATTTATGAAATAAAGCGGTATTTGTTTAAAAATCTTGGGTTGAATAACAATGTTGTAATCAATAAACTAACAGAGTTTGGCTTTTGGGAAAAAGCTGCTAAAATAGCTCCATATCTGTCAATTCCTGGAATTGTTTTGCTTTTCCAACACCTTTGGGGAATGCAGCCATTTCTGAGCGACTTATTCGAGCGCTTGCTTCATGGGCTATTGCTTTTGGATTTCAACAACCACGTAAGCATACAAAAAGACGCACTCACCCCAAATAATGCCACCGTTCTGGATGTGGAACGAGTAAGAGAACTATATCTTAAAGAACCGTCCCAGCTTCCACAAGTAGGAGTAACGCTGGAATCCTCTAAAAAAGCCTCAATTGATAGAAGAATTCTGGCAGCACTAACTGCCTAAATTGAAATACCAATTCCTGAATCGACGGCACTCCACGCTTCAAGAAGCTTTCTGAAGTATGCAGATGTACTAGACTTCCCTGGTGCTCGCTCAAGGGAACATATTCCCGAAGAAG
>JAWKLL010000018.1:0-107821 GCA_041392765.1 Saprospiraceae bacterium
TAAAGCCATTGAGGAACAAAAGCTGCCTTCTGCCAAAAACATAGGCGTTTTTACGACTAGCTTCGATATCATTGAACAAACGGCACTTAACAAGATCGCCTACCTTCAGCAGGATGGCAACACAAATCGCTGGTTGGAACTTCACCCTATTTACCAGCACTTATTGGAGCACTACAAGGCAATAGCTACTGTACAAGCCTACCTGCCACCACTTCGTTTTGAGTACGATATCTCTAGTTTAGAATCACTTGTTGAACACAGCAGGCTCGCTTGCGCTGATTACTGGCAACAACGAGCCGACTCCCTAGTTTCCGCTGCACTGAGTGGCGATAAACAATCTGCTCGAAAGGCGTATGCCTACCTCCAATATAGTTTGGCGTATGCCCCTGAGCGAATCGCTACCTCGTTGCAGGCAGACAGTATGCGCGATGCTGGCATTATTCGATGGATGGTAGAACCCGTACAACCTAATTCATCGCAGGAAGCGGATGTTTTGAGGCTGTTACTCTATGATCAACCTGTTCATTATGATGACTGGATAGAAATTCATTTTCAACCTACTTCCGCACGTATCGATTTTTATGCAAGGGTGGATATATGGGATATTTATGTCAGCACTGACCGTTATTCTTCCAGTACGCACTGTTACAGTAAAGAAGTACAGGAGGGTACGGAAACAATAACCAAGGAGGTTTGCAAAGGCGATACGGTTGTCACCGTAACTGAGACAGTGCCTATTATGATAACAGTCCGTGGTTCAATTACAGAAGTAGTACAGAGCAAAGAAGCTAGTGCGCTTTTTATTATTTCAGTACTGGATCCTTTCACCGACCATAAACTCGAACAAATAAAATTTACAGCAAGCTCCGACTGGACGAACGACTATGAAGTTTGCGAAGGGGATAGGCGTGCCTTGCCATCCTCCTGTTTTGGTATGGAGGCTATGTACCCTTCATACGGAAGTATGTTAGCTATGGTAGTAAGAGCAGGTAGGAGAATACTGATTCGGAAACTGAAGCAATACAGTAAATTTTAGACATAGGCTTAATCCTGTTTTGTGCTTTGAGTCGCTTGCCCTATTTTGCAGCGTCTAATCACACAGGGTATTTTTAATAGCCCCACGCCAATAAGAGACGGGAAAAAAATTAATTGCACAACTTTTGATTCGAAAAAAGTTGTTCAATTAATTTCCGTCAAATTACTATGGGACGGGAAAAAAATAAGTGATCTCATTTTTGGCTTGGCTTTATGCACTAAGCGTAGGAATACTTGCACAAAGCGTGTGTATAAAGACAAGCCTTTAGAAAAAATGGGATCAGTTATTTCCGTCAAATTACTATGAATAAAATCCTTTCCGAAAAAGCTCAGCCTTTAGGCAATTACCCGCATGTGAGGCGCGTGGGTGATTTTATCTTCGTTTCTGGTACGAGCAGCCGCCGACCTGATAATACCCATGAGGGAGTACATATCGCTCCCGATGGCACAATCACTCTCGACATCCAAGCACAAACACGTGCTGTATTAGACAACATCCACGCGTTGCTGCAAAGCATGGGGGCTGGCCTGCAAAACGTGGTAGATATTACTACTTTTTTGGTCAATATGGAAGACTTCAAAGGCTACAATGAAGTGTATGGCACTTACTTTAATGCCACCACAGGCCCTACCCGCACCACGGTAGCCGTTCACCAATTGCCCCATCCAAATCTGTTGATTGAGATAAAAGCTGTTGCCTATTTACCACAATAGAACCGACTACAAGTGTTATCTTGTTTTAATAGACTAAAGAAGAAGGGGAAAGCGTTATATTAACCACTTCCCTTTTGGAAAAAATAACCTTCGCGACATGAAACTACTCAAGCGTTTACTCCTAATTTTCGGCGTTTTTATTGTATTGGCTATTGGTATTGTGCTGGCCATTCCCTTTTTGTTTAAGGATGAATTGGTGGCCTTGGTAAAAGAACAAGTCAACGCCAATCTGAAAGCAACCGCTGATTTTTCAGATGTAGATATTTCGCTTTTGCGGTCTTTCCCTCATTTGAGTGTATCGCTTCAGGATTTCTCCTTGGTATGGCAAGATGTGTTTGAGGGAGTTCATTTGGCTACTGCTCAAAATGCCGCCGTTACCATTGATATCCGTTCCTTCTTTGGTGCTAATAAGCCCATTGAAATTCGGAAAGTGGCCTTGGCAAAACCAGCTATCAATATCTTGGTGCTGGAGGATGGTACCGCCAACTACGATATTGCCCTTCCTGCCGAGGACACCACGGCTACGGAAGAACCCGTAAGTGATATGGTCATTGCTTTGCAATCCTATATGCTGACGGATGCCTCTATTCGCTATCAGGATAAAAGCACCCAAACTGATGTTGAGATAAAGGGCCTCAACCATACGGGGAAAGGCGATTTCACCCTTACCCAATACGATTTGGATACCCACACCGATATTGCTGACATGACCGTGGAAATGGAGGGTATTTCCTACCTGAAGCACGCTCAATTGAATTTAGATGCCATTTTCAATATCGATGCCGAAAAGAGTTTGTATGTTTTTAAAGACAACGAACTTACCGTAAATGCTTTGGTGTTGCAGGCAGATGGTTCCGTGCAGTTGTTGGAGGAAGATATTGTGATGGATTTACAATTCAAGGCACCAGGCAGTGATTTCCGTAGCCTTTGGTCGCTTATTCCCAATGCTTATACCGCTGATTATGCCAATGTGGACATTGCGGGCACCTTCCGCTTAGAGGGCTTGGTAAAAGGCACTTACAACGAAACCACTTACCCTGCTTTCCGCATACAGACGAAGGTGGAAAATGGCAAAGTAAAGTACCCTGATTTGCCATTGGGCATTTCCAATATACGCGCCTTTTTGGACGTAAACAGCCCCAGTAGCGATTTAGATGATATGCAAATTAAAGGGGAAAACATCGGGCTTGTCATTGATAAAGACCCTTTTGAAGCCAATTTCAGTGTTCGTACCCCCATTTCCGACCCAGATGTGAAAGCCAATGTCGCAGGTACAATTGACCTCGCCAAGTGGGGCAAGGCTTTTCCTTTGGATGGCGTGCAAGAAATGGCGGGCATCATCACTGCCGACATCAATATGGATACTCGTTTGTCCACCATTGAAAAAGAACAATACGAACAGGTGAAAATGAGTGGCGATGCCGCGATAGAAAACTTACGTTACTTAGCGGATGGGCTGCCGTTGGTGGTCATTAATCGGGCGGTTACTCATTTTACGCCCCAACGTGTGGTGGTCGATGAGTTCAGTAGCCAATTGGGCAAAAGTGACCTTAGCGCTAGCGGCCATATTGATAACATTTTGGCCTATATCTCGCCAGAGAAAACTATGAAAGGGGCTTTCAAAGTACATACCAACTACTTCTTCGCAGATGAGTGGATGACAGCGGAAGAATCCACTACCCCCGTACCAAGCGAAGCACCGTCAGCCACTACCGAAATTTTCGACCGTTTCGATTTTTCCTTGATGCGTCTGCCGGTAAAATCGTCTATGATGTATATGAAATCACCAATGCTTCTTTGAAAGGCAATGCCAAGCCTAATAAAATCGAAGTTACGGCTATGCAGGCCAACTTGGGTGAGAGCGATTTTAGTGGCAATGGCACTTTGTTGAATGTCTTTGACTATCTATTTGATGAAGGCACGTTGGCAGGTAATATGTACCTGAAATCCGGCTTTTAGACTTGAATCCTTTTATGGTGGAAACGGAATCAACCACTTCTACGGATGCCTCCGAGCCTTTGAGCGTAATTCCTATACCCGACCATATTGATATGTCCATACAGGCGGATGTTGATAGGCTTCGCTACACGGATATGGAACTCAAAGATATGAGGGGCAAACTGAGTATTGCCGACCAAGCCGTTGTGATTGAGGATGGCAGTGCCAAAGCATTGGGTGGAGGGATTGCTTTTACGGGGGCTTACGACACACAAGACTTGGCTAAACCTACCTATAATTTCAAGTTCAGCTTGCAGCAGTTGGACTTCCAACAGAGTTTTAAAACGTTCAACACCTTCTCATCTTTTGCGCCCATTGGCCAGTTGGTTACAGGGCAATTCTCAACCGATTTGATTATGTCGGGGATACTGGGGCAAGACATGATGCCAGACCTGAACAGCATAGATGCCAAAGGTTTATTTGAAACCTTAAATGGTTCCCTCAAAGGCGCGCACCCGCTGTCGGTGGTCGGTAATGCCTTAGACATAAAGGAACTCAAGGAAAGTGTGTCGTTTGATAATCTGAAAAGCTGGTTCACGATTCAAAAAGGTTTCTTTGAAGTAGAACCATTCGATGTGCGAGTAAGTGGTATGCCAATGACGATAGCCGGCAAACACAGTTTGACCCAAGAATGGAGTACACCATTAATACAGTCGTTCCGCGCAGCAAGCTGGGTTCGGGTGCATTGGGCAATACGGTCAATGCAGGGGTGAGTGCACTCGTCAAACAAGCCAATCAATTGGGATTGAATGTGAATGATGCCGAAAACTTGAATGTTCAAATCATCCTTTCGGGCAATATGTCTAAACCCAAAGTAGGTTTCAAACTATTGGGAACAGACGGTCAAACTTCGGTTGTTGCTTCAGCCAAAGAAGAAGCCAAAGAGGTCGTAAAAGAGCAGGTGGATGCGGTAAAAGGCCAGGTAAACCAAGAAGTACAAGCCGCCAAAGACCGGGTGACAACACAAGCCAACCAAGCCTTGGACTCAGCCAAAACGGTAGTATCGAAGGAGGTGGAAAAGGCTGGCCAACAAGTGCTAGACCAATAAGGCGCAATCAAGCTGGCGGGCTGTTAGACTCCACCGCCGCAGGTACGAAGGTAGAAGGTGCCATCGACAAGATTAAGGGCGATATCAAGGACTTCAATCCGTTTAAAAAGAAAAAAGACGGTGGGGGTGGGTAGTTTTAACAGAAAACGCCAAAAAAAATATTTCTGCGTTGTGTAAAATCCTTTCGCCTTGCATCCATTAGATAAAAATAGGCTTATGAAGTACTTATTTATCTTTTGGATGGCAGTTGTAGGGGTGTGTACCCTAACCGCCCAAGGTATCACAGGTAAGGTATTAGACCAAGATTCAGGAGAACCGCTCATTGGTGCCAGCGTGCGGGTATTGGGTACGGCTGGCGTTCATGGAACTATCACTGATTTTGAAGGGAACTTCACGTTGTCCTTACCGGATAGTTGTTTGCGGGTGCAAGTCAGCTATATGGGGTACAATAATCTTGAAGCCACTGCATGTCGTGATGCCAAAAATGAATTATTGCTCGCGCCTTCGGGGGCGATGTTGGAGGAAGTGGTGGTAGTAGGGCTGGGGGTCAGGCATAAAGTGAGAGCGATGGCTTCTTCCGTTTTTTCAGGAAACAAACGACACGCTGCTCCTGAACCTAAAAACAGAGAAAGCTACACCACCATCCAAGAAAATGGTTTTATAGCAACCCAAAAAGAAGCTACCTCCACTTTTGGGTTAGATGTCGATGCGGCAAGTTATAGCAATGTACGCCGCTTTCTCTTCGATGGGCAAATGCCGCCTAAGGATGCTGTACGCAGCGAAGAGATGATTAACTATTTTCAATATGCACATGCTGCACCCGACGGAAACACCCCGTAGCGATATCGACTGCCTTGTCGGAATGTCCCGAATCCTGCCAACCAATTACTTATGGTAGGGGTGCGTGCTCGTACTATGGCACCTGCTGATTTGCCTGCTTCCAATATCGTTTTTCTGATAGATATATCAGGCAGTATGCAGGATTGGAACAAATTGCCGCTTTTGGTAGAGAGTTTCAAGTTGCTAACCGATAACTTACGCGAACAAGATAAAGTATCCATCGTGACCTATGCAGGCAATTCAGGTTTGGTATTACCGCCAACATCTGGGGCGGATAAGCAAAAATAAGAGCCGCTCTTGATAATTTGCAAGCAGGCGGAGCTACGGCAGGAGCTGCGGGTATTCGGTTGGCATACCAGGTGGCACGCGAAAACTTTGTAGCAGATGGTAACAACCGTGTCATTTTAGCAACGGATGGTGATTTCAATGTGGGCATCTCAGACAATACATCCTTAGAAGCACTCATCACCCACGAACGGGAGAGTGGTATTTACCTTTCTGTTTTAGGTTTTGGCAGAGACAACCTGCAAGACGATAAAATGCAACTCTTGGCAGATAAAGGCAATGGCAACCATGCGTATATCGACCAACTGAACGAAGCCAAAAAGGTATTGGTCAGTGAGTTTGGTGGCACGCTGTTTACCGTAGCTAAAGATGTGAAATTGCAAGTAGCCTTTGACCCGCAAAAGGTAGCATCCTATCGTTTGGTAGGGTATGAAAATCGGTTACTCAACAAGGAAGATTTCGAGGATGATACCAAAGACGCGGGGGAATTGGGGGCAGGACACACCATCACGGCACTCTACGAAATTGTACCCGGCCACGAACGCCAGTCTGATGCGCCTCCAGCCGAAGTGCGCCTGCGCTACAAGTTGCCGGACGGTGTTCGTAGCCAAGAAATGCAGGCTACTGTACCCTTCAGACCCGATAGCTTCGGTCAGGCAAGTGTGGATTTGAGATGGGCAGCGGCTGTAGCGGAGTTTGCCATGCTCTTGCGGCAAAGCGAACACAGAGGTATCGCCGATTTTACCCATTGTGAACAATTGGCTCGCCAAGCGCAGGGACGCGACCCCTTCGGCTATCGCGCTGAAATGATTCGCATGATACAAGCCGCTACGGTCATAGATAGTGATAGTGCTGCCCCCTCAGAGTAACCATTCACGAACTATTATGCACGATACACTCAATGCGTTGGGTGAGGGATTGGAGCGGTACCGAGGCAGCGAAGCGAAGGAGGTGAGAGCGTAAAGCCCGACCCTGCACCCCTCAAGGTGCAGGGGCACCCCCTAATAATTTTTTTTACCAAAAAAGAGATGGCGTTTTTTAGTTTCCATCTTCAAAACAATAAATTATGAAATGGCTAACTTTTGCATTAATTACACTCCTCTTTGGTGGGTTTTCCCCGCTTGTTGTGCCGGAAAAGGCGGCGGAGGCACCTTACACCCTCGAGGGGTATGTGTTGGATGGAGAAGAGCCGTTAGTGGGAGCCTCTATCCTGATTAAGGGTACTGCTATCGGAACGGTGACGGACGCGAAGGGATATTTTGCCCTAAAAACAGATAGCCTTTGCACAACGGTGGAGGTTACCTATACAGGCTATGACCCATTGGTGGTGGAAGGAGCTTGTGCGAACACGGTGCACCGTTTTCAGCTAGAGGCAGGTATTGCATTAGACGAAGTGGTGGTGGTGGCTTATAAAGCACCGATGGTAGAAATGGATATGGTTACATCTGGCGCGACGATTAGTGAAAGCCGTATAAAGTCATTGCCTACAAGGAGTGTTAGTGCTTTGAAGGGGACTACGGCGGGTATGAGTGCTGCGGCATCTGAAAAATCTGACGTATCAAGAGCCATTGCGATGACACAGGAACTGCCCAATGCCGGTCAACTGACAGCAGGGGAAATCAACGATTTTGGAAAGTGGGAATTGTGGGAAGATATAGCTAAGGAAGATTTGCAAGCTCATCGCAGTACTTGGCATCAATACGCCGACCATCGTTACAGCCTGCAGCTCACCAACCGCGAGGGGATACCTTTGGTCAATGCCACGGTGGAGTTGATGGACAATCAAGGTAATGTGCTATGGAAGGCTCGTACGGATGTGGCCGGCAGGGCAGAATTGTGGGCACATTATTTTGCAGAAACCGAAAAAGTAGAAAAATCCTTGACCATCAGCGGGGCTTACAAAGGGCAAACCTTCAAAGTGCCGCAGGTGAAGCCATTCCAACAGGGCATCAATTTCCATGTCTTGGATGCCTCTTGTGAACAACGACAGTTGGTGGATGTAGCCTTTGTGGTGGATGCGACAGGCTCTATGGGGGATGAAATTCAATACCTGCAATCGGAGATGATGGATGTTATTGAGCGGGTGCAAGATTCATTGTTTGAGGCAGATTTACAGTGGGGAGCGTTTTTTATCAGGATGAAGGAGATACATATTTGACGCGAATTAAAGCTTTTACCAACAATGCTACGGATATTGTTTCCTTCCTACAGGCACAACAAGCAGGCGGCGGCGGCGATTACCCGGAGGCAGTGGACGTAGCGTTGGAACACGCTATGGATTCGTTGGTGTGGCGGGAAAATGCTACTACGCGCATCGCTTTTTGGTATTAGATGCACCACCGCATGAGACAGCACAACACTTGCGCCGCTTGGAAAAAGCCATAGGTAAAGCGGCAGCTTTGGGGTGCAAATTATCCCCATCAGTTGTAGCGGAGTGGACAAAAGCACCGAATACTTGATGCGTTGTATGGCTTTGGCCACCAATGGTACTTACACCTTTGTAACAGACCACAGCGGAATTGGCAATAGCCATATTGAACCCTCCACGGATGTGTATAAAGTTGAATACCTCAATGATGTGATTACCCGCTTGATCGTGTCGAGGAGCAGAACGACCCCTTGTGAAAAAGAAATGGCGCTAAAACGCCCCATTGACTATATATATGTAAAACCTACCAAGTGGCAGGCTTACCAACCCTACGCAAGGTACTTTTCGCATCAAGATGTTAGAAGAGATGGAAGTTGCGGATATATTTCTGCACGATATTCAGGGTAAGCTACTATTGCACTGGCGCGGGAAAAATACAAGAGAATACGACATCAGCAACCTGCCAGCGGGAGAATACCTATTGGTGGTGGTAGATACGACACATCGCGTTTCAGACCAAAAAATAGTGCTGGTGCGGGCGTGATGAAAGTATTTTTTAGACCTACTCTCAGGCTTTTTCAATAGTAAAACCGAAGGTAGAGCCTAAATTTTGGGTGGAGCGAACATTGATGGTTTGTTTATGGGCTTCGACGATGTGTTTAACAATGGAAAGCCCCAAACCCGACCCGCCACGCAATCGGGAGCGGCTTTTGTCCACGCGGTAGAAGCGATCGAATACGTGGGGCAGGTGTTCTTTGGGTATGCCGATGCCATTGTCAGCCACCTCCACTAAGATGTACCTGTCCATGTCGTAGAAGCCTACTTTGGTAGCTCCTTGGGGGTTGCCGTATTTGATGCTGTTGTCGATTAAGTTGACAAGCACTTGTCGGATACTTTCCCGATCGGCTTTCACCATGAAACCCTGATCGGCACCGGGTTTGAACTCAAGGCGTAGGTTGGCTTCTTTGGCTTTGAACTCTAAATCTTCAAAGACTTCATTGACGAGGTCTTTGATGTCGAACGTCTGCATTTCTAAGATAAGCTCGCCAGTTTCCAAGCGGGAAATAGCACTCAAGTCTTCCACGATGGTGTGGAGGCGTTCTACGTTTTTGACGGCTTTTTGTAGAAATTTCAGGTTGATTTTTTGGTCTTCCAGCCCGCCGTCGAGGAGGGTGTGCAAATATCCTTGAATATTGAAGATGGGCGTTTTGAGTTCATGAGAAATATCGCCCACAAATTTGCGCCGATATTCTGCCCATGATTTGTACTTAGCGATTTCGGCTTGCTGGATTGCTGCCCAGGTACTCACCTCTTTTTCTACTTCATCGAGGATGTTAGCGTTCACATCCATTTGGAAAGGCCGCTCGGTATTGGATAGCTTGTGCTGGTGAATGGTTTTGTAAATGAGTTTGATTTTCCTGTAAATATAATTTTTGAGGAAAAAGATGGTAATGGCATAAGAAATAGCAAACAAAAAAGGAGGGAAGAGCAGCCACAGCCACTCATTAGCAAACATACCCGTAACAATCAACAACAGGACGAACGCAACACTGCCTCCGCCCGTGATGAGCAGAGAGACGAAGACAGCGATTTGACGTGGCGTAGCGTTTTTTAGCATTTGCCAAGAATTGTGCTGCTCCATTAGATATTAAAATTCAAATTTGTAGCCAATACCCTTGATTGTCTTGATGTATTTATCGCCGATTTTTTCGCGCAGCTTGCGGATGTGTACGTCAATCGTGCGGTTGCCTACGATGACATCTGTGCCCCATACTTTGTTGAATATTTCTTCACGGGTGAATACTTTGCCAGGTTTGGAAATCAAGAGGTTGAGTAACTCGAACTCTTTTTTTGCCAATTCGATTTCCTTATTGCCCTTCAAAACGATCACCCGTTCTCGATCCACGCTCAGCTCCCCGATGTGGATGATGTGGTCTGTATCCTCTACCGGTTCTCTTCTATCGGAGCGGCGCAGCAATGCCTTGATGCGGCTGATAAAAACCCGTGGCCGAATGGGTTTAGTGATATAATCGTCGCCTCCGGTTTCGAGGGCTGCAATTTGTGAGAAATCCTCCTCACGGGCAGTCAGAAAAGTAATAATGGTCTTGTCGAACTTAGGCCGATTCCTGAGTACCCTGCATACTTCAACACCATCCATTTTGGGCATCATAATATCCAGAATGATAAGGTCGGGCATTTCCTTTTCTGCCACAGCTATGCCCGCTTCTCCATCGGATGCGGTAACGACGATAAAGCCTTCTTTTTCAAGGTTATATTGGAGGAATTCCAGAATATCCGGTTCATCATCCACCACCAAGATTTTTGCCGATTCCATAAGGTGTGCAATGCTTGTTCGGGCAAAAGTAAACGTTTGGAAATGCGAACTGCCAAATTGCGTGTTAAATAATCATTAAGTTAACAACTATTTAAAAAATAACTGCTATTGGCTGTCCATTTTTTCTAAGTTTTCTAATACCCGTGAATAGGTTTTTTCCATTCTCTTAGGGTCTTCCTGAAGCCATTTCATCGATTGGATGAACTCTTGCAGGTTGTGCCCTTTTTCTTGTAAAGTGCGTTCGTAGTAAACCTTTGCAATACTGTCTTGCAGGCTGAAGTGCATTTCTTTGAAGGCAGGTTCCAGAATCAATAATTCTGTTAGTAGATTGACCATCACCGTGTCGGGTATCGGTGGGGGAGGGGTATGCTCTGATGTAGAACAACCGACCATCGTTTTTCCAAGTAGATAAAGAAGTATAAAAACAAGAAATAGGCGTGGCATATATCAAAATTCTTTTGGAAAAAAATGCCGGGTCACATGAGCCGTGGTAGGCGAAAAATCTTGCCAAGTATGGACGTCTGGTGCTTCGATTTGTACGATGCCACAAGTAGGTAGGTTATCAAAGAAATCATTGGGGTAGAACATATTGGCTACTAAGGTAAAGGTTGGGTTGTGCCCGAATAAAGCCACATTTTGCCATTCGTCGTCCAATCCTTGAATTAATCGGGTGATGGTGTGCGTGGGGGCTTCGTAAATCTCTTTGCGCAGCAACAACCGATCTTGGTGATACCCTAATGCTTCCAGAAAGAACCCCGCTGTTGTTTTGGCACGCACAGCGGTACTACTGATGAGTACATCCGGTTTCCATCCGCGGCTTGCCATCAGTTGCCCCATGAACGGAGCATCATGTAGGCCACGGTTATTCAGCGGCCTGTCATGATCATCAAGGTTGGCAAAACTCCAGTCTGATTTCGCATGACGGACGAGGGTAATCTGCTTCATATCAAAGTAATATCTTCGCTGTGCAAGGAAATGAACCCAAGCTATACTGCGCATAAAACGCAAAAATACGGTTCTTCTGTCAATTTCTGCCTAATTTTGCCCCAGATATATCGGTTCATAAAGCTAAACCGCCCCCGATAAAATCATTAATTTATAGAGCAAATGTTTAACAACCAGACAGTTTGGATTACAGGTGCCTCCTCCGGGATTGGGGAATATCTGACGTATGCTTTTGCCCAAGCAGGAGCTAGAGTTGCCATCTCCGCTCGCAATGAGCAAGAACTCAAGCGGGTACAGGCGGCTTGTCCACGGCCAGATGATATTTTAGTGATTCCCTTGGATGTAGCCGAATTTGATCAGGTAAAGGTTGTGGCAGACCAAGTGCTGGAAGCCTTCGGGTATCTCAATATATTGGTGAATAATGCAGGTATCTCGCAGCGATCCTTAGTAAAGGACACGGCACTGTCGGTGGATGAACGGGTGATGGATGTCAATTTTTTGGGAACGGTGGCTGCCACCAAAGCGGTCTTGCCAGCCATGTTAGGCCAGCGGTTTGGGCAAATTGTTGTCATCAGTAGTGTGATGGGGAAGATTGGCACACCGCTGCGTTCGGCTTATGCGGCTTCTAAACACGCTTTACATGGGTTCTTTGAATGTTTGCGGGCAGAAGTATCGGACGATGGAATCTCCATTACGATGATATGCCCTGGTTTTGTGAACACCAATGTGACCATCAACGCCTTGAAAGGTGATGGGTCAAAGAATAACCTGAAAGCGACATCTACCGTCAATGGGTTGGAACCGGATGTTTTTGCCGCTAAGGCACTTAAAGTGATTGCCGCAAAGAAACCCGAGGCCATTATTGGTGGTAAGGAAACGTTGGGTATTTATCTCCAGCGATTTGCACCAGCTTTGCTGCGGTATGTAGTGAAACGCATAAAAACCACTTGATGAATAGATTATAAAATTGTAACTACTTAGGTAGTACCAAATTCCGGCTTAAAAAAGCTCTTTTTCCACCTGACGGCAGCTATTCTCGTCGCCATGTCGGCTCAGCATGACATGACTCCTCAAATGAGCTTTGTCAGTCGAAAAAATCTTCTTTTTTTAGCTCGAAAGCGCACTACCTAAGTAGCTACATAAAATATTTCCGAATCAAAAACAGAACAGTTTATTTTTTCTCCGTCACTTAGCTATCTTTGCCGCTCGAAAAAAAAATGACATGGGACTTCAGTGTGGAATCGTAGGGCTTCCCAATGTAGGGAAATCGACTTTGTTTAATGCGTTGACATCAGCCAAGGCACTGGCGGCCAACTACCCGTTTGCTACCAAAGACCCTAACGTTGGGGTGATTACCGTGCCAGATGTACGCTTAGACAAGCTCTCGGAACTGGTAAATCCTCAGCGAGTACAGCCCACTACCGTGGATATTGTCGATATCGCCGGTCTCATCAAAGGTGCTTCCAAAGGGGAAGGATTGGGCAACCAATTCCTTGGCAATATCCGGGAAGTGGATGCCATTCTGCACGTTGTGCGTTGTTTTGAAGATGACAACGTGGTACACGTAGATGGCAGCGTAGATCCTGTGCGCGATAAGGAAATTATTGATACCGAACTGATTTTCAAGGATATTGACACCGTGGAAAAACGTGTCGATAAACTCCGCAAAGCAGCCAAGAGTGGTGAAAAAGAAGCTAAACACGCGGTGGAGTTAGGGGAGGCTATTTTGGAACACCTCGGAGAAGGCAAGCCTGCCCGTAGTTTAGCACTGCCAGAAGACGGACAGGCAATCCTGAAAGATATGATGTTGTTGACGGCCAAGCCTATTCTTTACGTCTGCAATGTGGATATTGATTCTGTTAAGACGGGCAATGCCTATACAGAAGCTTTTAAGGCAGCAGTAGCCGCCGAAAATGCGGATGTGTTGCTTATTTCTGCTGCCATTGAAGCGGATATAGCCGAATTAGAAAGCAAGGAAGAACGCCAAGAATTTATCGCCGATATGGGGTTGGATGAACCGGGCGTGAACCGAGTAATTCGCGAAGCTTACAAACTCCTCAACCTCATCACTTATTTCACGGCGGGTGTCAAAGAGGTGAGGGCTTGGACAATTATCAACGGCACCAAAGCACCTGGCGCTGCAGGGGTTATTCACTCCGATTTTGAGAAAGGTTTTATCCGTGCAGAGGTCATTTCCTATAACGATTACGTACAATACGGGTCGGAACACGCTGTGAAAGAAGCCGGCAAGTTGAAGGTGGAAGGCAAGGATTATGTGGTTCATGATGGTGATGTGATGCACTTCCGTTTTAATGTTTAGTGGTGGCTAATTCACAAAACCGAACATTTACCTATATATTTGCGCCTTTTAGTATGTTGTAAACACCGTGCTAACCGATTAATAATAAGGATTTATGTCGAGAAATTTAGTGATTGTGGAATCTCCGGCCAAGGCCAAGACGATTGAAAAAATTCTGGGAAAGGATTTTGTCGTGAAGTCGAGTTTTGGCCACGTTAGGGATTTGGATAAAGGAAATAAGGCGGTGGACGTAGCCCGCGACTTTGCAACTAAATATGTGATTTCCCCGGAAAAACACAAGGTGGTAAAGGAGTTGAAAGATTGGGTGAAGAAAGTAGATGAGGTGTGGTTGGCAACGGACGAAGACCGAGAAGGAGAGGCGATCTCTTGGCATTTGTGCGAGGTGCTGGGGTTGGATAAAAAACAAACCAAGCGCATTGTGTTCCGCGAAATCACGAAGCCAGCTATCCAGAAAGCTATTCAACAACCCCGCACGTTAGACCTGAATTTGGTAGATGCCCAGCAGGCGCGCCGCGTATTGGATCGTTTGGTAGGCTTTGAATTATCGGAATTACTCTGGAAAAAGATCAAAGGTAAACTATCCGCTGGGCGTGTTCAATCGGTAGCTGTTAAGTTGATAGTGGAGCGCGAGCGTGAAATACAGCAGTTTGAAACGCAGTCGTTTTTTCGGTTAGACGCTATTTTTCAGGTAAAGAATGAACAGGGTAAATTGGTGGCCTTAAAAGCCACTGCTTCCGACCGTTTTGACACGGAACAAGATGCCCTCTCTGTTTTGGAAAAGTGCAAGGATGCCATTTTTTCCATTGCCAACATAGAAATCAAGCCACTGAAGCGGGTGCCTGCCGCTCCTTTTACTACCTCTACTTTGCAACAGGAAGCGAGCCGAAAACTTAATTTTTCGGTAAAGCGCACCATGCAAGTAGCACAGCGTTTGTACGAGGATGGGCATATCACCTACATGCGTACGGACTCTACAAACCTCTCGGAACTAGCCATACAAGCTATCGCCGATCAGGTAGAGAAAGACTATGGTAAAGCATACGTGAAATCCCGTCGCTTCAAGAGCAAAAGTGCTGGTGCACAGGAAGCGCACGAAGCCATACGCCCTACTTACATTGAAAAACAAAACGTAAGTGGCGATCGCGATGAGCAGCGTTTATACGAACTAATATGGAAAAGGACGATTGCTTCCCAGATGGCAGAAGCAGAATTGGAAAAAACAGTTGTCACCATAGATATCGATAAAGTACCAGCTCATAACCTCAAAGCGGAGGGTGAAGTATTGGTATTTGACGGCTTCCTGAAAGTCTATTTAGAATCCAACGACGACGAAGAAGAAGAGGAAACCAAAGGAATGTTGCCTCCTTTGGCTGAAGGGCAAAAATTACCCTTAGATACCCTGACGGCTACTGAAAGCTTCACCCGCCCACCTGCACGTTACACGGAGGCAGGGTTGGTGAAAGCGTTGGAAGAGAAAGGCATCGGCCGTCCATCTACTTACGCGCCTACTATCAGTAAGATCATGGAGGACAACCGCGGCTACGTGGTAAGAGAATCCAGGGATGGGACCCCACGTCATTTCCGAGTACTTACGCTCAAGGAGAAAGAAATATCCGATGTGACGAAAACTGAAATGGCAGGAGCGGTAAAGAACAGGCTTTTCCCAACCGATATTGGTACGACAGTTTGTGATTTCTTGGATGAAAACTTCGAGCGAATCATGGACTACAGTTTTACCAGCAGCATAGAGGCTCGTTTCGATGATATTGCGGAAGGCAAAGAGGCGTGGAAAAAAATGATCCGCGATTTTTACGTGCCTTTCCACGAAGATGTACAGGAAATTACCACTACGGCGGACCGAGTAACGAAGGAGCGTGTCATCGGTAAAGACCCCGCAACGGGGCGCACGATCCTGACACGGTTGAGCCGACGAGGGCCTGTTGTTCAGATTGGCGCACCGGAAGAACTATTACCAGATGAAAAACCACGATATGCCAACCTTCCTCCTGGCGTAGGCATGGATGATATTGCATTGGAGGATGCCCTTCAGTTGTTCGCACTACCCAAGGTATTGGGTACGCACGAAGGTAAGGAGGTATCAGTAGGTGCTGGGCGATATGGCCCTTACGTGAAATGGGGCGAGCAGTTCATTTCCTTAGGCAGAAACGTAGATCCGCACGATGTGGATATGGATGCTGCCATGGAAAAAATTGTAGCGAAGAAGGAGGAAGACCGCCCATTAGCCACGTACGAAGGCGAGCCAATTACCAAGGGTAAAGGCCGTTTTGGCCCTTTCATCAAGTGGAAGTCCATGTTTGTCAATGTTCCGAAAGGGTATGACTGGGACAACCTTAGTGGTGAAGATGCCGTTAAGTTATTATTGGCCAAAATGGATAAGGAAGCCAACCGCTACATACAGCAATGGGAGCAAGACAACATTGCTATTGAAAACGGAAGATGGTGGCCTTTTATTCGTTTTGGCAAACAAAACGTCAAGTTACCCAAGGTGGGCAATGAAAAAATGAATGCCGAGCAAGCCAAGGAACTGACGTTGGAACAAGTGAAACAAATTATTGAAGCAGAGTTGCCCGGTTCTTTCCCCAAAGGAAAATAAGGAGCGAAAAGAATAGCGTTTCATTTTTGCCAAACTACTAAGTAAATGCTTCATTTCGAGTGCATTGTCTAATTATTTGGCTTGTGAAAATGTAACTTCATTTTTGCCCCCCCACTAAGGCTACCCGCATAAACTATTACATCATGGCAGATAACAAGCAACAAGGCAATCAGCTAAACATCGAATTACCGGAAGATATTGCCGATGGCATCTACTCCAATTTGGCAGTGATAGCCCATTCCAATAGTGAATTTGTAATTGATTTCCTGCGATTGGTACCCAATGTACCGAAAGCGAAGGTAAAGTCTCGCATCATCCTCACACCTCAGCACGCCAAACGGTTGTTGAGGGCTATTGCGGATAATATCCAAAAATACGAGGCGCAGTTTGGCCCTATTTCAGAGCAAGAAAATGGCCCAGGTGGTATGCCTCCTATGGGTTTTACACCCACAGCACAGGCTTAGAAGCCATTCAGTCAATGTTTAAGGTCAAAAATTAGTTATCGGGATACACTTAATACAATCCCGATAACTAACCATAAACATTTACACCCATATACATCTTTATACATTTACACCTATACACATTTACAACATTTACAACATTTACAACATTTACAACATTTACCATCCCTCACATACTTTTCAATCATGCAACTCAGCGAACAGGAAATTGTAAGGCGTGAAAATTTGGCGGCGATTCGTGCTTTGGGTATAGATCCCTATCCAGCGCCATTATATCCAGTCACGCATCATGCTGTTGACATCAGAGAAGGATTCCAAGCCGATGAAACAGGTGCGCCTACGCCTGGGCAGGAAGTCTGTGTTGCCGGTAGGCTGATGAGCCGTCGAATCATGGGCAAGGCTTCTTTTGCGGGTTTACAGGATGCCAGTGGTATCATTCAATTGTATATATCGAGGGATGATATTGCGCCAGGGGAGAACAAGGAGCTATACAATACCGTTTTTAAAAAGCTCATGGATATAGGCGACTATGTAGGTGCCAAAGGTCATGTATTCAAAACACAGACCGGAGAAATATCCATCCATGTAACGGAATTGGTGTTATTGAGTAAGGCGCTTCGCCCGCTTCCTATCGTCAAGCGCGATGAGGAAGGAAATATCTACGATGCATTTACCAACCCAGAGTTACGGTATCGCCAGCGTTACGTGGATTTGACAGTCAATACCGAAGTGCGTGAATTATTCCGCAAGCGCAGTCGATTGATAACCGCGATGCGGCATTTTTTAGACGAGTTAGGCTTGATGGAAGTGGAAACCCCCATCCTACAGCCCATACACGGAGGCGCAACGGCTCGTCCGTTTAAGACACACCACAATACGTTGGATATGCCGCTGTATCTGCGTATTGCCAACGAGCTATATTTAAAGCGCTTGATTGTGGGTGGTTTTGATGGGGTGTACGAGTTTGGTAAGATGTTCCGCAATGAAGGGATGGACGCTACACACAATCCCGAGTTCACGATGGTGGAGTTCTACGTGGCTTACAAGGACTATTTTTGGATGATGGAAACAGCCGAGCAGTTGCTGGAACATGCCATCCGTTCTGTCACAGGTGGCACTGTCGTGCAAGTTGCTGGTAAGGAAATTGATTTCAAAGGGCCTTTCCGCCGATTGACTATGTTTGATGCCATCAAGGAACACACGGGCATCGACATCAGCGACATGGATGAAGAAGGGTTGCGGCGTGTTTGCAAGGAATTGCACATAACAGTAGATCCCACTATGGGTAAAGGCAAGTTGATTGATGAGATTTTTGGTGAAAAAGTCGAATCGCACTTGATCCAACCTACTTTTATTACAGATTACCCCGTAGAAATGTCACCGCTGACGAAAAAACATCGCAGCAAGCCCGGCTTGGTAGAACGCTTTGAACTTATTGTGAATGGCAAAGAGTTGGCCAATGCTTATACCGAATTAAACGACCCAATCGATCAGCGCGAGCGATTCGAGGAGCAGTTAGCTTTGGCTAAACGGGGAGATGAAGAAGCTATGGCCTTGGATGAAGATTTCCTGCGTGCTTTGGAATATGGCATGCCTCCAACATCTGGTATCGGTATCGGTATCGATCGCCTGGTGATGTTGTTGACAGGGCAGACGAGCATACAAGAGGTTTTGTTTTTCCCACAAATGCGTGCCGAGCGCAAGGGTGTGGAGTAACTGCTTGCTTGTAATAATATAAAACAAAAGGGTGTAAAGGGCTACCGGCCTTTTACACCCTTTTGTTTTGTAACCAAAATATGCGAACCACACGTATTTTTAAGGCAGTAAAAGCAGCAAATACGGTGCTTTTGTTGCAACACTATTTAGGAAAAGCAATTTTAACCAAAAAAATTTTTAAAATTATTTGTTGATAATAATAAATGATCGTAACTTGCAGCCATATTATTGATACCACCATAACAAAACGCTTGAATATGATTTCTAATGACAGACGTGACTTGAATGATCGTTTCATCAAAGTGTTCAAAATCCTGGAAGAAAAAGGGGATGTAATAAAAAATGACAGAGGCGGAAAGGGTTTAGGCGATTTTGCAGAACGCATCGTCGGCAATAGAGCTTACGGGCACATTGTACGTGCTTTTTTGAATGAAGATGACAAACGCTGTATCAGCTATGAGCAGGCGCGTAAGGTTTGCCAAGAATACGGTGTCAGTTATGACTACCTGTTAGAAGGGGAGGGCGATCCCTTTGGTATTGACCTACCATCACCAGATGAATCTGAAATTGTTTATACGGGTAATATCCTGTTTACATCAGCAGAAGCTTTTGCAGGTGTTTCCATCGACAGCGGTTCATTCAAATACGAATCCAACGATTTCTTTGCCATTCCAGGTTTGAAAGGTGGTGGTATGGTGGCTTTTCCTATCAAAGGGAATAGTATGGAACCCATCATCAATGACGACGACATTGTCATTTGTCGAGAAATTGGCGGCGTTCATGAAGTGCGTGACAACAAAATATATGCTGTACGCAACAACGGTGCTATCTGGGTGAAATATGTGCAGCGCATACAGAACGAAAAGGGGCGCGTGACCCATCTCAAATTAATCTCTGCCAACCACTTGGAATACGATCCGTTTACAGAAGAAGTGAATGAATCAACCCGTTTGTACGAAGTGATCCGTCGAGTGAGTACTTTGTAAATAGGGCTAAAATATCAGAAGGGATTCCACAGATGTGAAATCCCTTCCAACGGTTTATCCTGCTGTTTTTTTGTTTCCCTCCCGGAAGGTTTTGGCCTGTCCGGGAGTTTTGTTTTAACAAAGTTATGATTTTTTTTCAATATTGATATTTTTTTTATTTTTGGTGTTGCAAGAGATGGAAATAATGAACGATTTAGACATACGCTTATTTCCGTTAAACAACCAAAATAATACTAACGAAGACTTCTTTGAGTAATGCGCTTTCAAACCCCAATAATCTATTATCTGGAACAAAGGCATTACAAAGCAGTTGCAAAACCACAACTATGCGTTTGATAAACACCCTCGTGCTCGTAGCTTTATGGCTGCTCACAACAACCGTTCATGCCCAGTTGATCAACCCGGCTAAAGTCAAGTTCGGAAAAATTTCAATGGACGAGTTGGAGTTAAAGACTCATCCTGTTCAGCCAGATGCAGAGGCGGTTGTATTATTTGATGAATCGCGGATGCGAATGGATTTTGACCAAGAAACGGAAGGATTAGAGTTTATAATAGATCGGCATATTCGCATTAAAATCTTGAAGCCATCTGGTACTCATTACGGGGATTTTGAGTTTTGGTTGGAAAGGAGTACCCGTTCTTCTGCACGAGAAGAAATGCTGACGGTAAAAGGAAGCACTTATAATTTATCTTCTTCAGGAGACATGGAAGAAGTGAAGTTGGGAAAAGAGCATATTTTTGAAGAATCCATCACCGAAGGGGTAAATCGGTATGCTATCGCATTTCCTCAAGTAAAGGAAGGAACGGTAATAGAGTTGAAATATACCATGAAAACAGACTATATTTTCAATCTGCCAACTTGGTACTTTCAACGGGAAATTCCTACAGAGTATTCATTGATTGAAGCAGTTATCCCTGAGTACTATGTTTATAACATCGATATGAAGGGTTTTGCTTCTGACCGATTGATAGAAAATGTAGTTGGCCAAACTGGTTCAGGGTTTGTCAATGTAACGTACCGTACAGGAGGCGGAAGGCCGAGCACGGATATTTCAACCTCCAGTGTAGGTAGCCGAGTGACGGAGCGAATAGATTTTAGGACTAAAACCTATCGCTGGGCCGCCAGCCAAGTGCCAGGTTTGGCATCAGAGCCATTAGCGCCTGAGGTTTTTAACTACTTTTTTAGGGTTGATTTTGAGTTGTCGGCGACTAACTTTCCGGGAGCGATTAATCAAAATTTTAGTCGTTCATGGGAAGCGGTATGCGCGATCTACAGCGAGTCGAGTACCGTGAAAGATTACTTGAATCCGAAAGGAGAGGTGGTAGAGCAAGCGAAGAATTGGACGGCTGGTTTACAAACAGAAACGGAGAAAGCGACTGCCGTTTACAACAAATTGCAAACTACAATTGCATGGAATGAGCGGTTCAGTATGTTCCCATCGGCCAGCCCAATGAATATATTAAAAAAAGGAGAAGGCACCTCTGCTGATATGAATTTGATGCTATTGGCAATGTTGCGATCCCTTGACTTACAAGCAGATCCTGTTTTAGTGAGCACGCGCGATAACGGGTTCTTATCGGTTTCTAGACCCAGCCTGATGCAGTTCAACCATGTCATAGTGCAGGTGAAGCTGGCAGATGGAAGCCGACTTTTGTTGGATCCTGTATCTAAAGATGTTGTGGTGCCTTTGTTACCACTTCACGATTTGAACGATAGAGGTAGGGTTATTTACGAATCAAGTTCTGAATGGGTTGACTTGAAAGCACCCGCTAGCGATAAAACGGCCTACATGCTGAATGTCCAATTATCGGAAGAAGGAACTTTATCCGGGACGGCAAAAATAAAACTCACGGACTATGCAGCACTAAAGGCAAAGCGAGAAACCGATGGTGCTAAAGGTGTGAACGAGTGGTTGGCTAATCAGTATGCTTTTCAAGCGGACGAAGTGGAGGTGTCAGGGTTGGAGCAGAAAGGCGAACCTGTCAATATTAGCTTCACAGTGGATGCTAGTGATTTTGTACAGTCTAATGGATCGCTGTTTTATGTGCAAAGTGTAATGGCCCAAATTTATGATGAAAACCCTTTGAAAGAAGAGAAAAGGTCGATGCCTGTGGATTTTACGACTCAACGCGACATTGTATATGTGATGCAGTTAGTGTTGCCCGAAGGCTATCAATTAGAAGAAATGCCAGAGAGTGTCACTTTTTCCACGGAAGGAGGAAAAGCACGGTATTCCTTGAAATTCAGCGATATGAGCGGTAGTGTTCAGATTGTAGAGAAGCTTAGTTTCAATAATCATTTCTTTTCAGCCCAAGAATACTTAGGTTTGAAGAATTTTATTGATTTGATTCTTGAAAAAGAACAGACCCCGTTGGTAATCAAAAAGATATAATTTCATTGGAACAGACCTCACATCTCGTGGTATCGGCTGCCACTCGTTATGCGGATGTAGTGCTGCCTTTAGCACTATCGCAGACTTACACCTACCGCATTCCGGAAGAGTTGGTAGGGAGCGTGAAGGTAGGGGTGCGTGTTGAGGTGCAGTTTGGCAAAAAGCGGCTCTTTACGGGTATCGTGCAGCGGGTGCATGGTGATACTCCTGAATATGCTGTTACTAAGTTCGTTATCAGTGTGTTGGATGAAACGCCCATTGTTTTTGAACAACAATTGGCTTTGTGGAATTGGATGGCCAGCTACTATTTGTCCACGATAGGGGAGGTGATGCATGCTGCACTTCCCGCCAATTTTAAGTTGAGTAGTGAAACGCGTGTCACTTTGGGGCCTCTTTTCCACCAAGATCCCGGCCTGTTGAGCGATAAAGAATACCTTGTAGCAGAAGCACTCTCTATTCAGGAAGAACTATCCATTGAAGACATTCAGGGCATACTGGATCAAAAAACGGTTTATCCCATCATTAAGTCCTTGTTGGACAAACGCATCATCTACCTGCAAGAGGAGATGCAGGAAAAGTACCAACCCAAGCAGGTGTGGTGCGTGCGTTTTGCGGCAGGCTATATGGGGGCAGATGGCCCTACTCCTGAGGTGTTTGAATTAGTGAAAAATGCTGAAAAGCAAGAGCGCACACTCTTGGCACTTTGGCAACTATCACGGCAACAGGAATTTGTGCGGCAAGCGGAGTTGGTGAAAACCGCAGGTACTGATACGAGTGTGGTTAAGGCATTAGTAAAAAAAGGTATCCTTGAAACGTGGGAGCGTGCCATCAGTCGGATAGGCAGCTATGAGGAGGATACGGTGGATGCCCAAGAATTATCCACCCAGCAGGTAGCTGCGTTGCACCAAATCAGTACCCTTTTTGAACAAAAAGAGGTGGTTTTACTACACGGGGTCACCGGTAGTGGCAAAACGCGGGTATATATGGAGTTGATGCAAGAAGCTATTGCCAAAGGGCAGCAAGTGTTGTATATGCTACCTGAAATTGCCCTTACTACCCAGATTACCGAGCGGGTACGCAAAGTGCTAGGCAATGATGTTTTAGTCTATCATTCTCGCCTTAATCACAACGAGCGTGTGGAGTTGTGGAACAAGGTGAAAAGTGGTCATGCTGCTGTCGTGGGGCCGCGTTCGGCCTTATTTATGCCCTATACCAATCTGTCATTAGTGATTGTGGATGAGGAACACGATCCCAGTTATAAGCAGCGCGACCCCAGCCCCCGTTATCACGGCAGAGATACCGCATTGGTGTTGGCGCGTCAGTTTGGTGCCAAGGTGCTTTTAGGAACAGCTACACCTTCTTTGGAATCATATTTCAATGCGCAATCCGGTAAATATGGTTTGGTGAAGATGCAAGAACGCTTTGGAGGTGTAGCATTGCCCGAAATCGTTATTGCTGACAAACGCAAAGCCCGTTTAGAACAGCGGTTGCACAACCATTTTACTGCCGATCTCTTGGATGCCTTGCGGGGGGCACTTGCTAAAGGCGAACAGGCTATTCTTTTTCAAAACAGACGAGGATATGCGCCTTCTTACCGATGTCCTTCTTGCGATTGGCGTTCTACCTGTATCAACTGCGATGTGAGCCTGACGTATCACAAGTTCAAGGAACAACTCAAATGCCATTATTGTGGGTATAGTAGCCGGTTGCCGGAAGCCTGCCCAGCTTGTGGCTCAACCCAGTTGGTAATGCAAGGGTTTGGTACCGAAAAAATTGAGGACGAGTTGTTGATATTTTTGCCCGAAGCTCGGGTCGGGCGCATGGACTTGGACACCGTTAAAGGAAAAAACGCCCATGCGAAAATTATCGGTGCTTTTGAGGATGGCGAAATCGACATCTTGGTAGGTACCCAAATGGTGACCAAAGGATTAGACTTTGAGCGGGTAGGGGTAGTAGGTGTTTTAAGTGCCGATCAACTGTTGCAGTTCCCCGATTTTCGGGCTGCGGAACGTGCCTTTCAACTTATGGTGCAAGTAGCGGGTAGGGCAGGGCGAAAGCATCGCCAAGGCAAGGTCATTATTCAAGTAGAAGATGCCCGCCATCCCGTTATCGGAGAGGTAGTGGAGGGCGTTTTTTCTCGCTTTTACCAACGGGAAATTCAGGAGCGCGAGCAATTTGCCTATCCGCCTTTCTATCGGCTCATTCGTATCACCCTCAAGCACACCGTACCCAAGACCGTCAACGATGCAATGCAGCTTTATGCACACTGGCTTCGGCAAGAATTGGGCGACAGCCTTTTAGGCCCTGCTGTTCCCTTGATAGGCCGCGTACGCACTTGGTACCTCTTAGATGTAATGGTTAAAATCGACAGGAATGACAATGCCCGTTTGGCATGGGTGAAAACACGTATCCGCATAGCCAACGACAAGTTGCTACAAACCAAAGGATTCTCTGGCGTACGCATTGCGGTGGATGTAGATCCTTGAGCATTATATTACTATCACCAAAGGTTATTTACTTTTTATGTGATGGCCATTTGGGTTTCAAAACATACTCTTAGTCCCCAATGCGTATTTCAGTTATCACTGCCGCTTTTGCCCCCGCTTCTTCACATATCTGTCTCACTTCAATGTAGTCTTCAAGGCTTAACTTATCACTTATACTAATTAAATAGCGCTTATCTGGCAATATTTTGTCTAAAGATCAATATCGGACGTGCTATTGATATACACCAATTCATTTGTATTTTGCAGCAGTTCTTCCTTCCGAAGCGCAATAAAGGGCATTGTCACCGGAGAATGAAGACTGTCTTTGTAAACGATATTCCCCAGAATTGGTAGATATTGTCACGAAAAAAATGGAAAATCACTTTTATCATTTCGGTCAAAAACAAGATTTACAGTGGCAGGGTTTCTATCCACACCGAATTGAAGCATCTCAATGTATAGCCATGCGATATCTTTCAATGTAACCGAGTTGCCAAGATGAATGAATAGGTTTTCTCTCCGTTTGAAATACATGAAGTGGAGAGAATAATAAAATCTCTGATATCAAAGGTAGTATTCCAATAGCTAAACGTATAGTTATCCTTATCATCTTTCCAAAATGCTATATATAATCCATTTTGCCCCATGAACATTTCAGCAGGCATAGTTTGAGATACATTTGGCATTTTCTTTGGCACTAAAGAACTTGCTATTCAGCAATGGAGGTATTCTGTTTTGCTTTGCAAATTTGGTTTCATTAATAATAAGGGTATCGTTGCTACCTGAAGTGTTTATTACTATTGGTGTAGTCCAATCCGATATATAAATTTTTTCACGATAGCGTTGAAAAGAAAGCCTAGTAGCTACATTTATACCATAATATAACGTAATCGAATCAAAAGAATCAATATTGATAGCCCAAAAAGGGGATGTATTGTAGTCGTCTTGAGCATACCATGTTCCTATCAAAGTATCCTCTATCGCTTCGCCGTTTTTTATCATCGCCATTAAAAAAATATAATAACAACAATATACTAACAGCCAAAACCTTGATAAGCGATATAAAGGTAAAATATTTCATCTGTCTAAAAAGGGCAGGGCAAAACACGGTAACGTTATCAAGCGTATTTTTCCGAGTGTTACGCTGTACACACTTTACTCCACCAACGCCCTCACCTCTTCTTCCGACAATCCCGTTTCAAGCACTACGTCTTTGACGGACATACCCGTGCGCAACAGCAGGCGAGCCAATTTGACCCGCGCTTCATGCGCTTGCGCTATGGCTTGTTCTTTTTTGTTTGCGCTCCTCTTCTTTCTGCCTGCGTTCTTCTTCCTGTTTGCGCAATGCCTCTTCTTTCTGTCTGCGCTCTTCTTCCTGTTGGCGTAGTGCTTGTTCTTTCTGCCTGCGTTCTTCTTTTCGCGAGCCTTTGCTTCTGTTGCCGTTCGTTTATAGTATGCTTTCTCTGCCTCCTGCTGCGCGAATAAGTTTTCCACTTCTTCCTCCGCACGCAGTTTAGCTCTTATCTCTTCCTCTTGCAGCGGACGCTGAAGGTATTCCGCTATATCTTCAAAGCCTTTGGGGACTTCTTGCAAATCGAGGATGTATTTTTCTTCCATGATCCAGGCTTGGTTGAAAAGGGTGAGAAACTGTTCAATACGGCTGCGGCGCTCGTCGGGCAGGCGGCGTACTTGTAGGATGCACGTCGTGTGGGTGAGCAGGTCAACAAAATCGCTCTGTAGATCGATTTCCTGATGGCTCGACATATCAATAGTCCTGCGGTTCACTTTGATGGCGACATGTGGGATGTCCTCCACGTTGTACCCTAAAATGTAGATAGATATGATGGGCAATGCACTATCCTGCTCCGTTTGGGTTTCGGGGTTTTTGGTTTTTGTCTTTTGCGTATAAGCCAAGCCCACGTAGTTGCGAAAACGCAGCACGTTGGTTGGTAGCTTAGATTTTTGTAGCTCTATGAGTACCGTTTCCTTTTTGCCACTTTCGTCCACTATAACGGCCTTGAAATCTAGGCGATACAGCGTGAAGCGGCGTTCTTCATCTTCTACGACCAACTCCTGTTGGGAGAGTTCCAATTCCAAGACTTCCTTTTCCAATATGACAGATAGCACCTTCCGCGCCAGCTTGTCGTTGGACATCAGGTACTTGAAAGCATGGTCATAGAGTGGGTTGGCAATCTTCATGTTGCAAATTTGCGGGTTTTAAGACAAAAAGCAATGTGGCAAGTGGCTAAAGTAAATATTTTTACCAAAAAATGTTGCCACCTTGATAAAAACATTATTTTGTATCAAAACATCCCCGGCATCGGCAAAGGTAAGCGGCGCGATGAATTAGAAGCCCTCCTCAGCATATTCGACCAAGACAACCGAACAGCAGACCACCATATTATGAACGTAAGCGAAATAGACTTTCCGGAGAAATTCCGTTCCATCATCCGCCGCCTACAGGCTGCCGTCCAAAAAAAGAAGTCCGCGACACGATGACCATCGAAGACGACTTCATCGCCGAAATCAACGACTACGAGCACCGCATCGCCGAATCGGAAAAGCAGCGGGAAGAAGCCCTCCAACAAAAAGCATTGGAGCAGAGTTTGAAGGAGGAGGCACTGCGTAAACAGGAGGAGGAACGCCAACAAAAAGAAAATGCCGTCAAACTATTGCTCAGCATGGGCATACCCGCTTCAGAAGTGGCAGAAAAGCTGGGGCTGGAATTGGCATACATCGAGCGGCTGAGGGAGGAGGGAGTATAGGATTATGGGAATATAAGAGGGGGCGACGAAGCCGTTTTTGAAAAGCAGCGTTATTATAATCCTCCCCACAAAATAATTATGGTGGCCGCTACCTCGAAGTTATAGACGTGTACGGTGGTGTCCAGCGCCGCCACGCTCTGCACCGTGAGCAGCGCCCCCGTGAGTGCCAGAAGTTGCATGCCTTGGCGGAGACTGTCGGCGGGTATATAGCGACCCAGCCTCGGCAGGTAGGAGGGGTGGTTGGGGGTAGCCATCAGCGTATGCGCCCGGTGATGATACGCACCAGTTGGTGCCAGCTTTTTGGAAGATGGTAGTCACGGGGGCTAAGATAGGGGTTTTGGTGCTTTCGTCATAGGCATAAACCGTGTCGCCGATGGATATTTTCTATGGAGTGAAACGGCCGGCGGGGGTGTGCACGGGGGTACCGGCGGGGAAGCAGGTGCCAACCACCAATTCGCAGTTGCCGCTGGCGCATACAATCGAGTCGCTAAACTACAGGCAGTGTGGTAGTCAGTTCATGGTAGAAAAATCGCCTTTCAATTCACTATCAGCATGAGCCTTTAAAAATTCAATAGTTTCTAGTACCTTTGATATTAAACCATTGTTTTCGGATTTTCCCTCCACAAGAAACAGAGTAGGACTTCCTTTCGCTAAATACAAATCTACATAAGTGTATCGTTTTTCGGTTTTTTTATCAGTTAAGATAGTGATTAAACTATCTTCATATCTCTCAGTACCAAAAGAAACCAAACAATATTCGTTTTCTAAGGCAAATCCATAAGTACCCTTATACTTATACTGAAAGCCATACTCCTTAACGAAAGGACGAATTTTTATAAAAAGTTCGCCATCGTTAGATAAAAATTTCTTCATGTCCATTGCCCATTGATTAAAATCCGTGATCTAAATCGCCTGCTCTGGTTAATGTCGGTAAGCCTATAGCTTCGCTAGGTGGAACCATAGTATTATTTGCTGGATTGAATCGATACCCATGAACCCACTCCAAGCGATGAACCTCTTTACCAAACCCTGATAACTTTATTGGAGTCTCATAAATATAATTACTCATATCAGATGCTACCAAAATCAACTTATCTTGCTGAACGGCAGCATCCATCCATGGGCCATTGATGAATGTAAAAAACTTACCCGCTCCTCTATCTGTGAAAACACCATATGTAACCAATTCTTGGGGGTTGTTTAATACATGCACAAAAAGGGGGTCATAAACATTTAAAAGATTAAACTGTGAGCCAATAGGTTGAGGAAATCCCGCTGATATCCAATCATTTAATTGATTAACGTGATCTGGCAACACAAGAGTTGTCGGATGCCCAATCGTAGCTGTGGGAAACTGGGGTAAAAGAAATTTCAAATCTGGGAAAAAGCCTCCAATGATAAATGTTCCCTCTGGAGCGTTTGAATAAATCTTCAACCCTGATGTCGGTGCTCCCCAAACGAATGATTCGCCTGTATTTGGGTCTATCCAAATGAAATCATAATCGACACCAGGAGGAACAAGTTCATCCATCACGTTATAGAACTTCGTCTCTGCCACAAATCGCTCTCCTAAAGAAACTCTATTCCATGTATTAAATGCTCCATCAGGGTCAACATGACTCGTAATTATCGCAGCCAAATTGGGTCGATCCCCCATGTCATTAGCCAACCTAGTCAATAGCGAAACATCAGTCGGATCAGTAAACTGGTACGCCACCCCCCACGCTCTAACCCTACTCTCCTTCGCCGCCAATAGAGCCTCCTGTGTCATGCTAGGGTTGGCGACCAATAGGTCATCCCCCCGGAAAAAAGCTTCAAAATCGGCTTTAGCTTGGCCGCTAAGCCTACCGTAGTCTTCCAGAAAGTCCATGCGGTTCAACGTGGCCTGCGGGGTGGTACCGAATACGTTGGTGAGTACATCAAAAATCGGGTCGGCGGCTGTTTCTTGGGGTAGGTTGCGCAAGCCCAACTTCACAAAAACACACTCATTATGCACCAACACCCCATCCTCCCCCACAAAATAGTTGTGGTGATCGGCTACCTCGAAGTTATAGACGGCCATAGTGCTATCGAAGGCCACAGCGGACTGTACCGTCATCAGGGTGCCAGTGAGTGCCAATAGATTCATGCCGCGCCATAGGCTATCCGCAGATAGGTAGCGGCCCAACTTCGGTATAAAGAAGGGGTGGTTACTGGTGGTGGTGATGGTATCATTGTTCACCACTAAACGCACCATTTTTGACCAGGTCTTGGAGAAGGTATTCGTCACGCGTGACAAGATAGTGTCTTTTTGGCTTTCGTCATAGGCATATACCACATCACCTATGGCAATATCTTCTATGGCTACCATTCCTGCGGGGGTATGGATAGGGGTTTGGGCGGGGAAGCAGGCGCCCATGCGGATCTCGCAGGCACCGCTACGGCAGATGATGGCGCGTGAGCCGTCGTGCGAGATGTGCAAGATGTCCGTCGGCTCCCAGCCACTGCCTACGGGGGTGCCAGCGGCCAGAATGTCGCCTTGGGCGGTGATGCGGGCTATCTCGTCGGCACTGCCGGTGCTGGTGGCCATGCGGAACACGGCAGTGCCGTCGGAGAAGGTGGCGGTCACGCCGCTGCCGCCGTCGGTGAGCAGGCCCATGAGCCAGTCACGGTTGTCCTTCGGCGGGTTGAGGGCGGCGGATCCCTCGTCGAAGTTCGAGCGGTATAGAGCCTTGAAGATGTCCGCGTTCTCCTCGCTGGCGCGCACGAAATCGGGCAGCTCAGCCAGCCCTTCCACTTGCCTGACACGGATGTAGTCGTCTAAAAGGCTGTTGACTAGCATGTGATCGGCGGGCGAGTATAGGTCGCTCCATGCACTAGTACGTGCGGTGGCATTGGCAGGTTCATCTAGCAGGATATGCCCTAGACTGACCTCGTCTAACTCCATGAAGTGGCGCATCTTGGTAGCACTCCAACTCCTCGCTTCAATGAGGTCGAATAGCAGTTCGTTGACCTCCTGATTTTCGGTCACCATGCGTGCGAAATGAGACTGCACGGCACCGCCGAAGAACTCGCCTCCGGCCAGCTATCCGATAAAGAACTCCTCAACCAGTTCAAGCAAATCGAACAACTCCCTGACCAAGATCGGGATGTAGTGAAAATCTTTCTCGATGCTTTCCTGACGAAAAAAAAAGTGCAGCAACTAGCGGGCTAGAACGAGCAAGCAGGATAAAGAATCTGTCTCTATCATGCTCGATATGATTGCCGCAGGTACAACCTGCTATGGTTTTGATATGATCTGATAACTGCGCGAAGACACAGTCTCCTTGCAGCGGCTTCATTTTATTGCGCCGCTAATCTACGGACAGCGGGGATACTCTTTTGAAACCTAGCGTAAATGGGTTCCGATAGTGGATTTTATATTCAACATCCTTTCCCCACTCAACTCTACTTAATTCGTATAAATCTAATCCGGGGCAACAATCTTTTAGAAACAATATCATATTCGACATATCCATCCAGCCTTGGTTCTTCTTTTGCTCACGTAGTATTTGTAGACCTTCCCTTCTAATAAAAGTTAGTCTTTCTATATTTAGGGAATTTGGGAATAAGTATTCCCATACAGTATTCTTCAAGTGAAAAATTATATCCTCGTCCACATAATTAACCTCTTTAAAATTTTGCTTGTATGAATGCTTCACCTCGAAGGGTAGCCAATCAAAATACTGATGCTCTATTAGTTCGTATATATCTTTAAAGTGCTGCACACCGATTTCCTGGAATTGCTCTTTCAACTTGTCTTTTTGAGCTACCGTCATAACAGCATCAAACTTTACGATATCCTTCCACCGAAAACTATCTGTGAAAACCAAGAGGTTTCCAACAGTAAGCTTAGTTGGTGTTATTTCATTAGAACCATATACAAAACCAGTATCAATTGCCAGATCAACCCAATTAATAGCAGGTGAGTCAAGGGTGTTTTTTAATTCACTTCTCAGGTTTTCTAAAGTGAATTCAGAATCCCTTTGAAGGGACATCTCTAGCAACGATATCTTGTCAATACCATAATCAAAATATCCACATGCTGACATTAATTTTCTAATCTGCTTTATCTCCATTTATCTATTTGGATACATTGTTATTAGCTCAAAAAATCCATTAGCATTTTGGCTGTAAACAGCGGTGACCTTAAACATCTGAACGGGGCCAGCACCTCCATTCGCGTAACCATAACCGAAATTCCCAGGATGTTCAACGACCCACAAACCATTAGGTTGTTGTTCTCTTGCGGCAAAAGCTGGTGTTCCTGGTTTCACATTATCAATTGCATCCATCACTGCTTGTTGATCTCTAAATTTAGAGCTGTGTGGTGGTATTCCAGTAGAATGACCGTCAGGGGCAATTCCTGTTGTTGATCTTTTTATTAATGCCGCATCTGTAACATCATGTCCATGCCTTTCCAAAACATGAGCACTAGGATGCTGAGTCAAAAACGCCAAATCACTTTGAGAATATCCAGCAGTTTCAGGGACTCTTCTAACTGAGAGATCATTTCCATTCTTTACTACTTGATAGCCGTTAGATGCTTCTCCAACTGGAGTTCCTCCTGAAACTGGATAATCATACTTATCTGGAAGTATCTTATTATTTCTTATCTCAAGAATTTGCTGCCCGTTCTTGGTTAACTTCCCTGATCCATCTGCTGCAAATTCTGCTCCTTCATCTAACCATTTACTTGCTCTTGTAAGCCAAGGAATATCGGTTCTTAATCCAGTATTGAACAATCCCTCCCACGCCCCCACCAACTCCGGCCTTGCTTTCAAATCCACTGCAAAGTTAACATCACGGGTAATATCTTCCAAGAAATTTTTCCTTGTGGCTACATCCGGGAATTGGGTGGCGATGTCGTCCCACCAATGCCCTTGTTCCAGCACGTCTAGGAGGTTGGGGGTGTTGGGGTTGTTGTTCAGGTTGTTGGTGATGGTGGCAACGTTCGTGCCAGCAGGCAAGCCGAATAAGTCTAGGATTTGTTGTTGCGAAAAACTGCCCGGAGCCTTCGTTTTCTTGAAAAACCGCAGCAAGCTGGCGTTTTGTAGTTCAGGCCAATCAACCATACCCTTCAGCTTATCAACTACTTGAGAACTGGGTATCTGCCGCATCCAGCCTAATGCCGATGGCGATAGCTCTATAATAGCTCCAAACAATACTGCCGAGATGACTCCTTCGCCACACGCTTCCCAATCAAAATCCTCGCGGATGGTGCCGTTTTCCGTCACATAGCCATCTAATATGCAACTGAACGCAGGTGCTGCGACAAACTCCAATAACGGATTTTCGCAGGCTGTTGCCCCTTCTATAGCCGATGCAGCTGCCTGTATCAGGTTCACTTGCGACAACGCCTCCCCAAAGGAATAACTCTCCCCTTCGCGCGGGAAGTAGTAGATGATAGCCGTCTGCACCGCTATGTCCACAGAGAGGGCTTTAGCCGCGCAGACCGCTCTCCTCCGAGCTTCTGTGGAGGTTATGGTTGGAATCAGTTCCGCAAAATAAGTTGTTATTGTTTCTAATGCACCGCTGGCTGATAATACACTGCCAGCAAGCGGCGCGGCAACCATCATGAATATGATGCTCTTCATCTGCTCCCACTCCTCGTCGTAGGGTATATGAATATTGAAATTAATCGTCTCAATATTGTCTAACAAGCAGGGGTTGGCCTGAATCACCCTTGATACTGGGTCTGTGTTGGCTGGATCCATATATGGATGCCCTTGGTGTCTAGCTCTACACCATGCTTCACGGCTTCCTAAACAATGGGGGGTGAGGTGGGGAGATGTACAGTTTATACAACAGAAAAAATGTAAATGACGGGGGCAATTATTGATCCATTTTCCGCTCTTCGGCTAAAATTTTCTGCACGGCCTTAGTCGTAGCCTTTTCTATCTCTGTTTGTGTCCCTGAATAATTTCTTATGCCCACCCCTTCGTCGATAACGAATATTCCATAAGAATACGATCTGAGGTTTAATAAATGTGTGCCATGCTTGACATAACCAATAAATTTGAAATACACTTGATGCTCATCTATTGGGTATTGCGTATTACCATTTTCCCTCCATTTCGCCTCCACTACGCTGTTGCCTTCTTCGTCGGTTAGGTAAACTTTGATGTTGTCTTTACTTTGCATCCAGCCAGGGTTCGACTTAAATCTGGTCAGCAACACACCATCATCCGGAATACGATACTCCCTGCACCAACCGTAGTAATCTCGTGGTAAACCGTGCGGATATTGGTGCACAACCACAAAGATTCCCCGATAATCCTCTGGAATGAAAATCCGTTCACACTTTCGGTCAAATTTCACGACATACAGCAGTAGTCCAATGACATTATAGAGTACTACTATTAGCAAAATTATCTTTAGCGTTTTTTTCATGCCGGCTTCTTTTAGTATTCTCCTTCGCAAGGAATTGCAGGGCAATCACCAGCGGGGTTTTTATTCAAGTGGTAATTGTTCCAATCTGAAACCGTTACTCGTTGATAATCAAAAACAGGTAAGCGAAATTCCGTATAAACAGGATCTTCTACATCTGCTACAAAAAGGATACCTTGAAAGGTTGTTGGTGGTCGTTGATTCCACCCTATAATCATCTCTTGATTGATAAGAAAATTTCCATTATCGTCGATTGGAATTTTTAGATCGAATCTTCTATTATAGTCATACTGAGGGCATAACAGTTCCGTGTCCAAATGAGACTCTCCTTCGGGAGCAAAAGTAGCGATAAATACACGATTACCTGCCGCATCTTCAATAAATGCTTCGTAAGCCGGAAATTTCTTATAATTGATAATGCCTCGCAAATAAAGATACAGAACTTCCCCTCCTTGTATTACATCAATATAAGCTATCAGTTGAGCCTCAATGTCTGGGACTATCCCTTCAGAAAACACGATTAAAGGATCCGAGCCTTCCATAAACATTCTTGCCATTGTACGGGTATGTCTGTTTTGACCAACTCGAAGCCATCTATCTGGTTCGCATCTATCTGATGATTCTTCTGCCGCAATAAAATTGGCATATCCTAGTGATTCACTTGAAAAAGCTTCTTCTCCTAATAGTTCGCCGTTCAAGCGCAATGATAGATATTGATGCATTCGGGCAGTCACTGTACCTTCTTCACCTAGCTCGGGTATTAAAGGTATTCGATGTCTATCCAATGAAAAGCCCCTGTTGTCTCCCCAAAAACTATTCCTCAGGGTATGCTGTGCGAGGCCAGTAGGAAAGCAAGGAAGCGGAAGCGGAATAGGAAAGTGCCCAAAACGAGTCCAAGGTGCAAAACATCTTTGGTATAATGTGTACGGGTAGTTTGGCTGTGGAAATATTTTAACTACTCCTTCATCATACCCTATGCTCTCCCCCTCCTCATCCGAATCAAACACCGCCAAATGCAGGGGAGGGTCTTGTATGCGATCCCACTGGGGTTTAGTCAGGTCGATGCCTTGGCCGTAGTCCATCAGGTTGGGGGTATCGCCTGGGCGCAATTCGGCGTACGTTTCCCACGGGTGCTCCAGCACGAAAGCACCGTGCCCTAGTTCGTGGGCGATGGTGCGTGCTAAGGAGGGTATATCGCCGTGTGCATCCACTGATACAAACCCTACGTTCCGCCCCTTGGGCATAAATCCAGCTTGGCCGCCTTCAAACGCGCCTACCAACAGGAGGTAGTATTTTTCAGGGTCGTAATCAGGTCTGGCTGCCAACTGCCCCTTGATCGTTTTCATTTCTGCGTTGTACAAGGCGTAAATCGCCGACCCCGTCGAGTCCAAACTATTGTCGAATCCGTCCACAGAAAGATCGTCCCCAAGCGTCAATGTAAACCCTGTCACAGCAGGCTCGTAAATCCCATTCAATATTTGGCTAATGAGCGAGACATCTGCTTCCGTCAAGTCCATCGCACCATTAACCTGCACCAACTCCACCGCATGGGTCTGACGGGCATACGTTGCCACATTTAATTTCCCTGCATAGAAAGGAGTTGCGATGCCGTTTTCATCTTCTCGGGTCTGTACGGGGTATATTTGGTGGATGTCTCCCGCTTCCCTACCATGCACGTGCAGCAGCATCTGCCCGTCTGCCTCAAAGTGTGCAATCCTGTTCGTTTGGTTATCCTCGAAGTGCAAGTCAGCAGGAAAGGGCGTTACCGATGGACGTACCATCAAGGTATCCGTTTTTCCAGCCTCCACCGAAGTCCAAGGCACATAGTAATCTTGCCCAGCAATACTCAGGTAATTGTATTGGGGATACATAGCGCGGTGCGTCAGGCTATCAAAGCCGTGGGTTTGTAGGCTGTAAGGCGAAAACCGCACCGCATAGTCTGCCGCAAATTGCGCATTTATCGCATTCATCAAAGCCTGCACCTGCTCACCCATCATCTGGGCACAGGTATCAGGTGGATGAGCCAAAAAGCACAGTATCGCCTGATCTAAGTGATGCAGCAGGCTGTCTGGTAGATAGGGGTATTCGTTTCCTATGGCCGAAGCTCCTTGTAACACATTCCATCCCCCCGACAATACAGAGGAAAGTTCATCTTGCGACTCTATTACCTCGTTTAACGTATTCAGCACTTGAGATGCCACACTCAACACATTATCAATATCATCCAGCGTGGAGAGCAGGTCATCTAGCGCATTGGCTAATTCTTCGCTCAGCACTTGCGCGCCCACGCCTTCCACTACCACTTCGCCTTCGGCTAGTTGGCACTGTTCGTTCACGGTGATGCCATCGAAGCGCACATTCACCACCACCTGGTTCAGATAGGGTACTACAATGCGTCCTGTGCCGCTGAATACACCTGCCCCCTGCGCCTCCACCACTTCCACGCGGAAGTCGCCAGCGAAGAAGCTGTCGCCTGGGCGGAGGGTGGTGATGAGGGGTACGCCCGTTTGGAGGGTGGTGGTGTCGGTGAGTTCGCAGTTGACGGCGGTGCTGTCTTGATAGACATCGCAGGGCATAATATCGGCTACACCTAATGATAGGTCGCGGGGTACGGCTATGGTAGCGGTGTTGCCGCCTGTGGCGCTCGACAGTTGCAGGACATACTGGGTGGTATCGCCCGTGGGATTTTCGCGCATCTGGGGCGACAAAGTCAGGCAGTGGCGGTCTTGCCCGGCAGCAATCGTCAGCGTTTGGGTAGCAGGCATATCCGGGAAGTGGACGGAGGGGTCAGTTGTCCACCCCAAGTCCACCTGAGTGGCGGCAGCCTCGGCGGGGTTCACCACCTCAATGCACACTGCAATGGAGTCGCCCGCTATGACGAAAGCTTCGGGCTGCTCAAAGCGAAGGAGGGTGGGGCAGGGGGCTTGTGGTAGTAAACCTGCTACTCCCTTTTTACATCATGGATTGAATAATTTGCATAGTTTCAATCTATCTACCCCATTCCCCTCACACCGAATGGCTTTTTTACTATATTTTTGCCGCTTGCTATTATATGACGCAAAAAATTACTTCCCGATTTTTTTAAGGGACGGGATAAAAATAAATTGTTCAATTTTTGATTCGGAAAAATTTTCTAAATAATTGATCCCGATAGTTATCGGGACGATAGTTATCGGGACGATAGTTATCGGGACGATAGCTATCGGGAGAAATTATGTGAAAATATTTGCGAATCTCCTAAAAAAAATTGAACAGTTTATTTCCGTCAAATTACTAAGGCTTTTGTATAGTAAACCCGCTTAACATGAACCGCTTGGCTTACTATACAAAAGCCAAATCGTTAAGTTAATTTTTCTGCGTAATTTATCCATATATTTCATGACAAGCTTCGCTTCTACCGACTTGCTGCTGTCTTGCTTCCAAACCGCAGGACGGGTTACTACTGATACTCGCCAGTTGCAGGCAGGAGATCTTTATTTTGCCCTGAAAGGCGACCGCTTTGATGGCAACCAATTTGTTGCGCAAGCTATTGCGCAGGGGGCTAGCTTTGCTGTGACCGATGATCCCGCCTTGGCGACTCATGAACGCGTCCTCTTGGTGGAAGATACGCTGCTGGCGCTCCAGCAGTTGGCTACGGCTTGGCGACGATTGTTCAATATCCCCCTGCTCGCTATTACGGGTAGCAACGGAAAAACAACGACCAAGGAGTTGGTGGCTTCGGTGCTGTCCAAGGCGCACAAGACTCATTTTACACAGGGCAACCTCAATAATCACATCGGCGTTCCGCTTACGCTGCTCGCTATGCCACGCGATACGGAGATCGCCGTCATAGAAATGGGTGCCAACCACCAACGCGAAATCGCGATGCTATGTCGCATTGCTGAACCCACTCACGGCCTTATTACCAATATCGGAAAGGCTCATTTGGAAGGTTTTGGCGGGCAAGAAGGTATCAAGATTGGCAAAGGTGAACTCTATGAGTGGTTGGCTGCCAGCAAAGGCGTTGCTTTTATCAATATGGAGGAGCCGTTCCTGCATGATATGGCAACGGAAAGGAAGGTGGAAAAGCGGATTGGATACAAAATTTCCGACCAGCCCCAACTGACGATACCTTATTATGAGGTACAGCTCAGGGCGTTGTTTCCCACTGTCACTACGGCCTTCCTCGATCACCACGGTGCCTTGCACGAATGTGAAAGCCATTTGGCAGGCCGACACAACCTCCATAATATCATCACGGCCATCGCTGTTGGAAAGTATTTCAAAGTGCCTACGTTACAAATTATCGCGGCCATTGGGCAGTACAACCCGTCCAACAATCGCTCGCAGTGGCTGCACAAGGATGGCATTGCATGGTTTATGGATGCCTACAACGCCAACCCCTCCAGTATGCAGGTGGCATTGCTGGCCTTCAAGCAGCTCCCCGGCGATCGCAAAGTAGTTGTATTGGGGGATATGCTGGAACTGGGGGAGGAGGCGGCCGCTGAACACGAAGCCATTGCCCGCTTGGCATTGGAACAGGCTTTCGAGCAGGTGGTGCTGGTGGGAGATCTTTTCAGCGAAATTGCTGCCCGGTTGGGTATCGACCACTTTCCATCGGCAGCGGCACTCACGACCAATTGGGATAAAAACAACTGGCAGGGCGCACAAGTAATGGTCAAAGGATCGAGGGGGATGAAATTAGAAACCATCATTTGATGGTATAAATAAAGGCAGGAAGGGCAAGACCCTTTTCGGGTAAGCGATGGGAACGGGTGCCGCGCCGGAGCTTTGCGGAGGGGTGGCTACGAGTGGACAGCGCGACCCCACGCCACCCTGTAACGACAGTGGAAGGGTGGCGTGGGGGTACCCCCTAAAATCAACATATACTAACTATAAGACAAGATCAAGTCAGGAACGGGTAGTTTTCCTGTAGATAGTTGTCGGTGTATAGCTCGGCAGCATCGGGTAGGGGCGACTCGTCGGCAAATTTGTAGGCATCATCGATCTCTGCATTGACGGTATCTTTGATGGCTTCGATTTCTGCCTCGGTGGCCATTTTGCTATCTAAAAGCAAATGCTCAATAATTTTGACAGGGTCTCTGTCTTCGTATTCTTTTACTTCTTCCTTGGTGCGGTACTTGGCGGGGTCGGATACCGAGTGCCCCTTGTAGCGGTAGGTACGCATCTCCAAGAAATAAGGGCCTTTGCCGGCTCGGATGTGTGCGGCGGCGCGTTCTACGGCTTCGTGAACGGCGGCAGGATCCATACCGTCCACCGATTCGCTGGGCATATCGTAGGAAAGTCCCATTTTCACCATGTCAATCACGTTGGAGGTGCGCTCCACGGAAGTGCCCATGGCGTAGCCGTTGTTTTCCAGCACATAAAGAACGGGGAGTTCCCAGCTCATTGCCATATTGAAAGCCTCGTGCAAGGCACCTTGGCGGGCGGCACCATCCCCAAACATGGTGACGCATAGGTTGTTGGTGCCTTTGTATTTCTCTGCGAAAGCAATGCCCGTGCCAATAGGAATTTGTGCCCCTACGATACCGTTGCCGCCGTAGTAGTTGTGTTCCTTGCTGAAGAAGTGCATGGAACCACCTTTGCCTTTGTTGCACCCGGTGGCTTTGCCGAACAACTCGGCCATAGCAGAACGGGAGTCGATGCCTCGGCCTATGGCGATACCGTGTTGGCGATAAGCCGTCACGATGCCGTCGCCTTTTATCAGTGCCGATTCAATGCCGGCAGCTACAGCTTCCTGGCCAATATACACGTGGCAAAACCCGCGCACTTTCTGTTGGCCGTAAGCCATTAGTGCTTTTTGTTCAAATTTTCGGATGCGCAGCATGAGGGTGTACCAACTGATGTACTGCTCCTTGCTGTATGCCGCTTTTTTCTTCTTTGTGCTGGCCTTTTTGGCTATCGTAGTTGTCATAAGCGAATTTTCGCTGATTAATTGAATGATTCTGAGGTCAAAATTAGGCAATTATTCTGCGTCGGCCAAAATATTTGCTGCCGTGTAAACAAATAATTCCGCTTTCGGTTGCCGTAAGAGTCGCTAGGTTTAGATTCGAGCTACCTTTATTGTGGGAAATGTTGATTGAAGGGCTTCGCCTGTTTGATGTTGTTTGATGTTGTTTGATGGGCTTCGCCCGTTTGATGTTGTTTGATGAACATATCTCATTCTGAAAATTCTGCTTCTATTTTTTTTATCTGTAACAAAATCGAAGAAATAAATTCAAACAGGTACTTACATCCATTTTTTCACAGAAACCATAGCAGGCGGATAATCGCTGCCAGGTGTGAAGTCGATGGTGTCTTTGGTGGCAAAATCAACTAAATCAGGCGTGTGTATGAACTCTTGTGGTACCTCCGCCAGTTCGGGAATCCACTGTTTTACATACTCACCTTTGGGGTCGTATCTTTTAGCTTGGCTAAGGATGTTGAAATACCGATTTTCGCGGGGGTCGCTGCCTACGCCAGCTACATAATTCCAGTTGCCCCAGTTGCTGGTGACATCGTAGTCAATCAGCAGCGATTCAAAATATTCTGCCCCCATCTGCCAGTTGACTTGTAGGTCATTGACCAAGAAACTCGCTACATTTTGCCGCCCTCTGTTGGACATAAAACCCGTGAGGTTAAGCTCTCTCATATTGGCATCAATAAATGGTATCCCCGTTTCGCCTTCGATCCATCGGTTGAAGGCATTCCAGTTGTTTTCCAAGGGTTTGTCCAAGGTGCCTTTTGTGCCCGTTTTGAGAAAAATTAGATTTTCGTGTTTTTTGCCCATGAGGCGGAAGAAATCACGCCAGAGCAGTTCAAAAATCAACCAATACGTACTTTCATTGGCACCTCGTTCGGATTCGTATTGTTTTATTTCTTGGTAAATGCGTTTGGGGGAAATACAACCTTGCGCCAACCAAGGTGATAGTTTGGAGGAATAGTCGGCGCCTACCAACCCATTTCTGGTTTCTTTGTAGGTTTTGATATGGTCGCTTTCCCAGAGGTAGTAGCGCAGTCGCGCTAAAGCGGCTTGTTCTCCTCCGCGAAAAGCTAAGGCTGCCCTTGAATCGGGTATCACTTCTTCCTTGCCGAAAGTAGCCAAGGTGGGCATAGGGTCGGATGTCACCCGTAGCGACAATGGAGGAATGCGCTCTGGCACAGAAAGTGGCGGACGAATGGGCGTAAGTTTCTCCACTTCTTTCCTGAATTGGGTAAAAACATCGGGTGTGTGGTGGATAGGGAAGGGGAGATCGGCTGTATAGAAAAGCATTTTTCCTCGGTCGTAGATGATCTCGGTGCCGATTTTCCAAAGATTTTCTTCCAAGTGGTTCTGCACTCGGAGTTCCTCCTCGGTACGTTCTCGGTTACAGCAGACCCAACTGCTTTTGGTAGCTCTCGCCAGATCGAAAATCACCTCTTCGGGGTTTCCTACTTTGACGATTAATTCACTCCCCAATTTTCTGAGGGACTCTTGGAGTGCTTCAACCGACTCAATAATGAATTGTGTTCGATACTTTCCTGTTTTGGGAAAATCAAACCAGCGCGTACGCCCCGTGAACACGCGTTCGTCGAATACATATACAGGCAATACTTCATCGGCCATCCGGAGTGCATGGTGCAATGCCTCGTTGTCGTGCAGCCTCAAATCTTGCCTAAACCATACTATTGCTCTTCTGACATCCATGAATAGGAAACACTATTGATGCAAGGTGATATTGAAATGGGTGAATCTTAATGAAACCTATAGGCGAGGCTCTGTTGTCGCTGACAAGAAGAGGCTACCGCATGTCATTCATTAATATTCGCTCATTCCTTAGAGATGCTATGTTCAGCATCTCTTAGTATCTTTGCAGTTTAACAAAGATAAGCGACCTTGGTTCTTGTTGAACCTTAGTATGGGAAAAAAGTAGATTCAGCATTTTCTTAATCAGCGTGAATGATGGATAACAGTCTAAGGGACAAGGATAAAAATAAACTGTTCAATTTTTGCGAATCGCCTAAAAAAATTGAACAGTTTATTTCGTCAAATTACTAAGGTAAGAAATTAAAAGTCAACAATTTAGGGTGTACCCCCTGCAAAGCAGGGTCGGGCTATCCGCTCCAGTACCTCCTTGCAGTCGGCACGTCCGCTTCTATCCCTTACACGGAAAACATCTGACTGACTATCAATTGCTTGCGTGCTTATTGTTCGATTTGTTATCCATAATCCACGGTAATCAATTAAATCGCATGAAACGTTTGAAATGAATCGCTTATTCATCCAATTGTCTTTGACAAATACTGAATCTTTTTTCTTATCCCTTATGTTTTGGCAAAATTTGTTCTTCCCATGAAATACCTCATGTTTTACACATACTTGTTGTTGCTTATATGGCTGGCAAGCTGCCAAGGAGAGCAGGATTTACCTATTTGGGGAGTCCTTACGACAAAGTAGATGGCGAAAAAATACCATCCTATTCCTGATTTCGCGCTTGTCAATCAAGAAGGGATACCGTTTCTCCACGACAGTGGAAGGATAAGCTACTGGTTGCTGATTTTTCTTTATTTCTTGTCCTACTATTTGCCCCGTTATACAGGCTCAGATGAAGCGCGTTCATCGCCATTTTCGGCAGGATACGCAGATTGTGCTACTTTCTTTTACGGTGGATCCGAAAAGAGATAATGTCCAGCGGTTAGCCAATACGCCCAAACAATGGGTGTTCTTTCTGCCCACCGCTGGCATTTTCTCACAGGTGAAAAGGATACGATCTTCCGCTTGGCAGATGATTTTTTGAATGTCGCAGTAGATGATTGGAATGCGCCCGGTGGTGTGGACCACAGTGGGCGCATTGTTTTGGTGGATACAGCGGGTTATGTACGTAGTTTTGCCAACGGCAATGACCCACAATCGGTTGATGCTTTCATCAAGGATGTGGAGCAACTTTTAAACCAATTTACTGCGCCTGCCCCAACTGGGGTTGAATAATGCGGAACTCTGTCCGTCTGTTCATCTGGTGTTCTTCTTCCGAACAGCTTACCTCGTCTGTACAGCCATTCACGAGGCGTTCCTCTCCATATCCTTTGGCACTCAGTCTGTTGGTGCCGATACCTTTCTTTATCAACCAGGTCACGATGGCATTGGCACGCCTTTGCGATAAACGCTGATTAAATTCAGCATTGCCGCGGGCATCGGTGTGTGAACTGATTTCTACCGATATGTCGGGGTTGAATACCAATAGCCAATACAGACGGTTCAATTCGGGAATGGCTTCGGCACGCACACTCGACCTGCCAGTGTCGTAATAAACATTCAGTAAATAAGGAGCCGACATGCCCGCTTCCTTATATTTACTATCACTGGGCTGGAAGGCAGTCACAGAGGCTTCTTCTGGTGTAGGCTTCACAGGGGCGGGATTGTGCGATGCCAAGTAATACCGGACAGGTTCTTCCGCACTGATTTTGTTGGTACAAAGGGTGGCACGGTAAGAATTGGCGAAATAGCCTTCGCTTGTCACCTTAACGGTATAGCAACAACCAGGTTGCGGCTTGAATTGAAAACGCCCAGTGCTATCCGTAGGGGTGCGGATCGTGGTGGCACAATCGCTGCTTAGCATATATACTAATGCTCCTTCAATGGGGGCTTCTGTGTCTTCGTCCAACACATATCCAGCTACATGTGCAATGGTGCCATCTCCTTTTGCAACTAATTCATCGGATATAGGCTTGGGCTGCACAGCCAAGGCGATGGGTTGTTTGCGATCCTGAGGGTGTGCGTTGGCACAAATTTCAAATTCATCGGCCATGACCCCTTCGTCAATGACTTGCACATAAATACATTCATCCTTGTTCAACCAAGTAGTCCATTTACCAATGGTGTCCGTTTGGAAAAGGGTATCCATTCCCCTTACTTTAAAGGTCACTTGTCCTTTCCAGTCTTCATGGTCTTCTTGGAAAAAGGCAAGGTCAAGGGGGATTTTACCTGTCTGGAAGGCGTATATGTCATCGCTACCAGCACCTCCTTCGCGGTTAGAGGTTAAGAACCCGTAGGTGCCATCGGAGTGCATGACCAAGCTAAAGTCATCTGCTTTGGAGTTGATGGGGCTTCCCATGTTTTTGACGGTACTCCAAGTGCCTTCTCCCATGTCTTCCGCTTGAAAAATATCAAGTCCGCCTAATCCCAATTGCCCATTACTGGCAAAAAATAGGATGCCATCTTGGTGGTAAAACGGGAATAATTCATCGCCCTCCGTATTGATGCTGGGGCCTAAGTTGACGGGTACGCTCCAAGTACCATCGGCATTTCGGTTGACAACGTACAAGTCCTTACCACCAAACCCGCCAGGCCTATCAGAGGCAAAGAACAACCGGTTACCATCGGGTGAAAGGGCAGGGTGAGCCGTGGAGTAATGGCTGCTGTTGAAAGGAAGCGCCTTGGGTGCTGACCAAGAACTATCTTTCTGTAGCCGGGAGACGAGAATTTCCAACCGATGGATCAGCTCTTGATCGGAAGCGGTTTGTGTTTGGTTGCTGGTGTAGTAAGCCTCTTGTCCATCAGCACTGAAGGTGATGATAGCCGCATTCATGGCCGCATTGAACACCTCGGAGAAGGGTTGCGTAGGCTCATACGTAATGGAAAGCCCTTGCAGTTGGTCAACCGTGGTGGGCTTTGTGAAATACAATCCGTAGTACGGCTGCTTGGATGCACCATCTTTCTTTACGGCACCGAAAACCAAGCCGTCTTGGTAGAAGGCAGGGGATAGATCGCTCTCTTTACCATTAAAATCAGGAAGTGAGAGGACGTAGGGAAAGTCGGGGTGCTCTATGGATTCAATCCAAGCACACACATCTTCTAAGTCTGCTTTTTGGGTGTAGTAAGGTTTTCGCAGCAGGAAGGTATCAAATGCGGACTGTGCTGTAAGGCAATCCCCCATGAATAGCAGCAACTGTCCATACCGATAGTAGGCAATGGCTGGGGCATCTGGCATTTCTGTAATTTGCCGATACCAAGTTACAGCATCTGCTAATTGACCCGCTTTTCGCTGCGCTTCAGCCATGCCCAATAATGCATCGAGCTGTTCGGGCTGCTTTCGCAGGATTTTTTCATAAGTAGCAATGGCCGCTTCGTATTGAAGCGTTTCCATCTCTTGTGCTGCTTTTTTGTACAACGCTTTCTGCGCAAATACACCGTTGCTCAATACGAACAACGAAACGATTGTTAAGGCGACGGTAAATTGTCTCATAGTCTGTTAAGGATAAGCAAGTACGAAAATTTCCAATCCCAGTGTACTTGTTTTCCTTGAGTTTATCTGAGTTTCCCTGATTGAGCGAAAGTAAGTAAATTTTGTTCTGTTCAAGGCAGAAAGCGCAGTCGATACCAGATGTATCGGCGAGTATTTCTAACGAAGAACAGGACGAAATTGACTACTTGTAGCCAATTGAGGGAATTTTAGATAAACTCATGACACTCACATGTCCCGCAATGTCTGATAGTTGATATTCCGAATACAGTTTATAAAATTGTATGTTTGTCCTGTAAATCGGCCTTTGAAGTGGAAAGCGTTCTCAAATGTATATGTTCCGCAAAGAAACACATATTTTTGAACTTTCGAATATGTTTACGGACAAAATTGCCAAGGGTTGCATTTTTTTTATTTTTTTTTTAAAAAAAACTTCAAACGAACGCCAAATGATAAAAAGAGCCGTCTTTCCAGGATCCTTCGACCCCATCACGGTTGGGCATGCTGAAATTGTAAAGCGAGCCATCCCGCTCTTCGATGAGGTAGTCGTGGCGGTGGGGGTCAATTCGCAGAAAAAATATCTTTTCCCACTGGAGCAGCGGCTACAATGGTTGGAAAAAGTATTTGAAGCCTACCCTTCAGTCCACATCGACTCTTTCGAGGGGCTGACTGCTCATTTTTGCAATAGGGTAGGGGCGCAATATTTGGTGAGAGGACTGAGGAACGCCGCCGACTTTGATTATGAAAAAACTATCTCCCAGTTGAACCACATCGTCGGCAACGGCATCGAAACGGTTTTCCTGATCAGCGAACCCAGCTACTCCCACATCAGTTCCACCATCGTACGAGAAATCATCAACGGTGGCGGCGATGCTTCCCCATTTTTGCCAGAAGGATTAACCATTGCTCCTCGTATATGAGTACCCCCACACCCCGCAACCATCGCACTGGCTTCAACCGCAGTTCCCGATTTCGCACCCGTGCCTTTTGGTTGCTGGTGAAAGTAGCCTTGTTCTGGTATGCCATCGGCTTTGTGAAAACGGTTTATGATTACTACCTCCTGAAAAATAACAACGGCGAAGTGTTTGATTTTGCCAACTGGTTGGCGGGCATGGGATTGGCTATTACGCTAGGGTTGCTGTTTTTGGGGCCACTTATTATATATGTGTTATACCGCTTCCTTCGCGCCGCTCCCTATTGGAAGGTGTTGCTTTACTTGCTGATCGGCTACGCTGTAATTGCTGTGGGTATGGAACTAATCACCCTGCCAGTGATATACGGCCTCGACCATCAAGTAGGAATCTTTAGTCAAGCGGCCTTCTTGTACGCTCTACATTACTTGCAAACCCCCAATTTCTTAGCGGTTTTCCTCTTTTGGCTACTGGTGTTGTTGCTTACGGTGGTCGTTATCTTGGTGAATGAAAAGTACGGCCCCGGTATGTTCGGCAAACTACTGATGGGTCAATATTACCGTCCCAAAAAGGAAGACAGGATTTTTATGTTCCTAGACATGAAGTCCTCCACCGCCATTGCAGAAGACATAGGGGAAGAGGCTTATTTCAACCTGCTCAAGGATTGTTTTGCGGATATGACAGGTCCTATTTTGGACAACGAAGGGGAGATTTATCAGTACGTAGGGGATGAGGTTATCGTTTGCTGGCCGTTGGAAACAGGCTTGAAATCCGGCAGGTGCGTGCAGACCTTTTTGGATATTCGCCAAAAATTGCGCCAGATGGAGGCCTACTATTTGGAAAAATACGGTGTGCTGCCCGCCTTCAAAGCAGGATTTCACGCAGGGCAGGTCATGGCGGGTGAAATCGGGGTCATCAAGCGTGATATTACCTATTCGGGCGATGTGCTCAATACCACTTCTCGCATCCAAAGTAAGTGCAATGAACTGGGAGTCGATCACCTTATTTCCGGTTCTTTGTGGCAACAACTTCGGCCTCATTTTTCCATCGAAGGGGAACGCGTTTCCGTAGAGGTGGCTTTGAGGGGGCGAAATGAAAAAGTCGATCTTTATAGGGTGGTTGAGTCTTAGGGTGGGTGGCTGTTAGCTTTTGGCTGTTAGCTTTTGGCTGTTTAGCTTTTGGCTTTTAGCTTTTGGCTTTTGGCTGTTAGCTTTTAGCTGTTAGCTGTTAGCTTTTACCCGTCAGCCATTACCCATCAGCCGTCAGCCAATTTTACCAAACTAATTAGCATAAAAAAAGGCCACCATTGTGCTGGCAGCCTTAGTAGTCCGTACGGGAATCGAACCCGTGTTACAAGAATGAAAATCTTGCGTCCTAACCCCTAGACGAACGGACCGTTGTTGTTCGTTGTGCTAAAAATCTGGCAGCCTTAGTAGTCCGTACGGGAATCGAACCCGTGTTACAAGAATGAAAATCTTGCGTCCTAACCCCTAGACGAACGGACCATATAATTAGTAAACCTCCTCAGGTTTTTCAAAAGCGATGCAAATATAGGGGGATTCAAGCGAGACTTGCAAGGTTTTTTCTAAAAAAATTAAAAAAAGATGACGCCCTCCCTCGTATCTACTTGATAACAAGTTGGAAAGGTGTAATTAAAAGAAGTTGAAAAATATTATTGTATTTTTTACACTAAGTTTGCATGTTAACCTAAAAGCCCTTATTTTTGCAGTGGCAAACCGATAGGGGAGTGCCTTCATCGCAAACGCAGAGAGTTTAATAATTTATGCGTTTCTTTGTGTCAGTTTTTAACAACCAAATCTACATAAGACCATGGCAAAGAAAATTGCAATCAATGGTTTCGGTCGTATTGGCCGTCTTACCTTTAGGAATTTATTGGAAAAAGAAGGCGTCGAAGTAGTTGCTATCAACGACTTGACGGATAACCACACATTAGCTCACTTGTTGAAGTACGACTCTGCTCAAGGCCCTTTCAACGGCACGGTCGAGTCCACGGACGAATACTTGATCGTCAATGGCAACAAGATACTGGCTACTTCTGAGCGCAACCCAGAAGCTTTGCCATGGAAAGATTTGGGGGTAGATCTCGTACTCGAATGTACAGGCATTTTTACCACCAAAGAAAAAGCAGGTATGCACTTGACTGCTGGTGCTAAAGACGTAGTGATTTCTGCGCCAGGTAAGGGCGATGGTATCCAGACTATCGTATTGGGTGTAAATGACGACGAGTTGGATCGCCGCCATAATGTGTTCTCCAATGCTTCTTGTACCACCAACTGCTTGGCACCCGTGGTGAAAGTAATCGACAGCAATTGGGGCATTCAACTAGGTTCTATGACTACCGTTCACGCCTACACTGCCGACCAACGCATTCAAGATTCTCCTCATAGCGACTTGCGCCGTGCTCGCGCTGCTGCCTACAACATCGTGCCTACTAGCACGGGGGCTGCTGCTGCCGTTAGCTTGGTATATCCTCCTATTGGCAAAAAGATTTCTGCCATTGCATTGCGCGTGCCAGTCATCACTGGCTCTATGGTAGAGTTGAACGTGGTGTTGGACAAAGTACCCGCCAGTGCCGATGAAGTGAACGCAAAAATGAAAGAGGCTGCCGAAGGCCGCATGAAAGGCGTGCTGAAATATACGGAAGACCCCATCGTTTCTGGCGACATCATCCGCGACAAGCACTCTTCCATTTTCGATGCCCTGATGACGAAGATCAACGGCAATATGCTGAAAGTAGTAAGCTGGTACGACAACGAAGCTGGCTATTCTGCTCGTTTGGCAGACTTGGCACACCTGATTTGTACTAAGTAAAATACTGATCGAAAAGTAAAACAATGTGCCGGCGCTTTCTATAAGGTCGGCACATTGTGTTTTGGGGAGGTATGACGTTACATTCAGATGATATAAACATGTGAATTTTTCCATTCCTCTTACTCTTATTCCGCAAGCAAACCATCAACCATGATAGACGCTAAAGGCAAAAAGGCACTGATCCGCGTGGACTTCAACGTGCCATTGGATGCAGATTACCGCATCACCGACGACAACCGCATTCGTGCAGCAGTTCCCACCATCAAGAAAGTATTGGAAGATGGGGGGGCAGCCATTTTGATGTCGCACTTAGACCGGCCTTTGAAAAAACTAAAAGAGGACGGCTCCATCAATGTGGAGAAATATACCCTCCGCCACATCGTGGGTCATCTTTCTACGGTGTTGGGCGTTCCTGTCCAGTTTTGCCCAGCAACGGTAGGGCCTCAGGCCGAAGCGATGGCCGCTGCCTTGCAACCCGGCGAAGTACTGCTTTTGGAGAATACCCGCTTCGAAAAAGGAGAGGAAAAAGGCAGTGAAGCATTAGCCGAAGCTATGGCAGCCTTGGGCGATGTGTATATCAACGATGCTTTTGGTACAGCTCACCGTGCGCACGCATCTACTACCTTGGTCGCCAACTACTTCGATGCTGATAAGAAATCCTTCGGTTTCCTCATGGATGCAGAAGTGAAGAGCGCAGATAAGGTGCTACACAATCCCGAAAAACCATTGACCGCCATTGTAGGAGGGGCTAAAGTATCGGATAAAATCCTGCTGCTGGATCGCCTATTGGATACCGTGGACAACCTCATCATCGGGGGCGGTATGGCTTACACTTTTGCAAAAGCTCAGGGTGGCAACATCGGCAACTCCATCTGCGAATTGGATAAGTTGGATTTAGCGTTGCAACTCTTAGAAAAAGGCAAGGCCAAAGGTGTTAATATCTACCTGCCGGTGGATAACAAAATTGCCGATAGTTTTTCTAATGATGCAAAAACAGACATTGTGTCCACCCACAGCATTCCTGATGGCTGGGAAGGGTTGGATATAGGCCCCAAAACCATCCAGCAGTTTGGCGAAGTCGTACTGGCTTCCAAGACCATTTTATGGAACGGGCCTATGGGTGTTTTTGAATTTGAGAATTTCGCACACGGCACCAAATCCATTGCTGAATTCGTGGCACAAGCCACCCAAAACGGTGCTTACTCCCTCATAGGTGGCGGTGATTCGGTAGCTGCCGTGAACCAAATGGGGCTTGCCGATGATGTGAGCCATGCTTCCACAGGCGGTGGTGCCATGCTGGAGTATCTCGAAGGGAAGGTGCTGCCAGGCATCGCAGCTATCAGAGGCGGGCTATAGTGCTTCAAGTGCTTCCAATAGCCAATCTCTGTGGTTGATGTTGGTCGTAGTGGTACTGAGTTCAGCGTGCAGCAGGGCGTGCTGGTTTTTCCACTTAGCTGTTGGCCAGTAGTCGCGTTGCGTTTTTAGCAAAAAAAGTTTGCGTACCAGTTTCAGAAATGACTGGTACGCATTTTTTTTGGCACTGCTTATCTGTTTGTTCCGCATAATGAACTGTTTACTAGCGGCCAGCAGTGCGTGGAAAGCGTCGTTTTCCTGTAATTCGTAATAAATTTTGAGTTGGATAGTTTTCGCGGCCAACTGGTAAAAGGCATCTGTAAACTCAACCTTGTTAAGTCCAGCTAAAGCTTCTTTGTACAGCTTTTGTTCGTAACGCAGCGCCGCTAAATTATAATGGTAGGCATTTACCAGTGCGGCTTTAGGCAAATGCGCTTTATAGGTTTCCAAGAAATCTAATGCCCAGTCCCACTGTGATAGGCGGCTGGCGGTCGTGATAATGTTGGTGTAAGCCCATTGGGTAATTTGGCCATCTTCTAGCAGCAGCGATTCCGCAATCAATTCTTGGTACAGCCGGAATACCCTGAGGTAAAAGGAGGCATCGCCTTGGTTGATTCGCTGCACGCAATAGTTGAGCAGATAGTTGAACAACGTTCTTTTTTCCTGCATAGACATCGCCAATGGATGTGCAGGAATGAGTTGTTCCAGTGTTATTAGTTGTGACAACGCATCGTTGCCCTGTAGCAATTGAGCCAAATGGTAATAAATTGCAATGGCAGGTTGGTCTTGTTCTTGTTGCTCGTTGGCTTCGTACTTGTTTAATAAGTACTTCAAATGTAGTGGGGCGTAGCTGCCTTGTACGATATGGCTACGGTTCAGCATTTCACAGTACAATTTCAGTTGCTGCAGCAGGTAGTAGTGGTCTAAGGAAGTACTTTGGAGTTGCAGGGTAGGCGTAAAATGCCGCTGTGTTTGCTTCAGTTCTAGCAAGTCCGTGGTCTGGTATTGAGCTATTTGCTGGAGCAGTTGTTCCGAAGAATCGAGGTGGTGGCTATCCGTGGAAAGCCATTTTTGCAGCGAGCGGTGAGCTGCTTTAGGCAAATTTTTTTCCACCAAGTATTCCGATAGCAAAGTATGGTAAAGCCGTGGATGCAGCAAGCATTTTTCGGTAACGATGAACTGAAAAGTAGCTTGTAGCAAATCGGAAATATAGTTGTTGAAGGAAAGCTCTTTGTAAGGTGTTCCGGGGTACAGTTTTTGCCAGGCTGTTTTTTTCAACCATCCAGCGTGTTGCCAATCTGGTGCCAATTGGTAGCAATAAGCCGCTAACTCCCGCGTAGGAGCGTGTGACAGTGAATAGTTCGAGGTAGTATATTGATGCCACTTCCGCAACATGGGCGTGTCAAAAGTGGCTAACACTTCTATGAGTAAGGTTTTGTGCATACGGGAAAAATTATTCAAAATCATCTTCATCCCCCAGTGCCAGCCGAGCACCCGTCAGTTCCGCCCAAGCGTGTTGGTCGTTGGCTTGCTGAGCTTTAGTCATACCTGTGGTGTAGGTTTCCCAAGCGTCATGGGGTTGGTCTATGCGTTCATACAACTTTCCTAAATGATAGTAAAGCCCCACGTAGCCGGGGTGTTTTCCACGTAGGAGCAGGTAGTAATGCAGTGCCATTGCTGTATCTTGCAAACCTTCGTATTCGCGAGCTATAGCGAATAGAAGGAAGGCATCTTCAGGCGTTTCTGCTAAATATTGTTGCAATAGCGCAAGTCGTGACATAAGCGAAAAGATATGGTTCTTTGACTTTTTTCGTGGAGGCTATCCCGATAAAATTTCGGGACAGCTCTCCCGACCAGCTAGGTCGGGATCGACCCCGGCAAACTCGTGTCTGTTAGCTAAAAGCTGCCACTGCTGCACAACTTGTCTCGGCCTTTTGCCGAGATCGCTAGCCCTGTACGACCACGAGATTTGTCAAAGAACCAAAAATATTTATTAAATCCCAAACTTCTAAAAAAGGGCTTAGTATTTGTTAAATAAAGGGCAATAGAATAGTGATTCTGCTGAACTCTTATAAGAATGAAGTAAGCGTAATTAATGAAAAAAAATGAAAAATAAGCGTAATTTGCTTTTGCAATGGCAATTTTAGTAACACAGAGAGTAGAGGGGGGCGGTTCAATTAATAGAAAGAAAAAGTTCAGCAGAATTAGATTAAGTACGACTAAAATTGCTAAACATCAAGTGTTCTTTGCTAAAACATTAAAATTATGTTAGACAAGGAGTCAAGTAGAAGCTTTAATGCCTATCTTTTAGGAGAGATAAGACCTAATGAATTTGAAGACTGGTTGTATAGCTACCCGCTACTAGAGGAACAGTTAGGTGTTGATCTATATCTTGATTTGATTTCAATAGATTTTACTGTGCAATCATCAAAAAAACAAGTGAAAGACCTATTCGGAAGTCAAATAAATTATGCTGCTATCCATCAAGAACAGATATTAAACACCATAGGTCGTCTCAAAGCAAGAGAAGGTTCTCCATTGGAATTGATTGCTGTCTTATACAAATATGCAGAGATGGGATATTTTTTTCTAGCGGATAATGATCTTGTGGCAAATTTTGGAGAGATGGGGAAATCAATTAGTTCAGCATTGCATAAGTTAGATGAAAAACAACAATGGGAAAGGATTCAAACTCTCCATAAATCATTTCTTTTTTGGATAGCGGAAATAGAACAAGACATTAAACAGGAAAGAATTAGATTTACAGGAAAGAGTAATATCGGATTCTATGGTCAAGAATATTTTATTTGGGAGAGGGCCTTTTAAAATACAGTCTCGTTTCGTCTCAGCATACCTGCTGTGATAAGTCTCCATAGAACATTCGTCATTAAGCAAGCAGCATTTTAACAGCCTTTTAGTAAAGTATTAACCAAACGATAAACTTTTATTACGCTACTAGCGGCTACCTTTGCATAAACAAGTGAACAAAAAGGCTTCACACAATAAGTTTTCTAACTAAACCAATATACCATGTGAAAAAGTATCTTTTTCTGGCGTTGGCCATGATTACCTTGCTTAATCAATGCTGATGGGTAAATCGTTACCACAGTGGAATCCATCATCCCCTCTGGTTTGGGTCGTTCCCGTATCATTGAGGAAAAAGATGACATCAGTGCCTGGACAACACAACTTCTGGTACCGATGGCACCAGTAGCGACCAAGGCAATGTGAGCCGCAAAGGCCTGAAAATCGATGTTTTTGAGGAAACCAAATTGCTCAACTTCTTCAACCTTGGAGGCATTAATTTCCAAATATGCTTCTAATGATGCGCTGGTTTCCGACAAACTCAACCAGTTGGCAGCGGAAGGATGGACGTTGGCTTTTGTCACCAGTGGTGTAGAAAGTTCCGCGAATTGGTGATGACGGCGAAGGCATTTTTGTTACGCGTTATATCTTTAAGCAGTAATTGGGGGTAATGAACTTCCACACAAGCATTTAGTAGTCTGACGGAAATAACTGATCCTATTTTTCTGAAGCGCGTCTTTATACACACGCTTTGTGCATAAAGCCAAGCCAAAAGTAGGATCACTTATTTTTCCTCCTAATCAACTTGATAAAGAAAAAGCCCTGTATCTATGGAACAGGGCTTCCATTTTTATGAAAAACCGTATACTTACCAAAATCACTTAAAAATTCTGATTGCCAGAACCTTTTAATGATGACACAAAACTAAAGCCCCTTATATTGGAAAGAGCTGATTTTTATCAATCGGGTATAGTGATTTTTGCTACCTTTGCCAATGATGCAGCTTTTTCATTCTAATCTTTATTGGTTTTCAAATAAATATTAGATTTTTGCATCTTCATTGATGAACAAAAGGTGGGTTGCCATAGGGCTTATCGCAATCAACCACTTTGAATACAAACCGATTTAATCCCATGAACTACACACCACACTACCGCTCTGGCGGTATATCTCTGCTATGGCAAACGAAAGGTTTCGCCTGTACTTCCCAACAAGATGGTCGTCACAATATGGAGGCCACTGCTCAAGTGTTTTTTCTCTTCAAAAGGTTTACCTTACTATTAATGGCACTGGCGGCCTCAATCGCCCAGCCCTGCTCACATATTCGTATGAAGCCGATCGTAACTTTGATTTTCTAACGCAAACCTTGGCACTGAAAAAAACTACCTTATGACTTTCACCAAAATAACCATTACCACAGGTCTGCTGGTTTTCTTCTTATGCTTGTCGGCATTTCATTCGACACCGCAACCTAAAGCTGCGTTGGAATCTCTCATGCCTGTCTTTGTAGATACACCACCAAGCGATATTACCGTGGACTGTGTGGCGGATGTTCCCGCCCCCGTTGACCTCACTGCCAACGACGGCATGGGAGGGGCAGATTTTGAAGTATCACCTACCGATTCTCCCGATGTTTCGTTGATCGATCCTTGTAGTGGAGGCGTGGTCGTTCGCTCGTGGCAGGCTATTATTGGCTTGGATACTACTACTGTTTCCCAAACCATCACGGTACTGGCGGACAATACCCCGCCTATGGCCAATTTGCCTGTTGTGCACGATACGGTTGCTTGTGAACTGGCTTTTGCCACCGCACCTGCTAACCCCGACCGCTATGATGTTTGGCTGTCATCCTTGCGCTTGGCACTAAGCACCAACGCTACGGATGATTGCGTAGGTGGTGTTTCTGTTACCGACGATGGCGGTGCTGCCCTCACGGAGGCTTGTGCAACGAGGACTGTTACATTTACTTTAACAGATGCCTGTAATAATGCCAGTTCTTGGGTAGCAACCTACACGACCATCGATACCTTGCGACCTGTCTTCACGGGTGTGCCCCCCAATGATACACTCAACTGCACGGAAATGGTGCCTGCTCCACCTACAGTGACAGTAACTGACAACTGTACCCCCAATTTAGTAGCGACTTTTGTCGAAGGTTCCAGCCAAACTAATAACGGCTCTTGTTCAGACTATGAATACAACGTCTTGCGCACCTGGATAGCCAGCGACTCCTGCGGCAACACCACCGTAATGTCTCAATTGATACGGGTAGTGGATGAAGAACCGCCTACTTACACGGCACCTCCCAGCCTGACCATCTCTTGTTCTCAAGACCCCAATGACCTTTCCATAACAGGCAATGTTACCAATGTCATGGATAATTGCTCACCTACACTGGACACCGCCTACACCGATCAAGTAACACCAGGAAGTTGCCCCGACGAGGCTACTATCATTCGTTTGTGGCGCATCACTGATTTGTGCGGAAATGTAGCAGGTAAGGTACAGACCATCAATGTGGCAGATATTCAAGCACCTTCCTTCAATGTACCTCCCAATATAACTGTGGATTGCAGCGATGCTGATAACTTAGCCATCACAGGTAGCCCGCTGAATGTACTAGACGATTGCGACCCTAACCCATCTGTGAATTTCGTAGATGAGATATTTCCGGGTAGCTGCCCGAATGCATATTTAGTCCGGCGTCGCTGGCGGGTGACTGATCGCTGTGGTGCCACTACGGAGCAAATACAGGAAATAACCGTAGAGGATCAAGAAAACCCGTTTTTCTCACAAATGCCTGTTGGGCAAACCGTTTCTTGTGATGGAACAACGGACATAACACAATTATATCAGAACTGGTTAGCCAATCGCGCAGGTGCGACTGCTTCCGACAACTGTACCTTAGTAGGCGATATCAGCTGGCAGGTATATGCCGCTGGCACCACCAATCCTCCTTCCCTTGAAGTGCAAAGCTGTCCTGTGGCCGATCAGGTGGTACAAATCTCCGTTGTTGACTTTATTATCACTGACGAATGTGGTAGGACAACCACCGCCTCGGCTACCTTTCGGGTAATTGACCAAACGGCACCCGTACTTTCTTCCTGTCCTGCCGACCAAGTTATTCCTGCTCAAAATGGTTTGTGTGAAGCTTCTGTTGATTTAGCGCCGCCTGTCATTGAAGATGCTTGTAGTACAAATAGTGCGATGGTGACAACCCAAGCAACCGCTACACTGACTTCTCAGGCATCTCCCGGCCTAGAAGGGGAAGTGGCGGTAGATCCTGTTGAGCTGGCACTGAATATAACGACTCCGTTGCCCGTTAATGCCAATGGAAACGCGACCCTTACCATCAACTTGATTCAAGTGGATGGAGAAGGAGCAGACGAGTACTTTAATGTGTATGGAGAAAACGGAACACTGCTCGGTATTACCACGCCTACCGCTGGCCAATGTGGAAATGGTACCACGTCTTTTACCCTTTCACCTGCTCAATTGAATACATGGGCTGCAGACGGGGTTGTTGCCATCCGATTGGTACCCAATATACCCGCTGGCCAACCAGAGCGGTTTGCTATCAACGCCAACTGCCCGCAACCCAGCCAGGTTCAAGCTGTACTCGGTTATACTACCAACTCACTCAACGGCCTTACTTACGCTTATCGCATCAATAATGCCCCCCAAGTAGTCGTCAATCCTATCCAGACGGTCAATACAACCCTTCCATTGGGCAGTCACTTGATACGCTATTATGTAACGGATTGTGCGGGAAACCGCGATTCTTGCGATTACACCATCATGATCGTGGATGAAGAGGCACCATTATTGACTTGTCCTGCTCCCATCGTGGTAGATGTGTTGCCGGATTCTTGCCAATTTACCCTCACATTAGATCCCCCCATATCGGCTTCAGATAACTGTGGGGTGTATGCCGCCTATCAACGTACACTGCCGGCCACACCAGCAGAAGCTTTATTACCTTTTTTCTTAGATCCCAACCTCAATGACTATCTCACACCCACTCGCGTGCTTACTTTTGATGATGTGGTAGCGAATGCTTACGGAGATGTCATGTTGCGCATAGATATGCAAGGCGACTTTAATACACAAGCTGCCTTCTTTACAGTGTTTGGCGATGATGGCAGCACCCTCGCTGTTAGTACAATCGGTGTGGCAGACTGTAATACACCCGGGCAAATGTTGATTACCATTCCTGCGGCTACCTTCAATACATGGGCTGCAGATGGAACGGTAGCTATTACGATTGAGCCTAACGATATTACCGTACCACCCGGCGTACCCGGCGACGGTATCAATCCATGCGATCCTATGGCTATCAGCATGGATGGCGACACAGATGGTGTCAGTTATCTATCTGCTACCTTGAGTTATGACAACTTGCTCACACGCTACTTTGCTTTTGGTGCTACCACGTTGCCCGATGCACCGCTTCCTCAACCTAACGGTCAGATTACTGCCACTTTTGCGGTAGGTAACACAGCGGTTTCTTACTGGACTGAAGACTTGGCAGGAAATGCCGATACTTGTTCCTTTACAGTAAGTGTTCGGGATGTGACACCTCCTGTTGTTACTTGCCAGCCTACCAATTTATTCATCAACCCTTCTGGTTTGCAGGTTGAAGTCGTAAACGCAGCGGATGTGGATAATGGCAGCTTCGACAATTGTGGTACGATTGATAGTCTTTGGCTTACGCCTAATATTTTCACATGCAACCAAATCGGTCAGATTGTAAATGTGACACTGAATGCACGCGATACATCAGGTAACGTGGGTACTTGCCAAACCATAGTGGGTATTGCGCCCGATGGCCCCATGCCTACGGCCAATTCTGGTTTGTGTGGTGGCGATACCTTATTTCTGTTTGCCAATCCACCCGGCCCTAGTCCTAATGTTTATACCTACCAGTGGTTTAGTCCCAGTGGTGCGCCCTTGTCGCCAGCCGGCCCTCAGGCAGACATCATGATACCGGGTATTGATGCTGAAGATGAAGGCCCTTACCGGGTTGTTATTACCGGCTTGACAGGCTGCACGGCAGAAGGAGTGGTAAATGTTGTTATTCAGGATTTACCACTTACACCTCAATTGAATGTCGTTGGCAGTGCTTGTTTGGATGATGCTTTTACCCTTAGCACCCCACAGGTGCCCGCTGGCACAGGCGTTGCCTTTCATTGGTATGAAGGCGTACCACCTAATGGTATATTATTGGGCACTACCACTACGCCATCTTTTACGGTAACAGTACTCACACCACAGGTGTTCACAACTATTACCTTACGGTGGAAGCTAATGGATGTGTGTCGCCCCCATCACCCATGAAATCGATAACCATTTACGAACGACCTGTGGCAACCGTTGCCTACCCTGATACCTTGGTTTGTGCAGGTGGCGTCATAACCTTGGGTGTAACCGCTCAGCCTGGTGTTTCTTATGCGTGGGTAGGCCCTAATGGGTTTAGCAGTACGGTACAATTTCCCAATACCCCTGTATTAGCAACTGCTAATGGCGGCTATTACCAAGTGACCCTCAGCAGAGGGTTGTGTACCTCGATACCTGACTCCACGTTAGTGACGGTGAAACCCCAGCCCATGCGCCCTGTGTTGGGCAATAGCGGCCCTGTTTGCGCCGGACAACCACTCACACTTTCAACTACTTTTAACGGTGCCAGTGCTTATCGGTGGATTCCTCCTTCTGGCTTGCCTATAACAACGACAACTCCTTCCTATTCAATTCCTGCCGCCAGTATGGCGCAGCAGGGTGCATGGCAGTTGGTGGTAACGGTGAATGGTTGTGATTCCCCTGTATCCCTTCCCACAACGGTCGTTGTCAACCCTGCACCAGATGCCACGGCAGCGGCTATGCCTAACCCCGCCTGCCAAGGGGATAACGTTCAGTTGAATGGATTTAGCAATATTGCGGGGTCTTCCTTTGCATGGTCTGGGCCGAATGGCTATACATCTTCTGTTCAACAACCCACGTTGAGCAATATCACCTTGTCACGGGCTGGCGATTACAAATTAGTTGTTACAACAGGAGCTGGTTGTAAGGACAGCACGACCTTAGCACTCGAAGTACTGGAAAATGTACAAATAACGGGGTTGAGTGACAATGTGACGGCTTGTATCAATGATGGCTTCGACGTACTGGTATCCTCGGCAGTATTGCCTTCCGATGACGGTAGTTATACCTACGAATGGCAGTTCAATGGTCAGGTCGTTTCTAATGCGGCCAATCTGACCATACCCAATGCAGTACCAGCAGATGATGGTGTTTATACACTGGAAGTATTTACTGCGGAAGGCTGTTCTTCGGGTACTTCTTCTATCACCTTAGACCTCAATTTCATTCCCTCGCAACCTACGCAACCCGTGACCATTTCTGGTAGCAATAGTTTTTGTGAAGGCGAGGAATTTACCCTTATCACTTCTGCCGTAACGGGAGAGGAAGTAGCTTACTACTGGGAAACGCCCGCTGGTGTTATCGTCACGAATGAAAATATGCTTACCGTTGATGAGGCCAATGTTGGCGATGATGGTATCTATCGTGTCTATGTGATTCGCAATGGATGCGCCAGTACGCTATCACCACCGAGAGACATTACCATCAACCCTATACCGAATATTTTACTCACCAGCAATACGCCCGTTTGCGAAGGGGATGTTTTGTCGTTGCAAAGTACGTTCTATCCTACGGGTAGCTATACCTGGAGCGGCCCCGGTGGGTTTGGCAACGGCGTAACCGTACACAACCCGATTATCAATAATACCGATTCCCTGACGAATGACGGCATTTACAGGGTCTTTGTAACCGTCGCTGGGTGTACCTCCGATACCGTGTCCACTGACGTTTGGGTGCGCAATCGCCCACAAGAACCTGCTATCAGCCACGATATGCCGGTGTGTATCGATAACCCCGATGCTGTGCTGACGCTTAGTATTAATGCAGGCAGCATAGTGCCAGGTGCTACTTATGCTTGGTTTACACAAAATGGCAGTGTTTCCGTTAGCCCTGCGGGTGAGGAAACGGCTGTTGAGATAACAGATTTTTCACTTTTTCAAAGCGGGGGCCTCTTTCCCTTCTACGCCACTACAACGGTGAATGGTTGTGAATCTTCTTTGTCTAATCCAACGTTGGTGCAGTTTGATACCATCCCCATTAATACGGCTTATGCGGGGAATACCACCGTTTGCTCCGAGAGTTTGTTTTACAGGGGCTATCCCTTCTGCGGGTACAGGTATTTGGACGTTAGTGACTGCCACTGACCCAACTGGTTTCGTATTGCCAACCCAGATGAGGCTAACTCCATCGTAAGCGGGTTATTTGCCGAAGGGGCACCCTATACCTTGCGTTGGACGCTTTCCAATGGTGCTTGCCGCAATTATGATTTCGATGAACTAACGTTAGGTGTTATCGTAGCCGAGCAAGCGGAAGCGGGGGCTGATATTCTGGCCTGCGAAGACGAAATTATCATTCTAGGTGCCACCCCTCCGGGAGTGGATGCCAGGGATACTGGACACAGGATATAACACAACGCACCTTGGGTGTCATTATCGTTGATTCTTTAAATGCCAATACGGAAGTACAACAACTTTCACCTGATAATATCTACTTCTTTACATGGGTGGTGGACTGCCCTTGTGGTATTACTACCGAAACGGTATTTGTTAATATCAGTGACCCTTCCGTAAGTGCGGGTGCTAATTTTATTGTGTGTGATGAAACGAATAGTACAGTCCTGGCAGGTGAAGTACCCGCCATGGGAAGTCTTATTCAATGGTACAGTCTTGATCCTGATATTCTAATTTCAGAAGGAGAAACGCCAACACCAACCATTACAGGCTTGAAGGTTGGCAATAATGCTTTTGTACTTGAAGTAGATGAAGGTTTCTGCGGTGCTGCTTCGCGCGATACCGTAATCGTTACCTATAAATTGCCACCTGTACTTAATGACGATACTTTCGATGTGGCTTTTGGGGCAACCGAAGATGTATACCCTTAGCCAACGACATCCTGCCTTATAGGTAGTACCTTGTTGTTAGGTGGGCAACCCTTGCTGGGGAGGCAGCGGTACAGGGTAGTAATGTACTGAACTATGTTGCTCCTCCGAACTATGTAGGGGTTGATGAGTTGACATACCTAGTACAAAGCGAGGGCTGTCCTCAAGAACGAGGCTATCATTACATTTGTGGTGGGCGAAGAGGTCGCTTGTAAACCACCGAGTATTTTTACGCCTAATGGCGATGACTACAACGATCGGTTTGTGGTGCCATGCCTATTAGATAAAAGCGAGTTCCCACGTAGCCAGAGTGTTGATTTTCAATCGCTGGGGCGATGAAGTATATCGATCGTCTATTCCCTACAACAGTTCTGGGATGGGACGTATGCAGGGGAAGCGCTTCCCGATGATACCTATTTCTATGTTATTGACCTTGGCGACGGCAGTGAGCCGTTGACTGGATATGTTATGATCAGCGTTAATCATTTCCCAATTACAAAAACGACAGTCATGCGAAAGTCCTATATATTGTTTTTCATTGCCGTTTTGACGGTCAGCTTTTCCTTGAGAGGGCAACAGGATGAGCAGTTCACGCAGTTCATGTATCATAAGCTGGGCTATAACCCTGCTTACGCGGGTATGCAGGAATCCCCTACATTCACGGCACTGATACGCCAACAGTGGATTGGGCTAGAGGGGGCACCGCAATCCCAATTATTGACATTCAATATGCCCCTTACAGCATCGGGAATTGGACTAGGTGCTAACTTATCTCGGCATAGCATTGGGGCTACCGAACGCTATACGGGCGATATTTCCTATTGCTACCGTTTCAATCTGGGCAGAGGAGGCCGCATGGGGATCGGTGTATCTACTTCGGCACGTATTTTGCGGGTAAATTTTGCGGAAACATCACCTACGCAACCTGCAGATGGAGATCCCTCTATACCTGTGGGGTTGCAAAGTAAAATTGTACCCAATTTTGGGGCTGGAATGTACTATAGCAACCAGCGTTTTTATCTAGGGATCAGTGCCCCGCGACTGCTTTCCAGTAATATTGATTTCGCAGAAGAAACCGCCACTATTTCCAAAGAGGTGCCTCACTATTACCTTATGGGGGGAATCCTGTTGGATATTGGTGAAAAAATAAAGATGCAGCCTCAGGCAATTTTAAAATATGTGGAGGCGACACCTTTTGAAGGAGATATTAACTTAAACTTTATCTTCTCAGAAACCGTATATACAGGTGTATCATACCGGATTGGTGGTTCCAGTATTTCTGGCATTGGCGAATCGGGGTCTGTGTTGATGGGTATGCAACTGAGTGATATGCTGTTGTTTGCATTAGCTTACGACTTTACGCTCTCAGAACTCAAAGACCATACCAGTGGTTCCATGGAAGCATTGGTGCGATACAGCATAGGGGGGCGTTCGAAGGAAAGTGAGGTTATGAGCCCTCGATTTTTTTAACTACGGCTTAAGCGCCTGTTAGGAATACATCCAAGACCGTTTTGTGATGCAGAAAGGAGATCTGGAATTAATTTTTGCGACCTACAAAGCAAATGGTAACTATTGCTACAGGCACTGAATCGGAATAATCAGAGACGACCATGAAACAAGGTTCTTGTTGGCTACATGGCTTTTTCTTGTTGGGGTTGGCAGTGTGTTATCGGCTTCAGCCTGTGACGGGTATGATGATGCCGGTGCCGCTACGCGCATCTTCAATACTAGCCGTATCAATACTCCTGATTTGGAGTTTTGCCCTGCTTTATATGAAAACGGGCTTGTTTTTGTTTCTCGATATAAAAGCGGCCCTATAGACCCCAAAACTGGCGAAACCTACTTCGAGCTGTTCTATGCAGAGTTGGATCCTAACGGAATGCCCGGAAACCAGTTTCTTTCTCAACCGCCATCAACTCAGCCTACCATGAAGGCCCTGTTTCCTTCAACCGTTCCGGCGACCGCCTCTTTTTTACGCGTACAAATAGTAGCAATGGGGTGAAAAATGCAGATGGCAAAGGGCGTTCTATGCTAAAAATATATGAAGCTACTCGCGGCCAGTTTGACTGGGAAAATGTACAGGAGTTGCCTTTCAATGGCCATGACTTTACTTGCATGCACCCGGCACTATCTCCCGATGAAAGTAAGTTGTTTTTTACCTCCAATCGGCCCGGTGGTTTTGGCGGCATGGATATCTATGTATCGGAATGGAACAACGGGCGTTGGTCGGCACCTGTCAACCTTGGTCCCGAAATAAATACTAGTAAGAACGAAGCTTTTCCGTTTTTTCACGAAAGTGGTACGTTGTTCTTTGCATCCGATGGACATAAAGGTAGCGGAAGGCTCGATATTTTTATGGTAGATATGTCGGAAAGAACATGGGGGAAGGTTTACAACCTCGGTGCTCCTTTCAATTCACCTGAAGATGACCTAGGTTTGGTGCTCGTTCCAGACGGCACGAGTGGATATTTTACGTCTGCACGTTCAGGTGGGTTTGGCCAGGATGACGTATATATGTTTCGCGCCCCTAAGGGACTACGCGGCATTCGCCCCATTCCAACGTTGAGTGGTTTGGTGACTGTTACGGATAAGGCCTTGAGTCGGCGCATGGCTGGTGCTTCTATCAGGCTATTTGAAACCAACCAAGACGGCTTGGTCGAAAAGGAGAATATCTACGAGATGGAACTAACGCCAACCGACGGCGAAGGAGATGAAATGGTGATGAAACTGATTCGCAAAAAGGACGACGATTTGGGAGCACCTTTGACACAGACGGATCGCAATGGAGAAGCCCTGGTTACATTACAACCTGACAAAAACTATCTGTTACTAGTTTCTAAAGCAGACTATTTTACGAAAGAACTCCTTTTTTCAACCGATGATTTAGGGCCTGATAAACCGTTAGATATTTTGTTGGAACCCACCAATTGTATCTTGCTAACTGGCAAAGTAAAATCAGATCGATTCCAAATACCTATTCCTAATGCGACCGTTAAAATCACCAATCTATGCGATAATTCGATACAGACGTGTCGGAGCAACATTCGGGGGGATTATGAAATATGCCTTCCAATAGGCTGTGATTATACATTAGAGAGTTCCAAAGATGGTTATGAACCCGGTAAGACTCAGGTAACTACGGTTCGCCTTCGTGGGAGTCGTTCACTGGCAGCTGATGTTTTTATTCACCCTACCTCGGATGCCATTCTCAAAGAACCTATACGAGAAGGCACGGTCATTGTGTTGGAAAATATTTATTACGATTTCAATAAGTCCGCTATTCGAAAGGGAGCAGCGCAAGATCTTGAAGCCTTAGCCCAGTTGATGCTCAACTATCCCAGCATGCAAATTGAATTGGGGGCACATACGGACAGCCGAGGCACCAATGCCTATAACGAAGATTTATCGCTGAGAAGAGCCGATTCTGCTAAAGAATTTCTTATTCAAAACGGAATAGCAGGCGAGCGTATCAGAACGGTAGGTTACGGTGAAACCCGTTTGCGCAATCACTGTAATGACGATGTTGAGTGTTCGGAAGAAGAACATAAAATCAACAGAAGGACTGAGGTGAAAGTGCTGAATATTGATGAACGGGTGAAAATCACTAATGAGGAAGGAGGTGGCGCTTCCAACTGATAAGGGACGGGATAAAAATAAACTGTTCAATTATTTAGAAAATATTTGCGAATCGTCTAAAAAAATTGAACAGTTTATTTCCGTCAAATTACTAAGTATGGCAAGATTACACCTGAGAGATACGATCCGTTTTATTCGCAAGCTAACTTTTAAGAAAGCAACCAATGCGGTATTGGTTATTTCGAGCTATTATCTTAGTCGATACCGTGGAAATCCTGTGCAGTGGGGGCTACCTTTTACCATTAACTTTGAGCCTACCACTGCCTGTAATTTAAAATGCCCCGAATGTCCTAGTGGGTTGCGGCAGTTCACGCGACCAACAGGTAATTTGAAGCGTGATTTCTTCCGCAAAAGCATTGATGAATTGGCCGACCGCCTCCTCTATCTCATTTTTTATTTTCAGGGAGAGCCTTATATAAATCCTGATTTCTTAGAAATGGTGCAACACGCGCATCAAAAAGGTATCTATACGATCACTTCTACCAATGGACACTTTCTTAACGACGAGAATGCCCGTAAAACAATTGAGTCGGGTTTGGATCGATTAATAGTTTCTATCGATGGTACAACACAAGAGGTGTATGAGCAGTACCGAAAAGCAGGCAAATTGGAAGTAGTATTGCAAGGGTGCGCAACTTAGTGAAATGGAAACGCCAGTTGAAGCAGCTCATCCCCATATCATTATACAGTTTTAGTTGTACAGCCCAACGAACATCAAATCCCTGATATAAAAGCATTGACCAAAAAGTTGGGTGCAGATGAACTCGTTTAAAACAGCGCCAGGTCTATGATTATGAGTTTGGCAATCCACTCATACCTAAGGATGAAGGAATGAGCCGCTATCGCGCACTGCCTGATGGGCGCTATGAACCCAAAGCCGCCATGCACAACCATTGTTGGAAACTTTGGCATGGTGCTGTTATTACTTGGGACGGCACCGTCGTACCTTGTTGTTTCGACAAAGATGCGACTCACCGCTTAGGCGACTTGAAAAACCGATCTTTTAAAGAAATTTGGTACGGAGCGGAATACCAAGCTTTTCGTAAAACCCTGTTTTTGGGGAGAAAATACATAGATATTTGCACTAATTGTACCGAGGGATGTAAAGTTTGGATTAATCCTGAGTAAAATTTTGGTAATCAAAAAACATTATATACCTTTGCGAGCGCAAACGTATTGCCACAAAAGCAGGGGTTTCACCTCTATTGACACGTTCTGGTTTCTTTTCATCTAATTATGTGGGGTTACAAACCATAGGTTTGGCAGCTTCTCCTCTTTTGTTTTAACACTTACTGAGACAAATAAACCTATTCAATTTTCCACCGTTTCGGTTGGTTAATTGGCAGACATTGGTCAGTCTATGACTGTTCAATGGTAAGCAGATGTTAAAGCTTTGAACTTTTTTTGACTTCCTGAGAAGTTAATATATTTATAAAAAAACAGCATCAAAAGGTCATGGAATTTACGGTTATCATTATGGGGCGGCTGGAATTTGCCAGTGCACGTAGCGTTGTTCAAGCGACAAACACGCTAGTTCATCTGCTGGAAACTAGGTACAAAGGAGATGTGTTGTACCGCGATGCTGAACAATTACTTGATGCAGAGAAAATGGCATTGGTGTGTCCTCGTGAAAAATTCACTTGTACGGAAAAGATGTGGCTCAATACCCTCCATCTTTTAGAGCGCGCTGCCGAGTATTCTATTGCTGGTGACCTGAACCTTTGGCGCATTGCTGATGGAGAGTTGTTGGAATATCAATTATTGGAGCCGATAGGTGACAAAACCACCATTCAAGCATACCGAAAAGGCCGTTCTTTGATCGAAGCAGGTGCTTACAGCGATGCCATTGCGTCATTGACCAATGCGATTAAGGGCTGTGATAGACATGCATGTGCTTTGGAACGCCGTGGTTATGCCTATTATGAAATGGGCAATGAAGAAGCTGCAATGGCTGATTATGCGGCTAGCCTCGCCGTTGATGCTAAACGCCCCGATGCTTACCTCAGCAGGGCATTGATATACATCCGCCGTAAAGATTGGAAAGCCGCTTGGGCCGATTTAGATATGGCCATGAAGCGTTCTATGCCTCACCACAATGTTTATTTAGAAGCTTTGCACCGCAAAGGGAATTGCGAAATGGAAATGGGGCAGTTTGAGGCGGCACTCAAGTCCTTCCATTTTTTCCTCACACGGCCTTTGAAAAAAGACCATCCACAATACCTTTTCCGCAGGCAGGTGACATTTGATAAAGGCCGTACCTTAGCCGCAGCAGGTGACTTAGATGCAGCTATCGCGACCTTCGATGAAGCGTTGAAACTCCCGCTTCGCAACGGTAAACCTGATATGGGGGAAGTACTCCTGCATCGTGGCTTAGCTTTTCAGCAAAGCGGCAAATCTGGCTTCGTAGAAGACTGGCAAAAAGCAGCCGATCAGGGATCTAAGAAAGCTAAAGAATTACTGGCGGAAGTAGGTTGATAGCTTCGGCAACTTTGATGAAATAGTAAACGCCCATTCGTCTTTTATGATGAATGGGCGTTTTCATTAGAGGGAATACTACAATTCCCGAATCCAGATATTGCGGAAGCTAACTGGATTGCCATGATCCTGTAACTTGATGGGGCCTTTACCATGAGGGGCATTCTTGGGCAACCCAATATACTCGGTTGTTCCTTGTAGTTCTACATGATCTTGTACGAGAATACCGTTGATGAGTACAGTGAGCGTACCCACAGCTACACGTACACCATCGGCATTGAAACGTGGGGCGTGATAGATGATGTCATACGTATTCCATTCGCCTACTGGTCTCAGCGGATTTACTAGCGGAATGTACTGTTTATACACAGCCCCTGCTTGTCCATTGGAGTAGGTTCTATTTTGGTAACTATCTAGAATTTGAACCTCATACAATCCTTGCAAGAACACACCGCTATTGCCACGACCTTGGCCATCGCCTTCAATAACACTAGGCGAACGCCATTCGAGATGCAACTGACAATCACCAAATTCCTTTTTGGTTTGTATATCGCCCGTACCTTTAGCGACCGTCATGGTGCCATCTTTGACCATCCAACCTACTTGTTTTCCATTGAGGTGCTGCCACTGATCGGTATTCGTGCCATCGAAAAGAATGTAGGCATCGGAAGGTGCTGTTAACCCATTACCCGGCTGAACCGCTCGCGGTTCTGGCTCCCATACTTCCGTGGCTTTGGGGTCTGTTATTTGAGCCGTAAGCATACTTGTACCAACCATGGTGGCCAGTAGGACGAATAATGTCTGTTTCATCGTTTCTCAATTTTTTGGCAAGAAAGTGATTTTTAGAAATAATTCAAGATGCTTTGTTGATTACAATTTGTTGTGGAAGCGGAGTAGTTGCCCGGGGAGATTTTCATTGTAAACGAGCAACTCAAGTGAATTCCTTTTTCGACCATCCAATGGAAACAATATTTTGATCGGAAAATGAACATAACCATTATCTTCAAACAGGAGCAGTTGCTTATTGCGAACGGGTAACCGGAAGTGTAATAATTCTGCTGCATCTGTGGGCAAAGGAAGGTGATGGTATCCTTCTTCTAAAAGGAATGACCGCACCATATTGTAGGTGTCATCTAAGGTACGCCCTGCAAAAACGGAACGATACACCGCTCCATCGCTTTTGCCTCCCATATAATCCATATCTTCAGGTGGAAAATCCTCCCGCATAGGAACTCGCTGTACTGCCTCCGGAACATAGGAGGCAATCATAACGCGGCGACCATTAATTTGCAAGGCTGGTTCTTGTACGACCATAACAAGCTGTTTTTTTACCATTTCCTACGGATACCCCACAAAGATAGAAAGAGTACTTATTAAAACAAATTATTTATTGTTTTTAAAATAGAATTAATTCATTGGCACAAAGAGGGGTTGTTATCACTTTCCAAACCTGTCGCTGAAAAACATCAGGTGATAAGGCAAAGCTTCTTGCCAGTATAACCAATCGTGGTTGCCGGGGCGTTCAATATAGGTATGAGGAATCTGACTGTCTGACAGCAATTGATGAAGTTTGCGATTATCCTCAACAAGCAAATCTTCAGTGCCACAATCAATAATCAAATGAGGGCGGTTTCGGTTGGGTTTGGCAGCTATGCCCATTACACTGTGTTGTTGCCATCGCAAACTATCCAGCGTGTATTCTCCTAATTGAGCATCGATTTCCCATTTGTCGGGGTAGGGGGCTAAGTTCACTACGCCACTCATACTACCTGCCAACCCGAACCATTCAGGTCGTTGCAAAGCAATGCTCAACGCACCATGCCCACCCATGCTCAAACCTGTAATAGCCCGGTAAGTAGCTTCGGGGCGGGTGCGAAAATGGCCATCTATATAGCTAGGTACTTCCTGTGAAATATAGGTGAAAAAATGCTCAGTGGAGTCCACATAACTGTTCACATACCAACTACTATAGCCTCCCTCTGGGGTAACGATAATCGTTTGGTGTTCCGATGCTAATGCAGGAAGCTCGGGCATCCGCTCATACCAATTGGCGTAGTTACCACTGTACCCGTGCAATAAATATACTACCGGATAAAAGCGAGGGGTAGAATCTAAATAATACGTTTCCGGTAGGATGACAACGGCATTGAAAACTTTTTCCATAGCATGGCTTGGAATGACTACACGCCTTACTAATGAGTCTAAGGCAATACCGGCTTCTGGTCGCTCTCCATTATCGGCTGGCTTACAGGCATAAAAGGAAATACCAAGGCAAAAAATGGCTAAACCGACGATTGTTCTCATGTTGATGTAGTTACGATATGGATTCGCATAAAGATAGTTTTTTTGAGCATATTCCAAGGTATCCAGCACAACTAGGGTGGTTTTATTAATCGTGTAAGTAGAAATGAACCTTTAAAAAACAAAAACAGCAGGCACATCTTGCAATGCACCTGCCGTTTCTTTGTATTGACTAGTACGAAAGTCAGCTTTATGATAGGCGAGCTATGTCACTACTGCTCATTCATAGTGCACCTGCCTTCAGTTCGTCCACGATTTCAGGGTTGAGCAAAGTGGATACATCACCTAAGCTATCCGTTTCACCACAGGCAATCTTGCGAAGGATACGACGCATGATTTTACCTGACCGCGTCTTGGGCAACCCGCTCACAATCTGAATTTTATCTGGCTTCGCGATAGGCCCGATGATCTTGCGCACGATTTCATTGATTTCTTTGCGGAAGGTATCGTCATCCACATCCTGATGCACGGGAACAACGTAGGCGTAAATGCCCTGTCCTTTAATATCGTGCGGGTAACCGACGACAGCAGACTCCACCACGTGTATGTGTTCGTCGATGGCGTTTTCTACTTCGGCTGTACCCATTCGGTGACCAGAAACATTGATAACATCATCCACACGGCCAATGATGCGGTACATTCCATTGGCGGCCCGCTTAGCACCATCCCCGGTGAAATACTTATCGGTAAAGTGGGAGAAATAAGTAAGGCGGCAACGCTCGTGATCGCCATAAGTCGTGCGCAACATGGAAGGCCAGGGGAATTTTACACAAAGCAATCCTTCTACTTCCACATCCGTAGCCGTTAATTCATGGCCTTCGGGATCTACCAAACAAGGTTGAATACCTGGTAGTGGATATCCGGCAAAAGTAGCCTCCATAGGACTGTGAGCACCCAAACCGGAGATCATAATACCGCCTGTTTCTGTTTGCCACCAGGTATCTACAATAGGAGCTTTTTGTTTACCAACGTGTAAATGATACCACTCCCATGCTTCGTGGTTAATAGGTTCTCCAACCGAGCCGAGTACTTTGATGGTACTCAAATCATACGGATCTACGAATTCCTCACCGTAAGCCATAAGTGCGCGTATGGCCGTAGGAGCGGTATAGAATTGATTGACACCCATCTTATCTACAGATGCCCAAAAACGCCCAGCATCCGGGTACGTCGGCACGCCTTCAAACATAACGGTGGTAGCTCCTGCCAATAATGGGCCATATATAATGTAGGAGTGTCCAGTGATCCAGCCTATATCGGCTGTACACCAGTATATATCGCCATCCTGATATTGAAAAACATTGCGGAAACTGTAACACGTATATACCATGTACCCCCCGCAAGTGTGAACTACTCCTTTGGGTTTTCCCGTAGAACCGGAGGTGTAGAGGATGAACAACATATCCTCGCTGTCCATTTCTTCCGCGGGGCACCAAGTGGGTTGTTCGGGCACCACCTCATGCCACCATACATCGTGGTCGTGCCACACTACTTCATCGCCTGTATTTCTGTGAACCAAAACTGTTTTTACACTGGGGCATCCGATAGCAATAGCATCATCCACTACTTCCTTTACGGGAATGTGTTTGGCCCCTCGGTCGTTGTAGTCTGAACATATCACCATGTTGCAGGTAGCGTCATTGATGCGATCGGCTAAAGCTTGCGCGGAGAAACCGGCAAACACCACCGAGTGTATAGCACCAATGCGAGCACAGGCTAATACTCCTACGGCCAACTCAGGTACCATAGGCATATAAAAACAAACCCTATCGCCCTTACCTACTCCTAAAGCCTTCAACGCATTGGCGGCTTGGCATACCTGTGTATGCAATTCTTTGTAGGTAATATCCCGATAGGGAGCTGCTAAGTCATTGGGTTCATAACGAATGGCCACTTGATCGCCTCTTGTTGCTAAATGCCGATCCAAGCAGTTCTCTGTAATGTTCAGTTTCCCTCCCTGAAACCATTTGATATCAGGGGATCTGAAATCCCATTCCAATACCTTGTCCCATTTCTTTTTCCAAGTGAAGGTGGCAGCTTGCTCCGCCCAGAAGCCTTCGGGGTCTTCTACACTGCGTTGATATACCTGCTGGTATTCTTCAAAAGAGGTAATTTGCGTAGTCATATATTACGAGTTTTTTAAAATACAAACATATATAGATGTTTATATTTGTAAAGGTAAAGAAATAATCTTTAAGCCTCCAAATAATAAATGAACTTTTTGACGGGGAAAAACAGGATAGGGTTAAAAAAATAGCGAAATGCAAGGTTTTTGCCCTATGTTCCGCTTTTACCTTCAAGGCAAAAGCTACGGTGGTCTCAAAATCTTAGGCTATTTTTTCTGCGTTTAGTTTGTCCTAAGCCGATGCTTTTGCATTTAAGTGAGAAGCAGCCAGACTTGCCAGAGGAGCTGGTTGTGGAAATTGCTCTACAGTTGCTACATTATATTTATAAGGCTTATAAACTCAATAGCCAGAAGCCTTAGTATTGGCGTTCCGCGAAGTTTATACTCCCGAAACAAGCACACCTACTCGAACAGTTACGAAATGCTCGCACGCTGAATGACTTGCCCGCTATCCGTCAGCACTTGTTTGACGCACTGCTGGCCTTTGGCATAGCGGAGGAAGTGGTGCAGGGGTATTTGGCGGAGCGGGAGGAGGTCAGCTTTCGCTTTGTTATTGAAATTGGGTATGAGGGCGAAAATTGGGCTTGACAACCAAAATTTGGCCTTCTCCAATCTTTTCTATTGGTGTTATTATAGTAAATGTTGAATCAGGGTACAAGTATTTTTCAATTGATTTTACGTGTAGAAAATACAAACGAATAAAAGTGCCTTTTTTTATCACCTTTATCGGGGTGTCATCTTCTTGTAAAGAAATTGAAGCTGAAAAAATATCACCACCAAATTTAACAAGTATTCTCGCTCCTGTTGCAAAGACTTGAAGCTGTTCATTTATATCTGTCAATAATATTGATTCTACTTCGTACATGGTTCTTTACTTTAGTGAAAGGAGCTGAATGAAAAATCAATAAGCAATACATCGATAAATCTGTTTTTTCCCCAACCATGATCTATCTCTCACCCAAATAAATCCACATCTACATCATAGGGGTAGGTCATGAGGTATTCCATGGCTTGTTGGATGGGGAACTGTTCGAAAACGACTTTGTAGAGCATTTCGGTAATGGGGACTCGGAGTTTGTAATGCTTTGCCAAATGTCGGGTAATGCGCAGGGTGCGCACGCCTTCAGCCAATTCAGGCATGGTGGCCATGATATTTTCCAGTGTTTCTCCTTGGCCTAACCGATGGCCAAAGGTGTAATTTCTACTTTTTTTGCTAGTGGCCGTGGCAATTAGATCGCCAATACCTGCTGTTCCGAAAAAAGCTTCTGCTTCAGACCCCATCGCTCTGCCAAAATAAATCATTTCCATAAGCCCACGGGTTAGCAGCATAGCCTGAATGTTTTTACCTAAGCCATATCCTTTCAACAAGCCAGAGCCTAAGGCAATGGTATTCTTGAGGGCACCTGCTAATTCAGCTCCCAATAGATCATGCGAGCCAAAAACATGGAAAACAGGGCTACTAAGGGCTTGTTTACCTGCATTGATCACTTCGTTGTACTTACTGGCAATCAGCGTAGCTGTGGGCTTACCTCTAAAAGTTCGGCAGCGAGATTTACAGATAAGCACCCAATTCGCACTACCACACTTTCTTGTTGTATGAGTTCTGATATTGTATTTACTTGTTTTCGGGTAATACCTTTTTCTACTATTTCTTCTTCATCAATGCCATTCAGATCAAAACCTTTGGTGGCGTGAATAATAATATGGTAGGGACGTAAAAAAGGCGCGAACTCGCGAATCATCTCCCGAAATGCGTTGGAAGGCACCACCGGGAAAAGCAATCGACAGGTGGTGGCTACTTCCTCCAAAGTGCTGGTTGCACGTACATGAGGGGGGAGGATCACGCCGTGTCTTTCCTCTCCGTTATTAATGGAAGCTACCACGGATTCTTTTCGGGCATATAGCAAAACATCGGTATTATAGGATAGCAATTGGGCAATAGCAGTCCCAAAGCTGCCGCTGCCAATGACACCTACGGGGTTGTTTTTTTCTGTTGTCATTCTTTACTTCGTTTTCTGGTGAGTAGGACGTTTATACTGCCTCCGATTTATAACCTTCTACCAAATGAAAGAAGTACCCATCTCGGGAAATGCGTGCACCGCCTTCCAGCATACGAAATAACTCGGCAGCTCTATCAGGACGATATGCTTTCTCTGCTGTGTATATTTGAATATTGATGCCTGCTTTTTCCAATTCTTTCATAATCTCAGGAAAGGGTAGGGAGGCATCGAGGCCATGAGGTGGAGTGCCATCGATACGAAGACCATTGAGGATGATTTTATCTTCAAGGCAGTGGAATGCCTTTATATCATCTGGCGTTTTGAATTCTAAGTATTGTATGTCTTGGGTGATTTTATCAAAGACAATATCGCTGAACAAGTCGATCAGCTCGTCCGCTTTTTCGGGAGTTTCGGTTTTTATTTTCACCCAATCTTCTCCAGTAATGGTATTTGAAACGAGGAACTGGACAAACTCTTTTTCCATTTCCTGCAATTCTTCCATCGTGAGTCTTCTAAACCGCATGAACTTTTTTTTGCAAAGATAACAGTGGAAAACCGTAAACTTGCACTTCAAAACAAAACAGACACGAGTTATGGAATTTGTGATGCCAGATTTAGGTAGTGCTGGGGTGTGGATGAGTTTCCTCACACTCACTTTCTTGGAAATTGTATTGGGTATAGATAACATCATCTTTATTACCATTGCCGCTAATAAGCTACCTGAAGAGGAACGCCCCAAGGCGACCAATATCGGGTTGATATTGGCGATGGTGCTGCGTATTTTGTTGTTATTTGGTATCTCTGCGTTGGTGGCGATGAGTGCTCCGCTGTTTAATATCAATAATGCGTTGGTGCACGCTGGGTTTACAGGGCAAAGCCTCATTTTGATTGCGGGAGGGGTTTTCTTGTTGTATAAATCTACCCGTGAGATTCACCACAAGTTAGAAGGCCATGCCGAAGAAGCAAACGGTCAAAAATCGGCTAAAGCTTCTCTTTCCAACGTTATCGTACAGATTACCATTATTAATATCGTGTTCAGCTTCGACTCCATCCTGACGGCAGTGGGTATGACCAATGGCATTTATGGTGCTTTGGCTATCATGGTATTGGCTGTTGTTGTGTCTGTGGGAATAATGATGCTTTTTGCAACACCTGTTGGGAATTTTGTCAACCAGAACCCCACCATCCAAATGTTGGGATTGGCCTTCCTGATTCTGATCGGTTTTATGCTGATTGTAGAAGGTGCTCACTTAGCGCATCTTACGATAGCAGATTCGGAAGTCGGTACTGTTCCTAAAGGATATTTGTATTTTGCCATCGCATTCTCTTTATTGGTGGAATTCCTGAATATGCGCTTGCGCAAAAATGTGGATAAGACGATTCAGTTGCACGGTATTGAGGAGCAGGCCGTCAAAGAAGGCATATTGGATGCCAACAAGTAAACAGCCCATGCGAGAAGGTAGGTGGATTCTTCCGGTGTTTCTTTTGCTGGCAGTTGTGATTCGTTGGGGAACGTTCTACCCTTCGGTTATCAACCATGATGAGTCCACGTATTGGCTTATTGCAAGGGGTATGTTGGATGGCCAAACCTATCTGCGTGATGTATTCGACACGAAGCCGGTGGGCATTTTTCTCGTATTTTCTTTGCTGTATGCGTTAACCGCTGGCTCGATTTTTGGCATGCGGCTGGTGACTGCTTTGGTGATAGGACTTACGGGTTGGCTGCTTTTTCGGGTTGGTGTAAAGGCTACGGGGCAACCCAAAGTGGGCTGGTTGGCAGGAGTGGGGTATGTATTGTTAGTTTCCATTTTCAGGTACTATGGGCAGTCGCCGAATACGGAGTTGTTCTTCGTCCCCTTGGCGGTAGCCGCAGTTTACCTCGCGTGGGGGGATCAGCAGAAGTGGTATCATTATGCTTTAGCAGGTGGATTATTGGGCATTGGGTTTGTGATAAAGTACGTGATTGCTGCCGATGCTTTGGCAATAGGTTTGATATTATTATGGCAAGGTTACCGAAAAGGGCATTTGCCTAAAGCCATCTGGCAACAGTGCCTACCCATGACTGTTGTGTTTTTTATTCCCATCATAGCCGTTGCCTTGTGGTATTGGCAAGCTGGTTTATGGGATACCTTTTGGTTTTACACCTTTGAAGTGACAGGTCGCTATCCGGTGGAAGCTTCTTTTGGTAAACGATTGCTTTTTGTACTGGATTTTCTAGGGCGCTTTTTTCCGTTTACTTTACTGGCCATTATTGCGTTAAAGGAGCGACTGGCTGTTGATAGGGAGTGGCAATACTTTTTGGTATTATGGCTTTTGACCACGACAGTCATGACGTTACTCCCCGGAAAAACATTTGGCCACTACCAGATTCAGATAATGCCTGCACTGGTGTTATTAGCCGGTACTTGGCTGCATAGGGGGCGAACCTCGCTACCTTGGCTTCGTTCTTTGACACCTCGGTTTGCGCTTTACGGAATGGTCTTGCTTTGGCTTTCAATATCAGCGGGACTTATCGTCTATTACTCCCAACAAAAGGATGGCCCACGGATAGTTGCTGAAATTTTGCAAAAAAAATTGCGTGATGGAGAAACTGTTTACACCGGAAATTACCACCAAATCGTTTATCATTTGATCGATCAGCCCTGTCCTACGCCTTATGTTCATTCTTCGTTGTTGTATTATCCACACCATATTGCGGCATTGGAAATTGATTTGCAAGTAGAGGCCAATCGCATTATTCATGGCCAGCAACCCGCTTTGGTGCTTTTGCGCACCGACCATCCACACAATTCATTGACAGATTCTTTGTATAAATATTACACCATTCAGGATACATTACCAGATAAAGTCTGGTTACTCACAAAAAAATAAATCTTATTTCTCAAACATAGCTAACAAATCGGACAGCCTTTCTTCAGGTCTTTTCTATCCACAATAAAGTCTAGAAAAGCCATTTTCGAGTAGGAATTCCGAGGTTTGGAAGCCTTCTGGCAAGTCGCGCTTGATGGTTTCCTTGATGACCCAAGCGAAGCCAATGAGTGTCTGGTTCGGCGAAGTTGATGTCGCCCAACATCGCAAAAGAAGCAGTAACCCCTCCGTTTGTGGGATCCGTTAGCATGGAAAGGCACGCCCTTTAGCCAAGGTAGTGAGCTTCCAGGGTTTATCAATTACATGAGACTGAAGGCAGATTCCATCATGCGTGCACCTCCTGATTGGATATGATTAGTAATGGCGTTCGATTGTCGCGGGCATAGTCAATAGCTCGTGCAATGCGTTCCCCCATTACAGACCCCATAGATCCACCTATAAAGTAAAATCCATGGCGGCAATCACCAATGGCCTGCGGTTGACTTTTTCCTTTGGCTACTGAAATGGCATCGGTAAGCCCTGTCTTTTTTATAGGCGCTATTGAGGCGCTCGGGGTATTTTTTGGAGGTCAACAAATTCCAATTTATCGACAAGAGCGCAATTCCTCAAACATGAGTTCATATTGCCCGTCAAAGATAAGGTCGAAATAGTCGTGTGAGCCAATGCGCACATGGTAATTTGCAGTGAGGACATTTGAAAAAATGCTCACGCAGTTCCTTCATGGTAGAGGTCTCCTTGCATTTTGTTGCATTTGTACCACAAACCTTCCGGTGCCTCTTTCTTATTGCGGGTAGCCGTTTGTATCCCGTCTTTCAATCGTTTGAACCAACCCATACGATAAATTTGAATACGCGGATTTGTCGATGTTAAAGGCAATTACTGCGCTTTCCAGAAAACCATCAAACCACTTGGGCTGCAAGTAGCAAATTATCGGGGTATTGGCTATAGGTGAAAATAAATGACGGCCAATGAAGTATCCGTTAAAGTACCTTTTCTATTCAATTCTATTTTTGGTTCTTTGACAAATCTCGTGGTCTACCGGGCTAGCGATGTGCAGCGGTGGCAGCTTTTAGCTGACAGACCGGTTTGCCGAAGGATCTAGGCTCAGCCTAGAGAGCTGCGAAACATAGCGACCCAAAGGGTAGCCTCCACTAAAAAAGTCAAAGAACCCTATTTTTTACGCGAACAATGAATGTAGGCTGTAGGGTGTATAAGTTTTTATTTAACTGAGTGTTATTCCATAGGTAAATCGTATTTTGTAAAACATAATACATGATACCCGTAACCAGCAAGCCCAATACAGATCCTGCTAACAATAGTCCGCTACAAAATCAAAGATTTTGCGTGGGTGATTAGTAGAAAAAAGGGTGGAGTTTTTAATTTTGTTGATTACCAAGTCAAACAAAAACAACTCCACCCATGACGGTCGAAACAGTCACAAGTGCAATATTGGCAAAAATGAACGGCATTGGCAAGTGTCAGCAACGATTTATATTACACATCGTAAGGTTGTTGCTACAAATTCGTGGGCGAGTGAATTTCACGAACTTAGCGCGCTACGGTGACCATGTGGAGCAGTACTACCGCAAGTGGTTTTCCAAATCATTCGACTTTGGAAAATTCAACCGACAGTTGGTGTTGCGCTTTGCAGGCTCGGAGCGAATCATCGGCTTCGACCCGAGCTTCATGCCCAAGAGCGGAAAGCATACCCCTGGGGTAGGTTACTTTTGGTCGGGTTGTGCAAAATCGGTCAAGTGGGGAATGGAGATGTGCGGCATTTCAGTCATTGATTTGACGCGCCAAACCTCGTACCATTACGAAGCCGTCCAGACCAATTACGACAGTGCCAAGCAAACCCTACGCGAGTACTATGCTGACATCATCACGCAGCGTGCCGATACGTTGAAGAGCATCAGCAAGGTCATGGTCTTCGATGCGTTCTTTTCCTCAAAGGATTTCGTGGACAGCATCTGTAGTGCGGGCTTCACCATGATAAGCCGACTGCAACACAATGCCTACCTGCGTTACCGATTTATCGGAAACCAAAAGGGTGGGAAAGGCCGTCGCAAGCAGTACGGGGATAAGATAGACCCAAAAAATATTAGTACCGAGCACTTTGAGGAGGTATCACGTACCGATCAGGAGGTCATCTACGAGGGGGTGGCACACGTCCGATCTCTCAAACGTTGGGTCAAACTGATCATTTTGCAGACCATCGAGGACGGCAAAGTCACTAAGGCACTACTCTACTTTTGCACTGATGTGGGCGACCTCAAAGCAGGTATCGCTCCAGAAATAACTGGGTGGCAGATTGTCCGATACTACCCCGCTCGTTTCCTCATGGAGTTCGGCTTTAGGGATGGGAAACAATTCCTAGGTTTGTCACATTGCCAAAGTCGAAAGACTCAAGCACTCTATTTCCATTTCAACATCGTCATGACCACCATGAATATCGCTAAAATCGTCCATTGGCTACCCCTACAAATAGCAGGGCGGACACCTTTCTCCATGGCAGACGTTAAAACCCAGTATTCCAACGAAATACTGCTTGACAGAATAATTTCCATTTACGGGAAAGACCCGAATGTGGAAAAAAATAATCCGCAAATCAGGGAATTATACCTAATGGGGAGAATTGCCGCTTAATTTTGCAGCGGACTATTGTGCTAAAACATCTTCTAAAAAAATGAAGGCCAAGGTATATCCGGGAGATACCAATAATAGCAGCAAGGAGTGCATAGACTACGGCAACCATTTTTTTTCATTCATCAATGCTATTGACGGATTAAAAATAACTGCCCCCGTTTTTGATTCGCTAAAATTTTCTAAGCAAGCGACTAAAAGGAGCTTGCGTGAAAATATTCGCGAATCGGTAGAAAAAATGGGGGTGGTTATTTCCGTCTTTTCACTATGAAAAAAAAAACAGCCCGAACGCGGTTAAAGTATGTCCAGAAGGAAAAGAGTACCAATGATGTACCTGTATGCCATCTACAAAAGCTTAACGAATATATACCTTCGAAAAAGGCAGCGGGTCGTGGCGTACGGCCAAATATCCATTGCTTTGCCATTTGCGGCAACAAGTAGTTGTAAATAACTGTGTATGAAATGTGTGTTATATTATTTGTAGCATTGATTTCGGTATTCGCTTACATACTGTATTGACCAAGTGATAGAAGAACTAATGTACAAGCAAAATCGGCTTTAATACCTTTTTCACGTGCCAACTGCGCTAGTGCTGGTTTTCAGTCTGGGTTGAAAATAATCCGCTGTGGGTAGCCCCAAAATAATATTGTACCATTCTTCTTGCCGCTGGGGATTGAGATAGAGCGTCACCGTGTGAATATCCGTCAGTGGAATAGTACCCTGTTGTATGTCTACTTCACCGGGGCGAAGACCGATGGCTGAAACTGGTATCTGATTAGCCACCAAGCGTTCGATGGCCTGATAAGAAGCGCGATCTGGGTTGGTACTGGCACCTAAAACAAGTGTATGCATGGTAAATTGAAATAGAAAATAATAAATAACAGCAATAGTACTTAGCAGGTTGAGTGTTCATTAAAACTACCATATATGTACTGCTTTATCATAATTTTATACATTTGCTGTAAAGAAAACAAAAGCGATGTCAAAGACCATAATTTTTACTTTGTTTTGCACCTTGATAAATTTGAGTGCACTCATGGGACAAACCAATTACGAAAAGCAGGTAGAAGCTTTGTTGGCTAAAATGACGCTGGCGGAAAAAATCGGCCAAATGAACCAGTATAATGGTTTTTGGGAAGTGACCGGCCCTGCCCCCCAAGGAGGAAACGCTAAGGAGAAATATGATGATTTGGTACAGGGGCATGTGGGATCTGTTTTGAATGTGCGGGGCGTGAAAGATATCCGGAAGTTACAGGAGTTGGTTGTCAGCCAGTCCCGCTTGGGTATTCCTTTGCTTTTTGGGTTGGATGTAGTGCACGGCCACAAAACACTTGCCCCTATTCCGTTGGCAGAGGCGGCCAGTTGGGATTTGGAAGCTATTGAACGATCAGCACGAGTAGCTGCCATAGAAGCTACTGCCGTAGGGCTTAACTGGACGTTTGCTCCCATGGTGGATATTTCACGTGATGCTCGTTGGGGGCGCGTAATGGAAGGCGCGGGGGAAGACCCTTACTTGGGTAGTAAAATTGCTGTGGCCAGAGTGCGCGGATTCCAAGGCGATGACTTGTCGGCCTCCAATACGATGGCGGCTACGGCCAAGCACTTTGCTGGCTACGGTTTTGTGGAATCAGGCAAAGATTACAATACCGTGGACGTTGGTACCTCTACTTTGTACAATGTTATCCTACCGCCCTTCAAAGCAGCCGTACAGGAAGCTAATGTACAGACGGTGATGAATGCTTTTAATTTATTGAACGGCGTTCCCGCTACGGGCAATGCCTTTTTACAGCGTCAAATACTCAAGGGAGATTGGGGCTTCAATGGGTTTGTTATCTCCGATTGGGCTTCCTGTATGGAGATGATTATACACGGCCATGCGGAGGATTTAAAAGATGCAGCTATCAAAGCAGCCAACGCTGGTTCTGATATGGATATGGAGTCTTACGCTTACATCAATCACTTGGAACAAGCAGTCAAAGAAGGTCTCGTAAGTGAGGCATTGATTGATGATGCGGTACGTCGGATTTTACGTGTAAAATTCGCGCTGGGGTTATTCGAAGATCCCTACCGCTACTGCGATGAAGAACGGGAAAAGGCGTTGCTTTACCACCACGATCATCAAGCTGCTGTGTTTGAGATGGCCAAAAAATCCATTGTACTGCTGAAAAACGAGCGCGCGTTGCTACCATTAGATACCAACAAAGGGAAAATAGGGGTCATCGGTGCATTAGCTGCCGACAAGACCAGCCCATTAGGTAGTTGGCGCATCGGTTCTGAAGATGGCACGGCGGTTTCTGTTTTGGAAGGATTGGCGCGTTACACCGATCAGGTGACTTGGGCCAACGGCGCGGATGTGGTAACAGGGAAAGTGGATTTTGTTCAGGAACTAACCACCAATGAAACAGATAAGAGTGGGTTCGATGAAGCTATTGCATTAGCCAAAAACTCAGAAGTAGTGGTCATGGTGCTGGGTGAACATGGCTTTATGAGCGGAGAAGCCCGCAACCGTACCCAGCTGGGGCTACCGGGCGTACAGCAGGAGTTGTTGGAGGCTGTTTATGCCGTCAATCCTAATATCGTTTTAGTCTTAATGAATGGCCGACCGCTGGCCATTACCTGGGCTGATGAGCATATTCCCGCCATTGTGGAGGCTTGGCAATTGGGCACCCAAAGCGGCAACGCCATTGCCGATGTCTTATTTGGTACCTACAACCCGTCCGGCAAATTACCCATGACCTTTCCCCGCAGCGTGGGACAGGTGCCTATTTATTACAACCATCACAACACAGGACGTCCCGTCAGTACGGGCATGGTGTTTTGGACGCACTATACCGACGAGACCAACGCTCCTTTGTATCCCTTTGGTTACGGCCTGAGCTATACCGAGTTTGAGTATAGCAATTTAGCTGTCGATGCCTCCAATCCTGCCGCCGTAAAAGTGACCGTAAGCCTCAAAAATACAGGCAAAAGGGTAGGGGAGGAAGTCGTGCAGTTGTACATCCATGACAAAATAGCAAGCGTAGCACGCCCCATCAAAGAGCTGAAAGGTTTTCAGAAAATAACCTTGCAGCCCGGTGAATCCCGTACGGTAACGTTCACATTGACCGACCAAGAATTAGGGTTTTACAATAACGAAGGGAAATTTACAGTAGAGCCTGGTACTTTCGATGTCATGGTAGGCGGTAGCTCCGCTAATGGGTTGATGGGGACTTTTAAACGATAGATTGCCTTTAGGGTTGAGAGGACTAATAAGATTTTTTTTGGCAGGTTTTTGCCCCAGCAATGGGCATCAGCCCATTTATTGTATGCTAATACTCCTAACCCCACTCATAGTCTTTTAGGATGATGCCCATCCATAACAAATTGCACAAATTAGTAAACACGTTATTGATTGTACTGATTTTCGTTATTTCGGGTGTTAATAATTTTGGTTCTTTGACTTTCTTAGTGGAGGCTACCCTTCGGGTCGCTATGTTTCGCAGCTCTCTAGGCTGAGCCTAGATCGGCCCCGGCAAACCCGGGTCTGTCAGCTAAAAGCTGCCACTGCTGCACATCGCTAGCCCGGTACGACCACGAGATTTGTCAAAGAACCAAAAATAGAATTGAATAGAAAAAGGTACTTTAACGGATACTTCATTGGCCGTCATTTATTTTCACACCTATAGCCAATACCCCGATAATTTGCTACTTTTGCAGCCCAAGTGGTTTGATGGTAACTTGGAAAGCGCAGTAATCTGCCTTTTAACATCGACAAATCCGCGTATTCAAATTTATCGTATGGGTTGGTTCAAACGATTGAAAGACGGGATACAAACGGCTACCCGCAATAAGAAAGAGGCACCGGAAGGTTTGTGGTACAAATGCAACAAATGCAAGGAGACCTCTACCATGAAGGAACTGCGTGAGCATTTTTTCAAATGTCCTCACTGCAATTACCATGTGCGCATTGGCTCACACGACTATTTCGACCTTATCTTTGACGGGCAATATGAACTCATGTTTGAGGAATTGCGCTCTGTCGATAAATTGGAATTTGTTGACCTCAAAAAATACCCCGAGCGCCTCAATAGCGCCTATAAAAAGACAGGGCTTACCGATGCCATTTCAGTAGCCAAAGGAAAAGTCAACCGCAGGCCATTGGTGATTGCCGCCATGGATTTTACTTTTATAGGTGGATCTATGGGGTCTGTAATGGGGGAACGCATTGCACGAGCTATTGACTATGCCCGCGACAATCGAACGCCATTACTAATCATATCCAAATCAGGAGGTGCACGCATGATGGAATCTGCCTTCAGTCTCATGCAATTGGCCAAAACCTCCGGTAAGCTCACTACCTTGGCTAAAGCTGGCGTTTAGGATACTTCGTTGTCCACCTCTGGAAGTCGTGTTCGGTGCGGCCAATAAAGTATTCTCCTTCCTTGCGGTCGAAAAGAACGGTATAGGTTTTTCCGACTCGCGCTTCGTTATGAGCAAAGGAAATATCCTGTTGGATAGCCATCAGTCGATTGGCGCGCTCGGCTTTGACTTGGGCAGGTACATCGTCAGCTACTTCGTAGGCGGAGGTGTCTTCTTCATGGCTGTATTGAAAAACACCCAACCGATCGAAGCGCATATCCTGTACAAAATCGCATAACTCCTGGAATTCTTCCTCCGTTTCACCCGGAAACCCTACCAACATGGTGGTGCGAATGGCAATTCCCGGTACTTTTTGCCGAGCCGTTGCGATCAATTCGCGGGTTTCTTGTTGGGTGATCTGGCGGCGCATACGTTCCAGCACGGTATCGCTGGCGTGTTGGAGCGGAATATCCAAGTAATTGCAAATCTTGGGTTGCCGCGCCATCACATCAAATATATCGGTGGGAAATTTGCTGGGGTACGCATAGTGCAGCCTTATCCATTCGATACCTTCTACTTCACAGAGGGCATCCAAGAGTTCGGGTAATTCTCTTTTTTTGTAAATATCCAACCCGTAATACGTGAGTTCCTGCGCGATGAGCATGATTTCCTTAACCCCAATTTTTGCTAAATGGCGAGCTTCTGTCACCAACTGCTCAATGGTTTTGCTAATGTGTTTGCCGCGCATCAACGGGATGGCACAAAAGGAACAAGTGCGGTTGCAACCTTCGCTGATTTTGAGGTAAGCATAGTGCATGGGGGTTGTCAGGGTGCGTTCGCCAATCAGTTCATGTTTATAATCGGCATTCAAACGCGCCAGCAACCCGGGCAATTCCATGGTGCCAAAGTACGCATCTACTTCTGGGATAGCTTCTTCCAAGTCGTCTTTGTACCGTTGCGATAAGCATCCCGTTACATAGAGCTTTTCTATACCACCCTCGTTTTTAATGGCGGCATATTGCAAGATAGTATTGATTGATTCTTGTTTTGCCAAGTCAATAAAGCCGCAGGTATTGATAATGACGACATTGGCATCCTCGTCTTCGCTTTCGTGCACCACGGGGAAGTCATTGGCTTTTAACTGTGTGATAATTTCCTCGGAATCCACCAAATTTTTGGAGCATCCTAATGTAATCACATTTACTTTATCTCGCCTTAGCGTTTTGGTCTTCATGCTTTTTTGGCCATTTGAGGCGCAAAGATAGTGGGTAATCTCTCAACTTAAACTACCTGATGACAATATTAATCAACCCTTTCCTATGACAACCGTCAATAAAAACCCCTTGTCACGCCGCACCTTTGAAAAAAATTAAGCCATGAGTGAGCAGCAATACGTTTATACCTTTGGCGATAAAACCGCACAAGGCGATGCCAGCATGAAAAACCTCCTTGGAGGGAAAGGTGCTAATTTGGCAGAGATGAATTTAATTGGACTTCCCGTACCTCCGGGGTTCACCATTACCACTGAAGCCTGCAATGGTTACTACAAAATAGGTAAGCAAAAGGTTATGGAACTCCTGAAAACCCAAGTAGCAGCGGGTATTCGTTCCATAGAAGCCGTGACGGGTAAGCGATTTGGTGACACCTCCGACCCTTTGCTGCTGTCTGTACGCTCTGGTGCTCGCGCATCTATGCCTGGTATGATGGATACGGTGTTGAACTTAGGGATGAACGATGAGGCAGTCATAGGGTTTGCCAAGAAAACGGGCAACGAGCGCGCTGCTTGGGATTCTTATCGCCGTTTTATCCAGATGTATGGCGATGTCGTTATGGATATGAAGCCTCAGAACAAAGAGGATGAAGACCCATTTGAAGAAATCATCAACAACCTAAAAAAAGAAAAAGGTGTCAAATTAGATACCGAGTTGACCGTAGGTGGTTTGCAGGAATTGTGCCGCCGCTTCCGATACGCTATCAAGTTTCGCACGGGCGAGGATTTTCCGCAAGACGCAGAAACCCAGTTGTGGGGGGCTATAACTGCTGTTTTTGACAGTTGGATGAACGCACGTGCCATTCACTATCGCTCTATGAACGGCATTCCTGCCGATTGGGGTACTGCGGTCAATGTGCAAGCGATGGTCTTTGGCAATATGGGCGACGACTCTGCTACGGGGGTTGCTTTCACGCGTGACCCCGCCACGGGGGAAAATATGTTTATTGGTGAATACCTTATTAATGCACAAGGCGAAGACGTGGTGGCGGGTATCCGTACTCCCCAGCAAATTACCTTGGAAGGTTCTCGCCGTTGGGCGAAATTGGCCAATGTCACAGAGGAGGATCGTCGTGAAAACTATCCTTCCTTAGAGGAAACCATGCCTGCAATTTTTCAGGAATTGCTTTCGTACGAGCACAAACTAGAGGATCACTATGCCGATATGCAGGATCTTGAATTTACGATCCAAGAAGGCAAACTTTGGATACTTCAAACCCGCAATGGTAAGCGAACTGGACAAGCAATGGTACGCATTGCTATGGAATTATGGGAGGAAGGTATGATTTCGGAACAAAAAGCCATTCTTCGCATGGATCCTGTGAAAATGGATGAACTCTTGCACCCCGTTTTTGAAAAGAGCGTTGGCGCAAGCCGTGGAAATTACACGGGGGTTGCCTGCATCATATAGGGCTGCCTCAGGACAGATCGTTTTCTTTGCGGATGAAACAGTGGAATGGGTTGCGGAGGGCAAACAGGTTATTCTTGTCAGACGAAACGTCACCTGAAGATATTCAAGGGGAATGGACGCAGCGCAAGGGATTCTCACCAGCAGGGGTGGCATGACTTCCCACGCGGCGGTAGTTGCACGCGCGGCATGGGCAAGTGCTGTGTATCTGGCGCGGGCACCTGAGTGGATTACACCAAACGGGTGTTGAGAGCCAATGGAAAAACCTACAAAGAAGGTGACTGGATTTCCTTGAATGGCACGACAGGGCGGTTTTATGAAGGCCGCATACAAACCATCGAAGCCGAATTGAGTGGCGACTTCGCCAAACTCATGTCCATGACAGATACGCCATGCGCGTATGCAAGTACGCACCAATGCGAATACGCCTGAAGATGCCCGTGTGGCGGTTGCCCTTTGGTGCTACGGGCATTGGGTTGTGTCCGGACGGAACACATGTTCTTCAAGGAAGAGCGCATCAAAGCCGTACGAGAAATGATTCTGGCTGAAAATCTACAATTGGCCGCGAAAAGCTTTGACCAAATTGTTGCCTTTCCAACGCAGCGATTTTGAAGGTATTTTTGAAGCAATGGACGGCAAGCCCGTAACCGTTCGCCTGTTGGATCCGCCTTTGCACGTACACCACAGACCAAAAAAGCAATTAAAGAAGTGGCCGCAGACTTAGGCGTGCCTCCTTTTGAAGTGAGCGAAAAAAGTGGAAGAACTGTCCGAATTGAACCCGATGTTGGGGCATAGAGGATGCCGCTTGGGTAATACCTTCCCTGAAATAACCATCATGCAAGTGAGGGCTATTCTGGAAGCCGCTATCAATGTTGGAGAAAGAGGCATTGAGGTCTATCCCTGAAATCATGGTACCGTTGGTAAGCGTTGGTAATGGATTGATTAGCCAAATCAAGGTCGTACGTGAAACGGCAGCAAGGTTTTTGAAGAAACAGGGCGTTCTATCAGCTTTAAAGTGGGTACGATGATCGAAGTGCCACGCTACGGTAGTTGCCGATCGCTTGGCCAAATGTGCAGATTTCTTCTCCTTTGGTACGAATGACCTCACACAAATGACCTTCGGCTATTCCCGCGATGATGTGTCTAAGTTTTTGCCTGCCCTATTTGAAAGAGGTAATTCTCAAAGAGGATCCTTTTGCTACTATCGACCAAGTCGGGGTGGGGCAGTTGGTGAAAAACGCCGTTGAAAAAGGAAAGGCTGCCAAACCCTAATCTACATACAGGCGTATGTGGAGAGCACAGTGGCGACCCCGCATCGGTTGAATTTTTCCACAATATCGGCCTTGATTACGTGAGTTGCTCACCCTTATCGCGTACCCATCGCACGATTAGTAGCACACAAGCGGCCATCAAGGAATCGCTACACCAACCTGTTGAGTTGGTGGATGAGGTGGATGCTTGTTGAATGTGGGAAATGTTTTAAAGGTGCTAAAGGTGTATATGTGAGAAATGGTTGGGTGTTTGGGAAGTTGTTGGATGTGGTTTGAAGTCAATCAATAACCAAAATCCTGAAAATTCTACCATTCTGCATATCCTGCTTCTGACAATGTGCGAAAGGTGTTAGCGTATGTCTATATTTCTTTGGTGAAGCGAAAGCCAGCCGATGGAGTAGATTTTTGACAAGTGCTTAACCCTCGAATCGATTATTTCTTGTTTTCATATTGCAATGGCAGCCTACTGAGTGGGCTGCCATTTGTTATTCTTTTCTAGAACCTGTCAACTCAAATTGTAATTTCGCCAAGTTGTTATAGATGCCATCCGACTTGCCGAATAACTGTTCATGCGTGCCTTCTTCCACCACTTGCCCTTGATCGAGGACATAGATGCGATCCACGTCGCGGATGGTGCTGAGGCGGTGGGCAATGATAATGCTGGTGCGGCCTATCATCAGGTTGTCTAATGCTGCTTGTACCAACCGTTCGCTTTCTGCATCCAAGCTGGAGGTAGCTTCGTCCAAAATGAGGATGGCTGGGTCTTTCAAAATGGCGCGGGCAATAGCAATACGTTGCCGCTGACCACCTGATAGTTTGATGCCTCGTTCCCCTACAATAGTTTCCAAGCCTTCCGGGAAAGACTCGATAAACTCCCAGGCATTGGCTTGTTGCGCAGCGGCTATAATTTCCGCCTCGTTAGCATCCGGTTTACCATAGCTAATGTTTTCGCGTATCGTGCCGCCAAAGAGCAACACTTCCTGCGGTACAATACCGATATTGCGGCGGTAGGCACGCATGGGATACTGGCGTATATCTTGGCCATCTACTATAATGGCACCATCGCTCACTTCATAAAACCGCTGCAACAAGGCTACAATAGTGGATTTACCACTGCCGCTGGCACCTACCAATGCCACTTTGCTACCAGGCGCAATGCGCAAATCAATGCCTTTTAGCACCGCCACATCTTGGCGCGTAGGGTAAGAAAAGTGTACATTTTGATAAATGATATCGCCTGAGAAGGTGATAGGAACATCTTGGGATGGATCGGCAGTAGCATCTATCTCTTGTGGTTCATCGAGGATGCCAAAGATGCGTTCGGTGGCACCTACCGCCGATACAATTTCTGTATAAAAACTGCCTAAACTGGCGATAGCGGCACCTATGGTTCCCGTAAGCACCACGAAATGCACCAAATCACCCGATTCCAAATCCCCCGTTTGCACCATTACAGCAGCCCGCCACATGATGAAGAACAGCGCACTGAACATGACAAAAATAATGAACGCAGCAAAAAGCCCCCTCATCCGTGCGGCTTTGAGTGCTAGTATTACTGCTTCTTGCAACTTGGTATGATAACGCCCCACCTCAAACCATTCATTGGTGTAGGCTTTCACGGTTTGGATGCTTTGCATGGTTTCCTCCACCACTACGTTGGTTTCCGCCAATCGGTCTTGGCGTTCTTTCATCAGTTTGCGAATATAGCGCCCAAAAAACATAGCACCCACGACCACCACGGGAAAGGTGAGCAGCATGGTAAGTGCCAAACGCGGCATAGCGATAACGATGATGCCTATGCCCCCTAGCAGTACTATTAATTGCCGGATAAACTCAGCCAACGTCACACTGATGACATTCTGTACTTGGGCTACATCCGTTGTCAGGCGGGAGGTTAGCTCGCCCACGCGGCGTTGCTCAAAAAAAGGAATCCCCAACCCGATGAGTTTCTCGTACAAGTCGGTGCGTAGCAGTGCCATGCCGCGTTCACTTACAATAGCAAAGAGGTTCACCCGCCAATACGAAAGGAAACCTTGTACCGCCAACGCAATGACCACCCCAATAAACAATTCATCTACACTGAATGCATACCGAGATGCTCCGTTTAGTACGTTGATGAGTTCCCCCGGTATCATGACCACCAACAGAAAAATAAGGCTGCCCGCTACCAACGAACCCATGCCAGCCACAAAAGCCCACTTGTAAGGCAATACGTATTTGAATATCTGCAACGCCTGTTTCAATCGATCCCGAGTGAGCGGTTGCTTTTCTTTTTCTTGGTTATTTGCTGCCATTTTGACGTTTGCCGTTTTATAACTACGATGTAAGCAACATCTGTAGTGGGGGGGAAGTTCAATTTAATTTGAACTAAACAGCTACGTTACTTACATCCCCCTTCCTCACGCCAAATCCGCAATATTCCGAACAAACCCATTTATTCCGGCCTTTTTCATCTGGTCGGCTAGCGTTTTAGCTTGGCTGATGGCATCGTAGGCGCCTAGTACAATTTTATACACGGTTTTCCCATTCAGTTCATTGATGCTGACTACAACGGGTGCGTTGAATTGCTTTTGCAGCTTTTCGGCCTGAATCAACACATTGCCATACTCATAAAAGGCCCCTACTTGCACCCCCCAACCCTGAGGTTCTTGCTTGCTTACATTAAAGCGAAAAATTCCTCTGCCCGAGGTTATTTTATCGGGTACATCTACCACGGGCTGCGGCTTGGTAGCATCCGCCAATCGAAGTGCTTCCGCTACGGCTTTGTCTGCATTCACCCGGCCATAGCCGTATTTCAGCGAGTGCCCACTGCTGTCGTACTCCGTTGGACTGCCTATTTTGTCGGCGGTTTTTTGGAGTATTTCTTTTACCTGTCTTGCCGTCAACTCGGGGTTGGCTGATAGTATCAACGCGCAGATACCTGCCACCAAGGGCGTAGCACTCGAGGTGCCACCAAAGTGCTTGTATTGGCTACCTCGATCGCGCCCGTCGCGCCAGAATTTGTAGTTGCCAGTTTCGTAATCCAATCCCTGATCCCATGAAGCCCTCGCTGCTATAATGGGCCAGTCGCCGTTCGACGGGGCACACACACTCACCTCGCGGCCTCGGTTAGCATAGCTGGCATGGGTGTCCTTGCTGGTACTTGCTGAAACAGCTATCACATCGGGGTGGGCTGCATAGTAGTTCACATAGTTCAGGTCGTCATTGCCGGTGGCAAACAAAACCACACACCCTTTTCCATTGCGCCCCTGGCGGGCAGCGCGTGCTATGGCCTGCTCTTTGAGGGAATTTAGGCTGTATCGGGCATCGGTCGTACCCCATGAGCAACTGATGATATCGGCACCATTGCGAATACAGTAGTCAAACATCTCTTCGGTAGTTTTTACCGCAAACGAAGTGCCGTTCACCGGCATAAACCGCACCCCGGGTGCCGCACCCACTATGCCCGTGCCGTTGCTGGCGGCTATCGCTACACTGGCGCAAGGCGTGCCATGCGTGAAGCGGCTATCTCCTTGTGGTAGCTGCGCACTACCCGACCATAAATCCCAAGGTTTGAAAATTTTCCCCCGCAAGTCGGGGTGATTCACATCAAAACCATTGTCTATTACCGCCACCGTGATATTAGGGCTGCCTGTATTACCCAATCGCTCCCAAGCACTTTTCACGCGGGCATCAGCTCCTTTTTTTAGCACGAAATTCACATCAGCCACAAACCCCGGATTGTCCAAATGCCACTGATGACTCAGCAAACTGTCGGTAGGTGCCATGAAGGCGTACTCATCCAATGGCATATCCAAGTCGGGTTCTGCGGTGGCTACCAGCGATAATAGTTGCATCGCCGCCGCCACTTTCAGCGGGTTGGCCGACTCTGCCGTTGTACGCGCTACCACCAACGATGCCGTTCGCCTTTCCACCAACACCACACGGTAGCTGTCCAATACAATCTTTTGTTCCTCCTCGCTCACACCCTCCTCAAACGTGATGAAGATTTCCCCTGTTGGGATCATGGGCTTGTTGCTGCCCTCCGCAAAGTAAACATGTGTTCCCACGTCCACCGCTTCTTCTTGCCGCACCTCATCCAAGCGAGTGTCTAACGTTTTGCCGTCCGTTTCTAATGTCACTACCTGAAAACCGCCCAAATGTTGCAGCACCGATTCTTTCACAAACGATGCTTCCGAGAGGTTGTCATCACTCGTGGGTTTCAGTCCTACCAATGTGCTGCTTTTCTGCAACTTCAGTTCCCCCCTTGCCACTTTTTTACCGAAATCTTTGACATATCAACGCGCTGATTTTGCAGCAAGTTAAGGCAATTGATGCTTTTTTACCCCAATATCACAACTTTTTTGCTTTTAGCCTCATCTATAAATAATTATCTTTGTCAGGCTAATAATGCTTTTATTAGGAGAAGCGCATCCCCGTATCAGCCAAACGATACAAGGGTCGCTCTACCAAGGCTTCGGCTATACGGGCGGCCGCCGGAGCGCTCAGCCCAAGGCAGCTTGCGCAAATGAGCTGTGATAGGCTACGGGTTTTTTACGTACAATGACCAATTTTTGAATGTTGTCAGATTGGGCATTGGTCATTTCAAAAATGCAATGCCCAATGTTTAATTCTCGACGTACATTTATGAATATACTTGGATTAGCATCATCCATTAACCATCAACCATTAACCATTAACCATTAACCATCAACCGTATGCATCATCCATTAACCATTAACCATCAACCATTAACCATTAACCATTAACCATTAACCATTAACCATCAAGGATGAAAGCATATACAATCGCTATTTTAGCCCTGCTGCTATACAGTTGTGGAGGCCAAGAGGCGCCACAAAGAAGAGGGTACTCAAACCATTAAGATTGTCGCTACCACAGGTATGTTGGCCGATATGGCACGTCAGGTAGGCAGGCTGGGTCGAAGTCACAGCCCTCATGGGGTACTGGCGTAGATCCTCACTTATACAAAGTCACTTCCAGGAGACCTTCAAAAGCTCCGTTCTGCCGATCTCATCATTTACAATGGCCTCCATCTCGAAGGTAAAATGGGCGAAATCTTGACCAAACTATCCGTACCCAAAGTGATAGCAGTGGGCGATTCTTTGCCACCTGCTCGACTGATATCTGCCCTGACAACCCGGGTACGCACGGCCCCCACATCTGGTTCGACGTTTCGCTTTGGGTAGAAGCCTTGCCGGTTATTGGCGCGCATTAGCCGAATTAGATGCTGCTCACTCTGCTGTTTTCAGCAACAAACGCGAATATATTCAGATACGCTCGCCCACCTACACCAGTGGGTAGCCGACCAATGGCACAAATTCCCACTGAACAGCGAGTACTTATTACCGCCCACGATGCCTTTCACTATTTTGGCAGCATACAACGTGGAGGTTCGTGGCCTGCAAGGTATTTCCACCCTTTCGAATTTGGACTCAAAAGACCGCGTCGATTTGGTCAACTTCATCACCGATAGTAAAATACGCGCCGTTTTTGTGGAAACATCCGTATCGCCCCGCCATATCCAATCCATTGTAGAAGCCACCAGCGAACAAAAGGGCGCGCGATTCGCATAGGCGGCAATCTCTATTCCGATGCAATGGGAGAAAGAGGGGACACCCCAAAGGTTATTACACGGGCATGTGAATTGCGGCACAACGTAGCACCATCGTAGCAGGTATCAATAAAAAAACAGCAACCATGAAAATACTTGCCACTGACGTAGTGAGTTCCATGATGTAACGGTTTCCTACGACAGAAAACCAGTGCTTTGGAACATAGACCTGACGCTCCCCAAGGGCGTTTTAGTAGGAATCATCGGCCCCAATGGCGCGGGCAAATCTACCCTTATCAAATCGGCGATGGGGTTGTTGCCTTTGGCATCCGGTTATGTACGCCTCTTCGACCAACCGCTCGATGCGGTGCGCAGCCGCGTGAGCTACGTTCCTCAGCGAGAATCTGTGGACTGGGACTTTCCCACCTCCGCTTTGGACGTGGTGATGATGGGGCGCTACGGCTCACTGGGGCTTTGGAAACGCCCCGGCAAAAAAGACCGCGAAGCAGCTATGGAGTGCCTGCAAAAAGTAGGCATGGAGGCGTTCAGCGGTCGCCAGATTTCTCAATTGTCGGGAGGGCAACAGCAACGGGTATTCTTGGCGCGAGCACTCGCACAGGATGCCGACCTCTATTTTATGGATGAACCCTTTGCTGGCGTTGATGCTGCCACCGAGGCCGCTATTTTGGAAATCTTACAGGGCTTAGCAACCCAAGGAAAAACCGTCGTTGTCGTACACCATGATTTACAATCGGCGGCTACCTTCTTCGATTGGGTTATCTTGCTCAATATGCGATTGGTAGCCGTAGGCCCTATTGAAGAGGTTTTTAATACGGCCTTGCTGCAAGAAACTTACGGCGGCAAGCTCACCTTGCTTTCCGAGGTAGGAGACCTCATTGCCAAAAAAGGCGTTCCCAGCCGCGAATCTTACTGACCACATGGAAGTACTCAAGGAATTTTTCTCTTTTCAGGATAGTAGCATTTGGCAAGTCACTTTGGGGGTCGTATTGCTCACGGCTGCGGCTGCGGTCGTCGGCACGTTTACTTTTCTCAAGAAACAGGCTTTGACAGGCGATGCTGTGGCTCATGCGGTGTTACCCGGCGTGTGTTTGGCATTTATACTGTCAGGTACCCGCAATCCATTAGTGCTCATGGCGGGCGCATTAGTCACGGGGTGGTTGTCGCTCATTGTCATGGAAACCATCACCAAGCGTTCCAAACTCAAGGAAGATACCGCCATTGCGTTGGTATTATCAGTGTTTTTCGGCATTGGTATTTTGCTACTGACCTACATTCAGCACAATGGCAACGCTGCCCAGTCTGGCTTAGATAGCTTTCTTTTTGGAAAAGCAGCTTCCTTAGTAGGACGCGACTTGTGGGTATTTGGCATCATTGGGGTATTGCTAACAGGGTTAGTTACCCTGTTTTTCAAAGAATTGAAACTCATTGCATTTGATGAAGCCTACGCCATTTCCATAGGATTGCCCGTCAAGGGTATCAATCTCCTATTGACGACATTGACGGTATTGGCGGTAGTAACGGGGATACAAGCCGTAGGAGTAGTACTCATGGCTGCCGTGTTGATAACGCCCGCCGCCGCCGCCCGATACTGGACAGAGGATGTAGGAAGGATGACGGCCATCGCGGCTGTCATGGGCGCATTTGCCGGACTCACGGGCGCTTTCATCAGTTTTACCGCTCCAGCTATGCCTACGGGGCCGTGGATTGTGGTGGTCATTTCCGTCATAGCTATATTTTCCTTTATGCTGGCACCCCGCAGGGGCGTAGTGTTCCGCGCGTGGGAGCAGCGCCGCCTCCAACAAACCATGATGGATGAAAATATACTGAAGGCCCTTTTTCACTTAGAGGAATCGGACAACGACCCCGATGCACCCCGTTCTGTGGATGAGTTATCGGGCATCCGCCTTTTTCCCGTCAACCGCCTGCGTGCCAGTTTGAAAAGGTTGCATCGGCAGGGATGGTTGCAACAACGCGATGGCCATTGGCAGTTCACGGTATCCGGGCGTGAACGCGGGCGGCGTATGGCGAAACTCCATCGACTCTGGGAGGTTTATCTTTCCGAGTACCTGAAAATTGCGCCTGACCACGTCCACGATGACGCTGAAAATATAGAACACATCATCACCCCGGAATTAGAGGCTCGTTTAGAGCAGTTACTCAAGTGGCCGGAGGTGGATCCACATGATGAAAAAATCCCTTATTGATATGGATGCACTGTATATCATTGTTACGGCTTCCTTGTTTGCTATTTCTTGTAGCCTGTTGGGGAGTTTTTTGATACTGAGAAAAATGGCGATGGTGGGCGATGCCATCTCCCACGCTGTATTACCCGGTATTGTAGTAGCCTTCCTGCTCACAGGTAGTCGCGAATCCCTGCCTATGCTAGCGGGTGCAGCCCTGCTGGGGGTGTTGACAACCGTACTGATAGAATTTTTTCACAAAAAAGCCCGTCTGCAAACAGATGCTGCCATTGGTGTTACATTCACTTGGTTGTTTGCCATTGGTGTCATCCTGATTAGTGTTTTTGCCGGACAAGTGGATTTGGATCAAGATTGTGTACTATATGGCGAGATTGCTTATATCCCCTTGGATGTTTGGGTGACGGATGCGGGCACAGTCATGGGGCCCAATGCTATGTATGTGGCACTTTTTACATTGGTGTGTAACGTATTGTTGCTATGGGCTGGCTATCGCTATTTCTACCTTACCACATTCGACCCCGCTTTTGCTGCCACTATTGGCGTAGCAGTTGGGGTGTGGAACTATGTATTGATGGGAGCTGTGTCGTTCACCACCGTAGCTGCTTTCGATGCGGTAGGGGCTATTTTAGTGGTGGCTTTACTGGTCGTACCAGCTGCTACGGCTTATCTGCTCACGCACAGTTTGCGGAAGATGCTGTGGGGAGCTGCTTTTTTGCGGTGTTAGGTTGTACTTTGGGCTATTACTTAGCTGTTTGGTTGGATGGAAGTATCGCTGGCGCAATTGTCACGGTCATGGGAGGGGTGTTTGCCTTTGTTTTTGTAGGAATACAAGGGGTATCCGCTATCAACAAACGTACAAAAGTGCAAGTTTTAGATTGAGGTTATTGTTTTATTAAATGAAAAGAACTACTTAGGTATATCCGGTGCTTTTTCACCTGAGGCAGTTATTCTCGTCGCCATAGCGCTGCTATGATCAAGAGCTTTGTCAGTCGAAAAAATCTTTTTTAGCTCGAAAGCGCACTACCTAAGTAGTTACATGAAAAATGCTACTGGCATTCGTTAAATTAATCTAGTACTTGCTAGAAATTCTCACATGCTATCCGATAGCTCGAGGATTGCGCCTCGTTTTCACTCAAAATAGCTAATTTTCGTTCATGGAATGCTGACAACGTGAATGATGGATAATGAACTGAATCGTAAACACGTAAACAATTGATAGTCAGTCAGATGTTTTTCGTGTGAGGATAAAGGGACGCTGACTGTAAGGAGGTACTGGAGCATAGCCCGACCCTGTTTGGGCACCCTAAAGGGTTGGTTTTAATTTCTCTTTGTTGTTATCCGATTCGTAGACCAATTCAAAAAACAGTCCATGAAATATCTAATAGGAATGATGTGCTTAGTAGGGTGGATGGCGGTGCCGCACACCCAAACAGCCGATGAATTTCGGGCGGCAGCCCAGCAAGCGTTGGAAGTTTTCGATGTTCCCGGTTTTTCCGTAGGCATCATTAAAGACGGGCAGGTCGTTATGGCGGAGGGATTTGGCGTATTGGAAAAGGTCGCCAGCAGCCTGCCGATGCACATACCCTCTACGCAATTGCCTCCAATACCAAGGCGTTTATCGCTACCAGCATAGCAAAACTACACGAGGAAGGACAATTGGATATGGATGCTCCTGTGCGCACCTATCTGCCTTGGTTCACTTTGTACGACGAGTATGTGTCGGCGCATACGACGGTACGCGATTTACTTTGCCACCGGGTCGGGTTGGGTACGTTCAGCGGCGATGTGGTTTGGTACAAAAGCGACCTCACCGCAGAACAGGTAATTCGCCAAATTCGCCACCTACCACAAGCTTATGAATTTCGCGCTGGTTACGGCTATTCCAACCTGATGTTTATCACTGCCGGGGAGGTCATTCGCGCTGTCACAGGCGATAGCTGGGATGCTTATGTTCGCACCCAATTCCTCGACCCCTTAGGGATGACGCGCACCCAAACCACTGTAAGTAAATTAGCCAGCATAACCAACGTTGCCACGCCCCACATCAGCAGAAACGACAACCAGCCCATACCTTGGGCCAATTGGGACAATATGGGGGCAGCGGGAGGCATTGTCTCTTCGGTGAGCGATATGCTGCGTTGGTTGGAATTGCAAATGAACCTCGGCGTTTATGGCGAAAAACGGCTCTTCGCAGCGTCTGTACCTGCTACTTGCTGGAGGCCACACAACCCTTTGGGCGGAAGCCAAAATTTCAGTAGTGCCGGCTTGGGATGGTTTCTTCAATCGCGGGAAGGTCGGCGCATCGTGTCGCATGGAGGCGGCTACGACGGTATGTACTCCCAAGTGATGATGGCACCCGATGAACAACTCGGTATCGTGGTGCTGACCAATGGCATGACAGGACTATCCGCTGCTTTGTCCAACTACATCATGGATACCTACTCTTGGGCGTTCCACCGACGGCTGGCTGGAACGGGCAACAGAAAGGGAGGCGCAAAACACAAAAGATTGGAACGAACGCCGCGCAGAACGCGAACAACATCGCAAGCTCGGTACCACCCCCACTGTGGATAAAAACGCCTGCGCAGGCACTTACTCCGACCCGCTTTTTGGGCAAATATCTGTGGCTGCAACCGACGATGGTTTTGCCCTTTCATTCGCAACCGCCCGCCAATTGGATGCCACCCTCACGCATTGGCACGACAACACCTGGCGCATCCATTGGAACACGTCCCACGCGTGGTTCGATTTCGGTACCCTCCAATTCGCAACTGATAACAATGGTCAAGTAACCTCGCTTCTTTTCGACGTACCCAACGACGATATTTTCTTCGAGGAAATTAAAGCGAAGAAGGAGTAGGGGAGAGGAGGGAAAGTTGCTACGCCCCGATAAACGGCAAGGAAGCGCCAACATAGTGCTTCCTTGCTGTTTCTTCCCGCTTAGTATGGGGAAAAAATAAATTCAGCATTTTCATCGTCAAAGAAATCGGATAAAACGCTTTAAATGAACCGCTTATTCATCCGATTGTCTTCGACAAATGCTGAATCTATTTTTTTCCGTCCCTTATTACATCTTCACCACCACCTGGCTGTATATCCGCTCACCTGCATACAGCATACATTGGTAGCGCCCGGCTGGCAGGTGTGAAATGTCCACATATTCACGGGCGGGAGCATCGTAGCAAGGCCGCCCCGTGGCATCTACGAGCAGCAGACGCGCATCAAGCCCCTGTTCCTCTGTGGGTAGTACAATACGCAATATTCCTGCTGTAGGGTTGGGACCCAACTGCAAGGGAAGGTGCTGAAGGCTACTGGCAAACGTATTGGTGAAGTCGATGCGGCCAATGTAGCCGGCAGTGCCGCACAACCAGTAGGTATGGCCATTGGGGGCATTGATACGGGCGTAGTCCTGGAAAAAAGAATCATAGGATACGATGGTTTGCACCCACGTTTGCCCGGCATCGGTAGTTCTCCACATGGTACCAAAACCAGCAGAACCCCCAAAAACATCCCACTCTGTTTCGCTGGCGGCGTAAAACGAACGCCAAAAGCTATTGGCAGGCAAGGTAGCGGTTGTCCATGTTTGCCCGCCATCCGTAGTTTGGTAGAGGACATTGGTAAACGCATCAGGAATAACCCAGCCCGTAGTTTCATTCAAGAAATGGGCGAGTTTCAGTCGGTTGGGTGAAAAAGAAGCCAACTCTTCCCACTGTTGGCCGCCATCTGTAGTTTTGAACAGTTGACCTTCGTTGCTACCTCCGCCAGCAAATCCAATCTGGGTCGTGGGGAAATGTAGGAAGTTGAGATACGGAAAATTAGGCGAAATGGGGTACGAGTTCCAAGTGGCCCCCCTATCTGATGAGGCATACACTTTGGAAAGTCGAATTCGAATAGAGCACGAATACATGGTCGCCCACCATCGTAGCATCTAGATGTAGCCATCGTTTACCCCTAGTGATAATCGTGTCTCCACGTTTGCCCCCCATCGTCAGTATAGTTTATTACCCGATCCGAGGCCAAAACAGCTTCCTCATACGAATAGGTTTTTACCCCCAACAAATACTGCGATTCCATCAGTTCATTCAGCGGCAGGTTGGTGATTTCGTTCCATGTATTGCCTCCGTCTTGCGTTCTCACGATGGCACCCGACTGCCCCGCGCACCATCCGGTCAGATTGTTGGAAAAATCAATACTGTTGAGGTAGTATTTAAACCCTGGTAGCTGGTCGGTGAAGCTGCTGCTAAAATCATTCGAAAAGGCAATAGAGCCAAAATCACAAGCCACCCAAACGCGGCCATCCGGCAACGCGGTCATATAATTGTGGTTGTAACCATAAGGCAGCGGGCTAACAGACGACCAATTCGCTCCTCCATCTTGGGAGGCGTATATCACCAAACCGCCTTGCGTACTCACCAAATGTTGCTCATCCAATACCAGCAACTGGTTTTGGTAACTACCAAAAGCATTGGCTTTTATCAATGTCCATGTCGTGCCGCCATCGGTGGTTTTGTACAGGTCTCGGAAGGAAGTGGCGTAGCCCGTGTTGGCATCTGTGAACGTAATTGTTCCTTCCTGCGTCATCGTGCCGGTATTTACTAATGCCCAGCTAGCACCGCCATCGGTGGTACGGTACACATCCCCCGTGGATGTTAGCGTCCATCCCCTTGTGTCCGACACAAAAGATACGCCACGCCATTGCACATCAGGCACATTGGGGGTTATATCTGCCCACGTTTGTCCTCCATCCGTCGATTTCAGTAGCGTACTCAAATTGCCTACATACAGGGCGTTCACCGAAGGCAGGGCGTACCACCTCACATCGGTATTGATAGCTACAAACGACCAGTTTTGCCCCGCATCGCTACTCAAGTAAATCCCGTTGAAAGTGCCAATCAGGAAGCGGTTGTTGTCCCTTGTACAGCCCCTACCCGCAGGCTATTGGGAATATATTCGGTGCTTTCGACCCAGGTGGCTCCGAAATCTGATGAAGTCAGCAACCGCCCGGAATTACCTATGGCAACCGCATTTCCATTGGGTTGTACCGCCACATCCTGTATGTCAACGGTGGACACGCTTGGGCTTTGTTGTACCAAATCTTGGCTGTGCAATGGAACATAAACAACCAAAAGCAGCAAGAACTGCAATAAATAAGACGTCAACTTGTGATTCATAATAAGAAGTTTTTAAGAATATGATAATAGGTGACTAATTGAGATATTATTCATGCCATCTTGAATGTGCATTGGGGCGTGTCCCCGTGGCTAAGGCCACAGGGTCGCTATGTTGCAGGGGCGCCCCCTGTCGGGTGCGGCCACTCCCTGCGGTCGTGTCGCAAGCCCCTTCCAACAGCGCTCACGCGGGCCGTGCATGCCTATTCCAGCAAATCGTATTGCATAGCCGTTCTCACCAATCCCGCCGAATTACGTGCTCCCAATTTCAGGAGCAGACTCCTGCGGTGCGTTTCCACGGTACCAAAGGTGATGCCCAATTTATCTGCAATTTCTCCCGTCGTAAATTCATCGGCAATAAGCCGCAAAATCTGTTTTTCCCGCCTTGTCAGTTGAGGAAATGGGTGAGGGTAGCCTTCGTGGTATCGCCTGCTAGGTTCGACAACACGATGTCGGCCACGCCTGGTCAAAAAATCGTTCTCCTGCATACAAGGTGCGGATAGCCTTGATTACTTCTTCTTTTCCAGCGTTTTTTAGCAGGTAGCCATTGGCCCCGTTTTTCAGCATCAACCGGATGACGCTGGTCTCCCCGAGCATGGAAAGTACCAGGATTTTGATGTTGGGGTAGGTTTTGCGGATGTTTTTGCAGGTTTCCACACCATCCGTACCCGGCATGTTGATGTCTAATAGCACCACATCGACCGCTTTTTTCGCCAATTGCTCCATAGCAGATTGGCCGTCATTGGCACTTCCACTACAAGCAATATCCGCCTCAGAAGACAGCATCATGCGAATGCCGTCTATCACAATTTGGTGGTCATCTACGAGCAGTACCTGTATCATATTGTTAAAGGATAGAAAAAATAGATTCAGCATTTGTCAAAGAAATTTTGAATTTATTTTTTCCCGTACTAAGGTGGCCATTTGGAATCTTACACTAACGTGAATTATGGATAATAAATCGAACAGTAAACACGCAAATAACTGATAGTCAGTCAGATGTTTTCCGTGTAGGGATAGAAGGGACGTGCCGACTGCAAGGAGGTACTGAGCGGATAGCCCGACCCCTGTTTGCAGGGGTACACCTAATGTGTTGACTTTTAATTTCTTACCTTTTGTTATCATAATTCACGTTACACTACAAAGTACGGTATTCTACAAGGGGCGTGCGTCAGAAATCTGCATTTCTGCACCTCTATGAATTCATAGAGAAAAAACAAAAGAGAGGGTGGTTCCTTCACCTACCACACTTTCTATTTGGAAGTGACCTCCTAGCATCTCCGTCCGGGAGGCCATACTGGATAAACCCAAAGCTGCTTTTTCCCGGACTTTACGCACGTCAAATCCCACGCCGTCGTCTTCAATCGTAACAAAGAGTTGGTGGTCGTGGCGCATCAACTGCACTAGCACGGTATGGGCGTTGGCGTGTTTCATGGTGTTGTGTACGGCTTCCTGTATAATCCTGTAAATGGCCACTTGCTGCGTTTCCGTCAGTTGGGTTAGCTCCCCCAGTATCTCTAAATTACAGGTTGTGCCCTTGTTAGTGACCTGAGCTGCTAGGTCTTCCAATGCGCCTTTCAGTCCCGCATAAAGCAGTGCGGCGGGCATGAGGTTGTGCGAAATACGCCTTACTTCTGTACAAGCAACGTCTATCAAGCTAGAGGTATGCTGAACGGCTGCTTGGTGTTGGGTATCTGCAATTTGGCTAAAGTGCGCTTTGGCCGAAGCCAGCAGCCCCCCCAATCCGTCGTGCAAATCTTTGGCAATGCGCTTGCGTTCCTGTTCCTGTCCGGCAATCGTAGCACTGAGTGCGGTTAGTTTTTGTTGTTGTTCCAGTTGATGGATGCGTTGTTGTTGGATGGTTTTATCTTTTTCGGCCTCCATTTCGCGCCTTTTTTTGCGGTGTCGTTGGAAAGCGATGAGGCCAACTACCATCAATACCAAAAGCGAAGTCAATAGGATGAAGATATTGCGTTCCTGTGTTTTTTGGGCCAGTTCTAAGGTGTTTATCCGCAGGGCTTGTTCCTTTTGCTCCAAATCATACTGTACGCGAAATTTTTGTAGATTTTGCTCGGCTTCATGGTTGCGGATGCTGTCTATAACCGCATAACTGGCCTCTGTGTAGAAAAGGGCTTTTGGTAAATCTCCCGATGCCTGATAACAGTGGGCCAAGCGTTTGCGCACTTTTGCTAAATGAGCGGAAGCCCCTATGCTGCTGAGTAGGAGGTTGGCTTGTTCGTAGGCAGGTATAGCGGCTGCGATATTGTTTTGCTCAAGATAAATCTCTGCCAAGTCTTCATAGCACCAAGCGGCGTTGAAGAGGCTTTGGGTCTCTTCATAGTGTTGTATCGCTTCATACAAGAGCGTTTGATGTGTGATTACGTCATTGGTAACCATGCGGTAAAGCGCCAAATGCTCGGGTCTTTCCAAACTTTTAATATCTAAGCGGTGGCTGCTTTTGTATTCGTCCCATTGGATGCGGGTTTGCGCCAAAAGTTCGTATCTTTTATGTTGGAAAGCGAAAGAAAAGGCCTTGAAAATTAGAAACCCTCTTTCGGCGCGAGCAGCTTGAAGGGGCAGGGCATTCATGGCCGCTACATACTGTTGCTCGGCGGCTTCCCTTTCTCCTCTTTCGGTATGAATATCGGCAAACGCAGAATAGCAGCGCCAGAGGTCGTCTTTTTGTTGGTGGGTTTCAAAATACTTGGCAGCTTGTTGCAGATTCCAATAAGCGGAATCTAATTCAAATCCTTTCCCTAAACTAAGCCCTTTATTCAGGTACAGCCCCCCTAGTTCTTCTTCAAAGCCAAATTGTTTGGCATCCTTGATGGCCTTGTTGAAAAAGGTAACTGCTTTGGCAAACTGTCCTTTATTGTGCCATGCCCTTCCCGTTAAGTTATTGGCTTGCAGGTATGCCCGCTTGTTTCCTGAGCGGTCGGCAAATGCGTTGAGTTGTTCCGCGTAATGGAAAACACTATCGCTGTTTTGCATGAGGTGAGTTGCCGCTAGATCGAAGCAAGCGCGCTGCTGTAGATCGGGGTATCGATGGTCTGCTAATTGGGAATAAAGCGAGTCGGGTATCTGGCTCAAGCCCACAAATGGGCAGCATAGCAGCAGGAATATACCCAAAGCGGAATACTTGACGCGCAAACGCTTTGATGTACGAAAAGAGGCAAAATGGGGTAGCTGCGCCGCATGGAGGCTTAACCAAAAAGTATTGGGGTAAGAAGCCAATAAGCCAATACCCAAACTGCTTCGAGTAGGAAACAACCGCAATGAAAAAAACGAACGGGATGACATAGCAACAAAGTAAAGCAAATTCGTGAGGATGTGCAATAAGTGATGCCTTATAAAATGATAATCACATAGAAGATATTGGTTAATCCTGCCACTCAATTCGGTTTGATTACACTCATATTCTCTCCGAATTATCTATTTCCTGCTCACACAGTATTCCTCTTTTGCGGGTTTATTGCAATGGGATTTATTTTTTTGTTTTATTTTAAAAATAAATACATTTTTATTTTAAAATAAATATCAATTCACTATCTTGTGCCCCACAAAACCCGCTCCTCATGGCGAATACCAATCCACACGACGCACTGTTTAAGGCGACGATGTCTCACCCTTCGGAGGTGGAGGCATTGGTGCGCGGATTTCTGCCCGCGATCATTTCCGAAAACTTAGACTTTACTACCCTCCAAATGGAGAATACCGCGTACATCAGTGCAGATCTGCGCGACTATTTCTCTGATATAAGTTATTCCTGTCTTTGGAAGGGTGATGCCGATAAGCCGCCCGTGCAAATCACGCTGCTGCTGGAACATAAGAGCTACCTGCCTGACAACATCCATTTGCAACTGCTCCGATACATTACGGAATGTTACCAGTACCAATACCGAAACGGCGATAAACTGTTGCACCTCGTGCTACCCATAGTGGTTTATCACGGCGATGAGGAATGGAAGGTACGCGATTTCGCCGACCACTTCGACCTGCCTCATCCTGATTTGAAGCGGTACATCCCGTTTTTCAGTTACGAGCTGCTGGATTTGTCGCATGTATCTAATGAAACGCTGTTTCAGTTGAATACAGGTTCATGCTACGCAGCACTTTCCTACTCTACAAATTCCGGCGAGACAAGACAATGCTCTTGCATTTGTTGGGAAAATCTCTAGCTTTGTACAGCAGTCGGGCTTGCCGGAGGATGTGGTCGTGCAAATTTTCAGCAGTTTGTACATTACATTTATAAGGCTTACAAACTCAATACATCTGACATGGAACAGTTGAAAGAGAACTTTTTTTGAAGGGTCGATTATGAAGGCCAGGTAGTCTGTGGGATCAAGCGATACAGGTGGGAGAAGCTAAAGGCAAATTAGAAGGCATCTTAGAAGGCGAAGCCAAAGGCAAGTTAGAGAGCGAGTATAGGTGAACTTATCTCTACATTGTTGGACGAAGAACTCGAACTTCTCTCCCACATGTCCGCACAAGACTTGCCCTACGACCTGATACTTTCCTGACTCACCGATGTGCCAGAAACCTTACTATTGGCGTTCCGTGAAGTTTATACCCCTGAAACATCAGCACAGCTACTCGAACGGGTGCGCGATGCTCGTACACTGAATGACTTGCCCGCTATCCGTCAGCACTTGTTCGATGCACTGCTGGTTTTCGGTATAGTGGAAGAAGTGGCGCAAGGGTATTTGGCGGAGCGGTAGTAGGCTTATTTATTGGGAAGATTGTGTGCCAGTGGGATGTGGTTAAAAACTTGGCAGACACTTTACTTAGACACCACGGCCGCATTCCTGCACGGCGAGGTCGAGGACATGGAACTACCCCGATATGCTCAAACGCCTCAACGACATCAACAACCTGCCCAAGAAAGACAGGGAGGTATTTTGTTCGCGCTCGATGGGTTGCTGCGGGATGCTAAAACGAGGTTAGCATATCAATGAAGCGGCCTTGGTTTGTAGGGGGAGTAAGTAAGGAAGTATTCGCTGTCCTATTTCTGACGTTAATTCTTTCACTTCTTGATCGCGACAATTCTCAGCATATTCATCACTTGGAAATTTCAGTCCATATGGCGAATTCATTACATTTTTTCTCGACTATCAGGTGGAAGGTCGGGTTCTTGAACGCCATTGTTGATAGCACATTGCACATTTGTGGAATGGCTGAATCGTACTGACCTATATCTGTGTATAAGAATGAGATCAACCCTTTGAACTCTGACACCGTACATTGGTCTAGCACATCAAAGAATTCATCTGTATGGCTTTTCAATAAGTCTGCTAAATATGAGCTAGAAATATTTATACCTTCAGTATGATTCTGCTCTAAAGCTGAAACCATCTTGACTAATTTCAGCAATGAATTTGAATTAAAATGCGAATCAATGCATTCAAAATAGGCTAGGATGTCATCCACCTCGTAAATATACCGAACTCCTGTATAGTCTTCTGATTCCAGATATAGAGAATCATATAGGTCACGGCGATAAGGAAAGTTGGCGAAAATTGAATCGCATATATTTGTCTTATCTACAGTTATATCAACGGTATCTATTCGTGGTATTTCTACTATGTTCGAATGGACATTCTTCCGTTGCTTATTCTTGCAAGAGTAGAACAGGGTGATGCACACTAAAATAATCAATATGAAGTAGTTTTTACTCATGATTTTTAGTTTTTGATGATTAGTTTCACATCGTCTTTGCTGGATGCGGACTTGTCCGTAGTCTTGATAAAAGTTCTAAGGTCACCCATCGCTTGGCCGCTTTGCGTAACTATTTTATCAGAAGTACCACATCCTGGTAATATACAACCTGCGGTATCTTGGCCTGAATTCCCTTTGTGTAGCAAAATTTTACGGCTTTTTGAAACGTCTTTATTACTCACGATAAAATTATCAGGGTATTTTGTACTAGAATAAGGATCAATGTCATATACCCCATCAGGAATTCTTCGGTCTTGATTAGGTGTCGTAGTAGCCTCACCAGCAGGCTCCAAAGAGTACATATTTTCAGTATACCCCCCTTGTCCAACTAGTGTGACTTTCCCGATTGTAAAATCGTCACCGTCTTTTTCTCTTGTAATAATAACGAGCCCACCTACCTCTGTTGTCTGTTTATCTCTTTGGTTTGCCATGAGCCTGCCTATTGTAGATCCCAGATTTAAACCTAGAGATATAGCACTTGCATCAGTGTTAACTATGTAAAGCTTATTGTCATTTATTCCATCCGAACCTACATAATTGCCACGCTTGTCATAATAATCTCCCATAGGAGCCCGCCCATCCGGATCCACCAACCTCACCGGATTATCCAACACATACACATACGTACTCCACGCCGCATACTCCGCCGCCAACGGATCCACACTCAAAAACCGCCCCAAGTCTGCGTCATAGAAGCGGGCGCCTCTGTAGTCGTAGCCAGTTTCTTTGTCTCTTTCGTGTTGGGTGGTGAGGTATCGTTCTACTTCACAGTTCACCCATTCCCTAAGGACTTTTCCGAAGGGGTAGTAGTCGGCGACGTATTCGGCTACGTAGTCCAGCTCCTTGCAGTCGTAGGTGGTGTGGAATACGATGCGGGTGTTACCGAGGTGGTCATAAAGGTAGTAAGATATTTGTAGGTTTTAGTACAGATAGTCGTGTATTTTTTGCACCTAATTTCATACGTCTTTCAAAGATGGATAGGCAGAATGGTTATCAGGAAAACCGGGCTGCAAGCCCTACAAGCAAAGTCCGTCGTAGCGAGGACGCTACGACGAGCAGGATTTCGGCTCGATAGCTGCGCGTCAATTAGAATCGACTTTCAGTGGCTTGCACCGCGTGCAAACTAACGTCAATGTGGGACTCCATTTATTGCGTCGCTATTCTGCCGTTAGCGAGTAATTTGCACCATCCATAGAATCTTGGGGAGCAAAACAGTAATACTTAGTAATAATAAAAATTTCCAGTTTTTGTTTGTACTTTTTTGTTTTTCTACGTTTTCAAGTAGAAGAATTAAAGCTAATGGAAAAAATACAATAACTGGTACAAATGCCCCAATAGCATCTACGAGCTTAAAGAAAAAGGCATAGAGAATAAAGCAATCTACTACTACTGCCATTACCAACTTTGAAGCTGCGTAACAATGTTCTAAAGGGTTAAATGATCTCACTACACTAATTAGTGCGAGAATAAAACAAAGCCCAAAAAAACTTAACTTATCATAGATTACTCCACCTGTATAGGTATCTATTAATACCTGACTAGCAATTGAATAGCATATCCCGACAAGTGCAGTAATAATTGAAATAAACCGTAAGTGTTTTTTCATCTTGATGTAATTTTTTTTGTTGATCAAGTCTGAAAGAAAGTTTTTCAATTCCATTTCTTCCCATATGCTCTAAAATATAGCTGACATCAATAGTGTTTATATTAATAGTGGTGTTATCTCTTTGTATTGTTTCTGTATTGAGTTGGGATTCTTTTTGCTCACCGGTAATTAATTTTGTAATGTTAATACTGCCTAAGTCCACCCTCTCCCCATTAGAGTCGAAAGCGGTTGCTCCGTGCACAACAGTAATTCCAGAATGTTTTGTTCTGTGACCTCGACCATCCGCTCCGAATAGGACATCTCGAATGTAATTTTCGAACTTTATTGCATCAGCTTCTTCATCGCTATTATTATGGTATTCAGCTTTTGTATCATCTTGGTAAGCATG
>JAWKLL010000019.1:0-107283 GCA_041392765.1 Saprospiraceae bacterium
CTAAATCTCTTTTTTGTACAACTTTTGCCATGAAGCACTAACAAAGCATCCGTAAAAATGTTCCGACACATCAGTGTTGCAAATCCTTCAGTCGTTGGTCTATCTGCGTATAGCGTTGCTGCAATTGCTCCAACTGGCTGCCTTCCTTGCCGAGATGGTCATCAAAGCGGAGGAAATTGTCGTCGATTCGCTTCTTTAGGTGGCGGATGTATTGTTTGAGCGTTTGATTCACCTCTTCGGTGAGCTTGGTGCGTCCTTTGTCGATTTCTTCTTGGAATCCGTTGACAATCTTTTTGCGTTTGGAGCGGGTGCTGAACCCTGCAAAAAGCACCCCTACGGCGGTGAGCACACCACCCGTCACATCCAGCATGCCTATTTGGCTGACGGTCATCAGGATAACACCTATGGCCGCAATACCGGAACCCGCCGCTAGATTGGGCGACAGCGCACCGCGATCTGGAAACAGGGTAGCATCGGTGAAATTTTCTGTTTTACTGACGAATTTCGTAAACTGATCCTGCAAATCGCGCAGTACATTTTCCCGTCGTTCGGCAATATCGCTGAAGATTTCGTGATCGTTTTTCAGGATGGTTTCGCTGGAGCGCAACTTGAGGTCGATGATTTTGGCCATTTGTTGGATACTGCTAGCCAGATCTACCATGCCTTCGTTTAGGCGAGAATGAAGGGCGGTATTCATCTGTGTTTCCATGTCCTTGAGTAGGTCGCTTAACCAGTCTTGGGCGGAGGGCGTTTTGGTGAACATACTGCTTACGGAGCGTTTCAGCAGTCCAAATAAACTCAGCCCTTCTTCCAATTCACGCATTTTTTGGTAGCAAACCCTGTCGTAAGCTCCCAGCAGAGCATCGTTGAGTAAGTCCACTTGTTTGTTGCTCTTTTCCTCCTGTTCGTCCAGCGTTTGGCGGATTTCTTCGCGGAAAGCGAGGTCGGCTACATATTGCTGATGCCTAAGTTGCAACCCATTGTCGATGCGGGTACTGATTTGGAGCGCCGTCGCCACGCTATTTTGAAGTTTCAACAACGGAGCTTGGCCACCTGTAATATGGGTAGCGATATATTGCCGCAGCGGGCCGTAGCCGCTCGTATCGGCATGTCCTTCCTGCTCCAATTTGGCCGAGACGCTGAAAACTTGGGGCGAAGAGATCCCTTTTTTCACGGCGTTATCGCGAACGCCTTGTTCGTTGATGGCCAAGTCGCTTTCGGGCAATAGATCTTTTGTTGCAAAACGAAAATGACCTTTTTGCGCCACTCATCTTGGATAAAGTCGAAGAACGTCCGGGCGGATTGTCGGTAAGGGTTTTTGGCCTCAAAAACAAACACGATCAAATCGGAGGCAGGAACGAACCGTTCTGTGATCTCTTGGTGGTGTTCTACGATGGTAGTGCCTGGCGTATCCACAATGGCAATGTCTCGGAGGATTTTCCACAGGTAGCATGATCTTTTTAAGATAGGGGTTGACCATGACCTCACCTTTTTCCGGTATATAAGTTGTTGAATGGGTGTCTGTCATAGGTTGTGGAGCGACCTGTGTGATCCTCGCCAGTAGCCAGCAAGGCATTGACAAAGCTGCTTTTGCCCGCCTTTACCTCACCTACGATGACAAACATAAAAGGGTCGTGCAGCCGATTCCGTAGCTCGCTCAGGGTTTGGCTCATTTCCTCGTTGCCAATAAGTATCGTCAGTTCGTGCAAGTCTTTGATGACTTCTTCCAGCTGTGCCCGCTGGGTCTGTAACTGTGCGTTTAGCAAATTTCCCACCATTCCATTTTTTGTTACCCCAAATGTACGGATGTTTATTTAGTAATTTGACGGAAATAACCTGTTCAATTTTTTTTAGGCGATTCGCAAAAAATTGAACAGTTTGTTATCCGTCCCTTATTAGCGTAGGCTAAAAATTTTGCGAACTGATTCGTCAACGTACTTGGGCGTAGTGAGGTGCGTAGCGCGCAACGCGAGCACAGCGCCGGACAGGGAACATAGGGACAGCAGCGAAGGCAGTAGCCTGGCCCCAGTTGAGGCGTAGCGGTAGATGGGGATGATTAGATGTAACTACTTGTACCAAATTCCGCTAAAAAAAGCCCTTTTACCTGAAGAGCTATTTTCGGCGTGGGCTCTGCCTCAAATGACTTTGTAGTCGGAAAAATCTTTTGCTGATTAAGTAGTTATAGATAAAGAGTTATGTATCGTATGTTGGCAGGTTAAATGAGTATTTCGGCCATACGCACGAGTTTTTGGTTGGGTTTTTTGTCCTTGTAGATGGCTTCTTCGAAGGGGGTGAAAACGACTTCGTTGTTGACCAAGCCGATCATGCAGTTGGATTTGCCTTCGAGTAGGGCTTCGACGGCACCGAAACCCAAGCGGCTGGCGAGTAGGCGATCCAAAGCGGAAGGGGAACCGCCGCGCTGCATGTGCCCGATGATGGTGACTTTGGTATCGTAGAAGTCAATTTCCTGTTGTACGCGGGCTGCAATTTCGTGGGTGGTGCCCATTTTGTTGCCCTCGGCGACGACGATGATGCCGAACATTTTCTTGCGTTTGGCCTTAAGCGGAGCAAGTCGAGCAAGTGATCGATGGTGGTGTCGGCTTCGGGGATGAGGACGTTGCCGGCACCGCTGGCGATGCCTGTGGCTAAGGCGATGAAGCCGGGTTGCGGCCCATGACTTCGACGAAGAAAAGCCGGTTGTGGGAGTCGGCGGTGTCGCGGATTTTATCGACGGCTTCCACCGCAGTGTTGACAGCGGTATCGTAACCGATGGTGTAATCAGTGCCGTAGAGGTCGTTGTCGATGGTCGCAGGGATGCCAATAAAGGGGATGTCGAATTCTTCGGAAAATACTTTGGCACCGGTGAATGTTCCGTTGCCGCCGATAGCGATGCAGGCGTCCACGTCGAAAGCTTTGAGGGCTTCGTAGGCGCTTTTGCGGCCTTCGGGTGTCATGAATCGTTTGCTGCGGGCAGTCTTTAGGATGGTGCCGCCACGATAGATGATATTGCCCACATCGCGGATGTCCAGGCGGTGCAGGTCGCCGTCGATCATACCTTCGTACCCGTTGTGGATGCCGTAGATGTGAAGATCGTGGTAGGCGGCAGTCCGCACTACGGCGCGGAGGGCAGCATTCATGCCAGGAGCATCACCTCCGGAGGTGAATACGGCGATTCGTTTTATTTTTTCTTGTTCCATGTGTTCAGTTGTTGGCTGAAAGCAAACAGTGATATTTCGCCCAAGGGATGTCGTCCTGCGAGGGCAGCGTGGACTGCTGTGTGGCAGCAGGTGCGACCACGGTTATTACTTGTTTTCTTTGTGGAAATCGACCAATCGGTCGATGGGTTGCTTGATGAAAATGCCGTAGTGCATGGCTCTTTCCATGAGCACGATTTTGAGCATATCCTGAAAAACATAGGCAATGGAGCCGATGAAATGCACGGGTAGGCTCAGGTGCCCTTCGTACTTGCGCACGTGGCGGTCGATGAACTCGGCGAAAGACCGGTACAGGATGCGTTGGATGAAGGGGTGATCCTTGTGCTCGGACATAAAGCGGGTGAAAGAAGCTAAGTAAACGTTGGGTGGCTCGCCATTATAGACGGTGTCCAAGATGACTTGCTTGCCCCCGCCGCCGAGGTAGGTTTCAAAAGGTTCGATGAGGTCCTTGGGGAACTCGCGGTAGAAATAGTGGCGGATGAGCTTTTTGCCGAGGTGGGTGCCGCTGCCTTCGTCGCCGCACATGTAGCCTAGGTTGGTCACGTTGTCAACGACATCGACGCCATCGTAGAGGCAGGTGTTGGAACCTGTGCCGATGATGCAGGAGATGCCTGGGTCGTGCCCACAGGTAGCCCTGGCAGCCGCCAGCAGATCGTGGTGGACTTCGATGGCCGCTTTAGGGAAAACGGGGGCTAAGCCATGATACACAACCTCGTTGCGCCTTTCGTCCCAGCAGCCAGCACCGTAGAAGTAAACGTGCGTGATAGCATCGAAATCAATTTTTCCGCTGAAAGCACTGTGTGTTTCTCGCTGTATCAATTCGCTATCGTGGAAAACAGGGTTGAAACCCATGGTATGAAGCGTCAGTTCTTCACTATCGGTGAGGAACTTCCAATCTGCTTTGGTGGAACCGCTATCGACAATAACTCTCATCATGCTTGTATTTGGCTAGCAAAGGTAGTGTATTTTATACACTAAGTACAAAATTAGAAGTATTTCCTAATTTTTTTCCCAAAACTAATAGAAACTTTGTAAGCGTACATCTAAATTTTCCTGATTGAGCGGAAGTAAGCGAAATTTTGTTCTGGCCAAGGCTAACAGCTAACGGCTAACAGCTTACAGCCCAAAGCCAACAGCCAATAGCCAATAGCCAACAGCCAACAGCCAACAGCCAATAGCCAATAGCCAACAGCCAATAGCCAATAGCCAAAAGCCAACAGCCAATAGCCAATAGCCAACAGCCAATAGCCAACAGCCAATAGCCAACGCAAGAAACTTATTAATTACAACGAAGAAGGAAGGCGATTTACCAATATGTTGCTATCTTTCAGGCCAAAGAAAGGCAAAAGTATGGAAAAATGGGTATCGCGGTTGAATGAGGGGGTAGGGAAGGCGGTGTCGTGGTTGTCATTGGTATTGGTGTTGTTGGTATTTGGGAATGTATGGGTGCGGTATGTGTTGAATGAGCCGCGCGCTTGGTCGAAGGAATTGGAATGGCATGTGTTTTCGCTACTGTTTTTGCTGGCCGCTGGTTACAGTTTGCAGCGAGACAAGCATGTACGGGTAGATCTTTTTTATGAACGGATGGGGCGTAAGGATCAAGGTGCTGTCAATTTTTGGGGCACGCTGCTGTTGTTGATTCCATGGTGTGTGGTATTGGTGGTGACGGGATGGCAAGCGGCAGTGAGTGCCTGGGAGATGGGCGAGCGGTCGGCGGAAGCAGGAGGGTTGCCCAACCTGTGGCTGATACAGTTTGCCTTGCCGGCGGGGATGTTGCTGCTGCTGCTACAGGGCGTAGTGCTGCTGATACGTTCTTACCGACAAATGCGCGAAAACTCAGCAGACTGATGGAAGTAATAGCGTTGATATTATTTTTGAGCATTTTCCTGCTGATTTTGTACGGGTATCCGGTAGCGTTTACGCTGGGTGGGTTGTCGCTGCTGTATGCGTTTTGTTTTCTGCCATTAGAGGTGCTTACCTTACTGCCGATTCGGATAGGCGGAATCATGTCGAAGGAAGAACTGATAGCGGTACCCTTGTTTGTGTTTATGGGGATTATGCTAGAAAAATCGGGTTTGGCAGAGCGGCTATTGGAAACGATGGCGTTGTTGCTGGGGCGATTGTCGGGCGGTTTGGCCATAGCGGTGATCATTGTGGGGGCACTGCTGGCGGCCAGCACCGGCATTGTAGGGGCAACGGTCATAACGATGGGGTTGATAAGCCTACCGGTGATGTTGCGCAGAGGATATGCCGCTCCCTTGGCTACGGGCGTGATAGCGGCATCGGGTACGCTGGGGCAGATCATACCGCCCTCCATTGTGCTGATACTGCTGGGGAGCGTGCTCAACGTGAGTGTAGGCAAGTTGTTTGCAGCGGCTATGGTGCCAGGTGGGCTGCTGGTAGTAGGGTATGTGGTGTATGTGTATGTGTACGCGCGTATGCACCCCAACCAAGCGCCGCCAATGCCCGCCGAGGAGCTGAAGGCTTTTGGAAAGGGAATCAGCAGCAACCTCGTCAAAGCGTTTTTGCTACCTTTTTTGCTGATTGTAGCAGTATTGGGGTCTATTTTAGCGGGTATCGCCTCGCCCACCGAAGCGGCCTCCGTAGGTGCCGTAGGCGCTATACTGCTGACCGCGTTGGAAAAAGACTGGACGGAAAAGTGCTTCAAGCCGTGATGCAAGAAACCACGCACCTGACCAGTATGTATTCTTGATTTTGCTGGGGGCTACTTTTACGTTTTCGCTGGTATTCCGCGAACTGGGCGGCGACCGCTATTTGGTGTCTTTGATAACAGCAGCGGAGTTTAGCCCGGCTACTTTCTTATGGGTAGTGATGGCGTTGGTTTTTGTAGCTGGATTTTTTATCGACTTCATTGAAATCATTTTTATCATCGTGCCCGTAGTAGCTCCCTTGTTCCAAGCGATGGGTGTGGACATGATTTGGTTGGGCATCCTAATGGCGCTGAACTTACAGACCCTCTTTCCTGACACCACCCTTTGGTTTTTCGCTGTTCTACCTCAAAGGCGTAGCACCACCCGAAGTGACTACGCGGCATCTCTACACAGGCATCCTGCCGTTTATTATCATCCAACTGCTAGTGCTGTGTGGTAGCGTTTTTTCCGGCGGTATTGTGATGGCAATAGGTGGGGGAGTAGGGCTGAACGTATGATGTTCTCCAAAAACGCAAGAAAATAGTTGTTTTCACTTTGCTGTTACTGGGAAAACCGGAGGAAAGCCCTCACGAGCGAAGCTAGTTGTAGCGCGGACGCTTTCAAAATCAAATTCGTTGCTTTCCATTTCTTTGTTGTGTGTTTTTGCAAGTTAATAAAAATTTTGCTGACACACTTTTTTAATATCGTTAGTGCAAAACAAAATGCTCCTAAATAACCTCTGTATTCATCCATCTATATAGCTAGAAAAGTGTGCTTGTTGCTCTTCACTTCCTACCTGATTCGGTGTTGTTTTCATTTTTCTTTTCTAATCTTTCAAGTTGTTCGGCATCTGCCAAATCTTGTAGTCTTCCTGCTTTCTTCTTGGCCGTTATTAAATCTTGGAGCGATAAGAATTTTACGCCCGTTCCATCCAATTCCGCTTCTGTCCTCCTTTCATAGCATTCTTCAAAGTCTATACCTTCAACATCGACCAGCAAATCTATACGATATGGTTCGTAACCCAATTGGATAATATTATCAGGAGTCATAAAGTCCTCTACTTCCAAATTCAGTGAACCAAAGCCAATTCTTTTTTGCCTTGATTAGTTTTTTGATATTGGGTTGGGCATCGACAGCCAAAAATCAATATCTTTCGTATATCTCGGATAGCCATGGAAATTAACTGCATATCCCCCTATTATCAAGTATTTGACTTTATGCTCGTTTAGCAATTCGATAAACTCTCTGAAATCCTTGTCGAGTTCCATATTTTATCTTGTTGATTTGTTGACGCGTTTTTTCCAATTCAGCCATTCTTTGATTGAAGGATAACGACAACCAATATAAATAAATTCTCTCATCTTCCCTTTTTTACGATTCTTATTAGTTTCTCCATTTTATTTTTTAAGAGTATATCAAATGAGACCAAACTCAAGGGCTGTGTTTGCCCTTGTCGGCTATCCAGTGTCGCCCTTCCCTTGAATCAGGGACCAACCGCTCAACTGCTCTATACTGGCGCTCAGAGAATATCGTTTTTCTTCTCCTTACCTCAGCACGCAGCAGAGGGCAAGTTACGGGTTTTTCAGGGTTTTACGCCGTTTTTTTTGATTTTTTCCTATAGTTTGTATCGCTTCGCTTATTCCAGAAAGGGCGGTTGGGGTTATGTCGTACTCCTATTTTGGGGGAGTTGATGACGGAAGCAAAACAAGTAAAGGTTGTTTTTTCACTTCTTTCCGTTATCAGGAAACCTGGGGGGCGAGCCCACAAGCGTAGCCCGGCGTAGCGCAGCCGCTAGAGACCGTTTTTTTACCGAGCGTACCATTCCTATCGGAATGTTGATTAAAATCCACGATGAATTTTTTATCCGTCCTTAAAATCAAAAAATCACCTATCTTTGGGTATTGCCTGTGGAGGTTAGAAAACGCCTGCGGATGGCTAGCACACCGGGGTAGGGATGGAAGCGGGTGCCGGCCCCGACATCAATCGGGGGCGGCTATGAGCGGACAGCCCGGTAGTGGGCTGTTGTGGAGTAGTTGCCATAGAACAGGCTGCCGCGTGGTTCGCTTGGTTTGCGTGCTGGAGCGGCCCACTAACCCCCCCAAAAGAATTAACCGTGTGTCTGAATTTCTCTTCTTTATTTAAGGCGAGTATTTTTTAGACATATTCTAAAAACCCATACCACCATGATTTACGCATTGCTTGTTGCCATCGATGAATACCCCATTGCCCGCCACCGCCTGAATGGGTGTGTGAATGATGCACGTGCCTTCAAGGCTTATTTGGAGGACAACTACGCCTGCGAGGAACTCACCCTGCTGGAATTACACAACGACAAGGCCACCAAAGCAGGCATTATCGAGGGCTTCAAGGTGTTTGCGGGGGCTACGGCTCAGGATACCTGTGTGTTTTATTACAGCGGACACGGGTCGCAGTTGCCGGCACCTGCGGAGTTCAGGCACTTGGATTCCGATGGGAAGGTGGAGTCGCTGGTGTGCTACGATAGCCGCCTGCAAGGAGGTATGGATTTGATAGACAAAGAATTGTCGCAATTAATATGGGAAGCGACCCACGAGCACGAACCTCACTTCTTGGCCGTGTTCGACTGCTGCCACTCCGGCACTAATACCCGCGATGTGCGTGTAACGCCGCGCATGGCCGACCCAGCCAGTCAAACGCCCCGCTTTGCGTCGCTTTACGGTGCGGATCAGTTCCAAATAGTCGAAAATTTGGGTCGCAAGGAGGCCACGCCCCGCAGTGGTCGGCATGTGCAATTGGCAGCGGCTCGCGCGGATGAAACCGCCAAGGAGCTGCGCATCGACAACCAAACGCGGGGGGCTTTTACTTACAACCTGATTGCGCTGCTGCAGCAGTACAATGGCCAACTGACGTACTCCGAAATCATCAACCACCTGCAAACGAGGGTGGCCAATTACGTAGAAAAACAAACGCCGCAGATAGATGCTGCCCATACTTCGGCAGACAAGCAACGGTTTTTTCTGGCTCAGGTGCCCAACGCTCGCCCTCAGCACTATGCCGTGAACTACGATACCAAGGCAGGTACTTGGATTGTGAATGCGGGTGCTATACACGGCTGGCCGGCAGCCGATGCGGCAGGGATTTCCTTGGAGGTACACGCCCAAGGTCAACTGCTCGAAGCGACCGTGGAGGCCGTGGAGATGAACCATTCGCGCTTAGGCGCTTTGCCGGCACTCGATAAGCAACTGTCGTATTCGGCTACGTTGCGGCATCTACCTGTGCGCAAACTCCAATTGGCTTTTGCTGAAGATGCCAGCGACCGTGGTCGTGGTTTGGTGGTAGCTGCGTTGAAAGATTTGGCTTCAAAATACTTGGAACTGACCAGCGCCCGCCAGCAGGCTGATTACTGGGTACGCACGGATGGTGATACGCTGCGGCTGACGCTGCCAGGAGAAGAGCGGCCTGTGTTTCGGCGGTTGCACGGGCTGACAGTGGACAACGCCTCTGTATTTGTAACGGATGCAGAAAAAGTAGCTCATTGGCACTATGTGAAAGGCATTGGCAACCCGCGATCAACGCTGACACCTGCCCATTTCGGCATCAGCTTGTTTGAGGTGGATGAACCCGGTGCTTGGGTGCAGGACGATAATTGCCCTGCCCATGAAGTGGACTGGCGGCAAGAAGTGGTGATGCACTACGACTACGATGCCCAAGCCGAGGGCAAAAAGAAATGGAAAAAGCCAGCCTTTAGGATGCAGGTGCGCAATACCAGCCAACGCCCCTTGTACTTCAGTGCCGTGGTGATGCAGGCTGATTATGGGATTGAAAACGGATTCCTGTCTGGCCAGCTTTTGCAATCCGGGGAGGAGACTTGGCTGATGGAACACATCGATGACGGTGCCTATAAGTGCATTCCCTTGTCGGTAGATGATGCCTTTGTGGCCCACGGGGTGAATGAACAGGAGGTGCTCATCCGCCTGTTTGTAAGCACCATGCCCCTCAATACGGACGACTTCAACCAAGAAGCCTTGCAGATGGACAACCCCAAACCGTCTCCCGACCGAAAAGCAGGCCGTGAACCCGGCGACCAACCGATAAAGCACGATTGGTTGGTGCAGGATATTCGCCTTACCGTAGTACGCCCGCTGATGGAAGTACAGGTAGGCGGGGGCGGACAACAAACTTTGGGCAAAGCCGTGACGATACAAATGCCCGCAGGGGTGAGCGGTATGGCATCGCTCAACAACAGCGGCACCACGGCACGCAGCATGATGCAGGGCGAAGCGAAACCGACTATGGCTGCCGGATGGATGCACCACAGCCTGATGGAAGGTATGGCCCAGCATACGGAGGTGGACGCGTTGGAATTGTTTGCCGTGGAGGGAGCAGATCGCGTTACGGCCCAGCATCCTATGACCTTGTCATTGGCGCACGCTCCAGAGGAAGGTGCGTTTATGCTGCCTGTAGCGTTAGACCCGGAAACGGGGCTGTACTACCCGGTAGGTATCATGCGGGAGGATGGAACCGTGCAGATAGATGAGTTGCCAGCACCGACTACCAGTAATACCCGTAGCTTGGGTGGGTCGATCAAGATTTTTTTCCAGAAGACCATTGGGAAAATTATACCGGGCATTTATGAGCATCCGCAATTGGCGATCTGTACCTTGGAAGATGCCAAAGCGGGAGAAAAAATGGCTGCTAACTGCCGCGTGGTGTACGAAAAAGACAAGGATAAACTCGCAACAGCCGTAGCCGCTGCCCAGCGGATATTGTTGTTCACGCACGGCATCATAGGCGATACGACGGAAATGCCCAAGATGGTGCGGTTGATTACCTTGGATGACGGGCAAACCTTGGAAAGCCGCTATGACCTGATGCTGACCTTTGACTACGAAAACCTAAACACCCCCATTGAGGATACGGCGGCCTTGCTGAAAGAAAAATTGGCGGCGGTAGGATTGGGGGCAGGTCATGGCAAAACGCTGCATATAGTAGCCCACTCTATGGGCGGGTTGGTGAGCCGTTGGTTTATCGAAAAATTGGGGGGTGATAAAGTCGTTTCCATGCTGGTGCAGGTGGGTACGCCCAACCAGGGGTCGCCTTATGGCAGCTTGTATGAAATGGCGACTCCACTGCTGACACAGGCCGTGAACGCGGCGGCATTCCTCAAGCCTTATACCTTGGCCTTAAAATATGTAGGCAAGTTTTTGGATACGATGTTCCTCACGTTGAAGCAAATGCAGCCCGATAGCGAGTTTTATAAGGCACTCAATTCAGGTGAGGGTACTACCGTGCCTTATGCCATTGTGGCGGGGAATACGCAGCTTATCCCCTTAGCCACCTTGGATCAGCAAATGAGTTTGTTAAAAAAGGTCATGCAGCGGTTCAAGGAGCGGGGGCATTATTTGGCCTTGGACAAATTCCTCTTCAAAGCACCCAATGATATAGCTGTAAGTACGGAATTTATCGAGATGATTCCTGGCGCCGACCAATGGCCTATACCTCCTGTGGTGAAGGTTTGTGCCAGCGATCATATCAGCTATTTTGGCAATGATGATGCATTGGAGCAACTGAAGGAGTTGTTGGCGTGAGAGATGTACATGTGTTATCCCTTATAGATATCCTTTCTTTCTTCGCCCTAAAATTCTCTCCTTCACACTGTCCACTACATAATACACCATTGGCACCAGAAACACCGTCAGCATCAAGGACGACAACAAGCCGCCGATAATCACCCAGGCCAAACCATTTTTCCACTCGCTGGCGGTGCCATTTGCCATAGCAATCGGCAACATCCCAATTGCCATAGAAAGCGTGGTCATTAAAATTGGGCGCATCCGCTCCTTGCCCGCCTGAATTAGAGCTGCTTTGTAGTGAAGCCCCTCTGCTTTGAGTTGGTTGGTAAAATCCACTATCAAAATGGCGTTTTTGGTCACCAAACCCATGAGCATAATCAAACCCAATAGGGCGAACAGGCTCAAATGGCTGAGCGAAAGATTGAGCGCAAGAAACGCCCCGATTGCTGCCACGGGTATCGAAAACAGCGCAACAAACGGATAGACAAAACTATCATACAGGGCTACCATAATCAGGTAAATCAATAGAAAAGAAATAGCTAACACGCCACCCAATGCCCCGAAACTATCATTTTGCCGCTTGATGTCGCTGCCCCAGGTCAGTGACATACCCTCTGGTAAAGGATTTTCTTTTAAATAGGCGACGACATCGTCGGCGACCGTTCCCGAAGGTCTGCCCAGTGCATCGGCGGTGAGTGTAACGGCGGGCTGGCGGTCTTTGCGCTCCAAAAGGGAAGGCGTGCGATCTTTCACGACGGTGGCAAATTGGGCTACTTGTACGGGCATTCCCGCAGTGTTGAGCAGGGTAAGCCGATTGACATCGCTATAATTTTGTCGGTCAAAATCGGCCAACCATATCCGTATCGGGTACTCCGTTCCGTTTTCCGTAAGGTTAGCGTCATCGTTGCCAGTGAAGGCGGTGCGCAGGTTTTGCCCCGTGAGGGCGGTGTTCAAACCCAGCCGCTGCATGCGGTCTTTGTCGAGCCGCACTTGGTATTCGGGGCTGCCTTCTTCCACCGAAAGTTGCACGTTGTCAGCACCTGGGATGCGCTGCACGACTGCTTTGAGTTGGTTGCCTATTTCCATTACTTGGGTCAAATCTGCACCGCTCAGGGTCATTTCGACGGGTGCAGAACGGGGCACCAAACCCAATGTCGCCATGGAAAAACGGATGTCGGGATACTGCTTTTGCAAATCATTGCGCAGGCGCAGCATGAAGTCTTCGGTGCGTAGATTTTTCAACGTCTTTTTGTCCTTCAATTGTACCGTAAACTCGGTTTTGTAAGGCACGCCCACCCCCAAACTGCCAATACCCGTACTGGGGCCGCCCACGTTGCTGAAAAGGGTTTTTACTTCGGTTTGCGTCAAAATATGCTTTTCGATTTCCCGTGAAACGGCATCATTTCGGGCTATGGCGGTGCTTTTGTCAAATTCGAGTGCAAAACGAAATTTTCCTTGGTCGCCTGTAGAAATCAACTCTTTGCCAATAATGCCCTGCCGCATCACGCCCAAAGTCATAGCAAAAAGTAGCAGCACAATACCTGTAAACAGCAGTTTGTGGCGCAGCACCCAATCCAATTGCCGACCATACCATATTATAAAAGCATCCAAGATGTTTTCAAAACCAATCAAAAAGCGATTGAAAATATTAGTGGGTTTCAAATTTTCCTTTTTGCCGATGCGGGAAGCCAGCCAAGGCGTTAGCGTAAAGCCAACCAATAAACTGGTGAGGGTAGAAGTGATGACCACTACCGAAAACTGATTCAACATATCGGCCACAAACACCTGTAAAAACAAAATCGGTAAAAAAACCACCACGTCCACCAGCGTGATAGACAATGCCGAAAAACCGATTTCCATGCGCCCGTCGAAGGCTGCTTTTCGTTTTTCCTTGCCCATGTCCAAGTGCCGTTGGATATTTTCTAAAACCACCACCGCATCGTCCACCAAAATGCCGATAATCAGGGACATAGCTAAAAGCGTCATTAGATTGAGGGTATAATTCAACAGCCACATGACCGCAAAAGCCGTGATCAGCGAGGTAGGAATCGCCACTAATACGATGAACGAGTTTCTGAAACTGCGCAAAAACAACAGCATCACTAAAGACACCAGAATGACCGCCAAAATCAAGTCCATCACCACGCTTTCTACCGCTGCAATGGTGTTGTCGGTGCTGTCGTCGGCAATGACGAACCGGGTTTCGTGTTGGGCGTTTTGCTTTTCTATTTTTTCAAATGCGCTGCGCACCTCCTTCGACACATTAACGGCATTGGCATCGCCTTGTTTTTTCAATAATAGCCCGATGCCGTTTTTTCCATTATAACGGCTCACGGAAGTCACTTCCCGAATGCCGTCCGCCACCTCCGCCACGTCTTTTAAATAAACGGGGCTACCTAGAATGGGCATGGCCACCTGTACGCCGCGCAATTGGTCGAGGGTGTTGAATTTCCCGACCAAGCGCACAGCATTGCTTTCTACATCGGTCTGTACATTACCTGCGGGCAAGTCCAAGCCTGCTCGATTGATAGCCTCCACCACCTGCAACATCGAAACCCGATAGTATTTGAGTTTTTCCTGATTGATTTTTACCTGAATTTCCCGCTCCTCACCGCCCAGCAGGGTAATTTCTGCTACGCCTTTCAATTGCTGGATTTGCGGTAAATACTCGTCCTTCATTTTTTGATAAAAAACAGTAGCGGGCAAATTGCTCGTCGCACTCACCGACATAATGGGCAGGTCGTTGGGTGAAACTTTGCTCATCACGGGGCTTAGAATATCGGCGGGCAAATCCCTACGGATATTGTCAATATAGCGTTGCGCATCTTGCATGGCTTGGTTGAGGTCTGTGCCATAATTTAAGTTGGCGATGATGACCGAAGCATTAGGCAAAGACTTGGTGACGAGGTAGTCCACGCCTTCCAGATTGGACAATGCGTCCTCTATTTTTCGGGACACCGAGGTTTCCACCTCATCGGGCGTAGCGCCTGGGTAACCTGTGCGGATAACCACCACGGGTTGGTTGAAATCGGGCATCAACTCATAACTCAGATTTTTATAGCCGATGATGCCGAGTAAGGCAAAAACGCTGAACAGCACGATAATCAGCGAGGGACGGTTGATTGAAATGTCGGTGATGTTCATGTTTATTTAGTTGTTGGTGGATAATTCTATTTTTCCAAACATGCCCGCCCGCAGCGCATGGTCCGAAAAATTATTGACAGTCAATTGTACGGAAAAACTACTGCCCAAATTGGCTTTGCTCGCTATCATACTCACCTTGCCCGTCAGGTTTTTTTCGGGAAAAACATCTGCCGTGATAGCATGGGTTTGGCCTGTTTTGAAGTATTTCAAATCGCCTTCAGGCACATTTATCGTAAATTTTAAAGGGTCAATTTCTATGATATGCAAAAGCGGAACCCCTGGCGCAGCGAATCCGCCTACTTCATTCATTTTGGCAAATACGACCCCGTTGAATGGGGCTTTGATAGTTGTTTTATTGATTTGCTCCAAAATGGTCGCCCGCTGGACTTTGGCTGCCTTTAAACCCAGCTCGGATTTTTCCAACTGTACGGCTTGTATGGCATCGGCTTTTGCCAAAATGGAATACCGATTGATGTCGGCGGTCAGCCCTTCGATTTGTACGTCCGCTGCCTCTAATTGCAAGCGCAAAAGCGCATCTTCCAAATAGACAAGCGTTTGTCCTTTGCTTACGATACTGCCAGCGTCCACGGTGATTTGGTTAATTTTTCCCTGTATTTCTGCACTCACTTTCGTCTCCCGATTGGATTCAAAAGTGCCTGTAAAAACGAGGTTGTCCACTTCGGCTTGCGGTGCGATTGTCGCCGTTTGGCCACTCGAGGTGGCTGCCACCTGTGCAGGGTCAAATTGATAGACCCGTTCTTCCGAAATGGCTTTGTTTTTTTTAAGTTTCATGGCAATGCCACCGAAGATGCCAATCAGGATAATGGCGGGTATCAAATAGGACAAAATCTTTTTCATCGTATTATTTTTTGATTGAACCAGATGCTTTTTTCAATTCCAAATCGGCTTTCAGGTACTCCACCAGCACATTGAGGTAATTCACTTGCGCCTCTCGCAGGGCATTGTCTGCCAGCAAAATATCGGAAATCATCGCCGTACCTTGTCGCTGCTGCACGAGGGTTTGTAAATAGACTGACTTGGCTAAGTCTATTTGTTTTTGCGAGGTAGATATATTTGCTTGTGCCGCATTTTTTTGCGTCATAGCATTGGCGATTTGTAGGTCGTTTTGTGCTTGAATTTGCTCCGACTGCAAGCGATTGCCATTGATTTCCACTTCTTTTTGGGCGATGCGGAAGCGGTTTGTTTTGTTCCAAATCGGGTAGTTTGCCTGCACACCGATGAAGCCGATTGGAAATATTTTGACAAAAGGCTCAGGCTGTTGAAGATACCCAAAACCCGTCAAGCCATAATGCGCAACCAAAGAAACAGTGGGCAATTTGGTCTTTTCAATCAGTTCCAATTCATTGATCAATAGGCGGTTTTGTGCCTGTGACAAGCGCAAATCAACCGATGTAGAAACGGAGTAAGCGTTGTTTTCAGCTGTAGCAATATCTATCGGAACGGACAAAGGGGCATCCAATTCCTTGCCCATGAAAAAGTTCAAGCCGTTGAACACCTGCGCCAATTTGGATTCCAATTGCAGGCGTTGGGATTGCAGTTGCGACTGTTGTAGTTCGATTTTGCCGACATCTGTGCCTTTGGCCAAGCCCTGCGAGTGCAGTAGTTGCATGGTGGCGAACAGGCGATTGGCGTTGACCAAATTGCTGTCCACAAACAGCAATTGTTGCTGTAAAATCTGCGCATTGTAGTACAGGTTTGCCACCTCGAAAACAACCTGTTCCTCGCTTTTTTCCACTTGCAAATAGCCGAGTTCCGAAGCGATTACTGTCCCTTGAACACCTGTTTTGATTTGCGGATTGTAAATAGGCATCGCCGCCTGCACATTCAAACCCAAATTGTGCGGTACGCCAAATTGCGCCTCCTTGAACTCGCCCTCTGGTGCAGCAGGATTGAAAGTGGACAAAGGCATCAGTTGGTAAGGCAGGTTGGTGAAAAATTTGTAATCGCCCGTTGCCGTTATTTTTGGCAATCGATTGGACAGGGCTTCCTGTTTTTTCTGCTCTGCCAACTGTAGGTTGTTCCGCAGCACGAGCAGGTTTTTGTTGTTCGCTACGGCTACCTCGGTGCATTGCTGCAAAGTCATGTTTTGGGCAAATGCCCCGTTGCGATTCACCCCAAACAGTAGCAGCAATAGAAACAATATGACGAAGTGAATATTCACTAACTTCATGGAGTAAATTTTTTTATTTGATAAGCAGTAATTGACTGTCCAGTACCCCCTTTACCCAATGTTTTACCACTGGCTCGATATGGATATAGTCGCCAGCAGCAAGGGATTTTTGCAGTCCATTTTCGTTTTCAAAAAGCACTTCGCCAGCCACACAAATCAATAGTGCAGGCACTTTGGTGATATGCTCTTTGAGCAGGGCATTTTCCAAAATTTGGAGGGCGGTCACGTTGCCTTCGGCGGTTTTGAAAAGCGGCTTGGCGCTTACTTCTTTCGCGATGTCGTGCAGTTCTTGGATGTTCATTGGAAATAGTTGTGATAGGTTTTGAAAGATTGTTCCAGTTGTGCAACGAGTGATTTTGCTGTGGTAGCATTTTCCGCTTCCGCCAAATCGCTGACGAGTGTTATATGCGGGTGCAGCCATTTGTGCAATTCGTCATGGCTTTCGCCTTTCATTGTGCAACTTTTGATGAGTTGGTCATTTTGGGTTTTCAAATCGGCTGCGAGTTTTTTATAATCGCTGCCGTCCTGCTCCAAATAAGATAGAAGGATGCTGTTGCCCATTTCGATATGGGGTTTCATCTCATCGTTTACGGCCCATTTTTTGCCATTATTGAGTTGGATATTCCCCTGAGGTTTCGAGTTGCAAGCACCAAGAAACAGGGTGATAATGGAAAGAAAAATCAATTTCTGCATGGTTGAATTATTTTAAAAAGATTAGTCATCAGTTGTTGCCCTTTGAGGGAAATATCAAAGCCGAAACCAGCGGAGCGCCATTTGAACATCAGCAATCGGAACGACCCCATAATGATGTGCATAAGGTCTTCGGCGGGTACGTTGGGGGTGAATTGCCCCTGCTGTTGCCCTTCATAGATGAGTGGCAATAAATATTTGACATTGACCTGCATAATGCGCAGAATGGCGGCATTTATGCTTTGGCTCGCTTCCATGAGTCCATCCGAAAAAACGGCGACTACGAAATGGGGGTTTTTGGAAAAAAATGAAAGGTGATTTTGAAAAATTGCCTCCAATGTTTCCGAGGGATTGCTGGTCGTTGCTACCACTTGGCCGAGTCGTTCTTCCATGTTTTCCGCCAGATAATTCAACATGGCCACTATGATAGCCTCCTTACTGTCGAAATGGCGATAGACGGCGCTTTCCGCAAAACCCATTTGCCTCGCTAAATTTTTGATAGTCAATCCGCTGACACCAGCTTCAGAAAGTATTTTACCCGCTGCTTCAATGAGTTCAAATTGACGATTAGAAATATTGGTGGCCATTCACTTCAATTTTGGATGATTAATTTTTCAAAAGCCGAGTAGATTCAGACTATTTTCCTACGCCCGAATACAATCGCTCATCAGGGCATTAATACCCTCCTCGTTGGCATCAACCAAAAGGTTTATAATTATCGGTGCAAAAATAAATAAGTTAGTGAATATTCACAAACCTTTATTGTCAACTTTTTGTAACTTTTTTGTCGCTAACCGCCTCGCGTAGTAGCGATATTCCCCCGGTGTATATACTAATTTTTGTGGTCGCCCCAGTAAAATACTCCCTGACAACCAGACCCTACTAAAGGTGCCTTTCGTCAGCTTTGATGGTGAGTGTGAATGGGCTAGTGAGATAATGGGAAGAGATTGTTCATTTTCTTACTGGTTCGCATAGCTCACAGCTAAATGGTACTAAATTTTGTACGAAATAATTTTCTTTTTTGCGATTAACTACTATGCTGTCTGGCCTTGCACGATACCATGACATACTTGTTATTTCATCAGAAAAAATGTTCGAATACATATCCCCTTCTTGATGACCTCGAATAGAATATGACAGTGAGGAAGTTTAGTTATTAATATAAGCAGGACAATTCAATTCAATTTTGTTAGTTCCTGATATTGTTTCGTTTTCGTGGGTTATTACAATCTTATCAGGTTTCGAAATATCCCATGTACAATAAAATAGAGTTGGTCGTGCCTTCGGCAGCAGGTATGTCGGTTTCGTCACTTGGAAACAACTCCCAACCTATGTTTTGAAAATCAACATAATAATGTGAAATTTTAATGGAATCATGGAGCTTGTCACCAAAAATAGATCAATTACTACTTCCGCAAAAGCGTCTTTGTGTGCGTTATAATTGAAAACAAAATACCGTTCGTTCAAGGTGAATAGTGAGTCGCCTGCTTCAATTCTATCGAAGCGGTAAGCTGGTTCAAAATAATCAATATCTCTCAATATGCTGATTTTTTTCTTCAAAAGAACAACTAATGACAGCAATAATGGTAAGAATACCTAAAAAAATTTCTTTCATCGTTATGGACATGTTGTGCCGCGAAGTACTATTAGAGTATGGGGAATTTCCCGTTTGAATACGCAATTTACGGAAACCATCAGCGGAAATGAATATATAGCACTTTATATTTATATACAACGACTAAGCCCGCTCATCATGCATCATCCGTGCGAATGCTACTTTTTTCCAAGTGTAGGCAATGCTCAGTTTGGGAAGACCATAGCCATCCGATGACGATCAGGATTCCCAACAGGGTGAGTATAGAACCTTCTAAACCAAAAGAACCGCCCGTAAGCCAGTCGGGGCCGTGCGTGGAGAGTTGCAAGATACGGTAAGTACCCACACCGCTGACCGCAAAACCTAAAACGACGCTTTGTACAAAATTCCAAACAGCATGGAAGGCGTAAGGTGCCCACACATTTCCTGCGGAAGCATAGAGTTGCCCCATCAGGTAGCCGCCCGTTACAATCTGCAAGCCTGCTACCCAAGTAAAGCCCTCGTTGTCAATGTGCATAGCACCAAATACGATGGCCGTTGCCAATAGTGCTATTTGATTGCCAAAAAATCGATCTATTTGGTTTTGTAAAAAATGCGCATCAGTACCTCTTCTACCAAGGGTTGTACTAGGAAAAACAGCACCCACGCCAAGAGTTGGTCAGCATCAAAAAATACCCCTTCCACCGAGACCCAACCTCCCATCCACAATAGGGCGAAGCTGGCAATCAGCAGTAAAATAGCCAGTAGCCCCCTTTAATATGCCACTTGATGCCCCTGTCGTACCAAAACCCAAGGCACGCCATCCCAAGTGGTGGGTGGTGATATCCATGATCTTCAAGACGAAAAGAAAAGCAACCAATCCACAACACCAAGAAAGGGCTTCACCAACGGTAGGCGAAAGACGAGGATGATTAATGACTGAGCCAAAGACATAGAATAACAATGCCAGCGAACCCGCAGCAAGTACCAAGAAACAACCACTTGGATCAGCAGGTGAACCAAGCGTTGCCACCAGCGGGTATGGGGAGAGGGTAAGAACATCTTCAAAGGGATGATTACCAATCAATTTTTCCGGCTCCTTCCCGCACCACTTCCGGGAGGGGTGACGGTGCAATCTAATACGGTGGAAGGATCCAGACCGCCGTTGCCGCCATCTAGCACGATGTCCACATTGTGTCCGAAATAATCGTGGATTTCCCAAGGTTGAGACATATACTCCAGCAGGTCGTCATCGTCCTCCGTTTTCAAGGAAGCGGTGATAATGGGGCGGCCAAGTTCCCGAACAATCTGGAGCGATATCTCATTGTCGGGGATACGGATGCCTATTTGCGACCGTCGTCCCTGTATAATTTTGGGCACGCGGCTACCCGCTTTCAGAATGAAGGTATATGGCCCGGGCAACAATTGCTTCATCAATCGGAACACCTCATTGTCAATTTGCGCAGCATACTCTGCCACCTGACCAATGCTTTCACAGATAAAGGAAAATTGTGCTTTTTTAGGGTCTAACCGCCGGATGCGCGCAATGCGTTCCACAGCTTTCTTACTCATAATATCGCAACCCAAGGCATACACCGTATCCGTAGGATAAATGATGACACCATCATTTTCCAATTGTTGCACCACCTGACGGATCTTCCGCTGGTCGGGATTGTAAGGATTAATTTCTATCAACATTCGCTAAAGGTATTGTTTTTTTAGCTAATCAACACGCCTTGTCTTTGAAAAGAAAAAAATGAACGCAAGCAACCCTTTATTCGAGGGCTTGTCCTTTCAAATACGGCTATCAAAATTACTATATACGGTATAAAAATACGGATTCATCCATGAGAAACATCTTCTTTTTCCTTTTGATGGTGAGTGCCATGTGGGCAATTCACAGCGTTACTATTCCCATGATTACCCATCGGACAGGGCTTTTTTAGGCATTACCGATTACGAAGTTGATGCCTATAAAGCCAGAGTGCTCGGATTCCCGCACGACGACGGTGCCTACATTCGGTACGTTTACAGGTACTGCCGCCGCTGCGGGGGTACAGCCTTGATTACATCTATGGCATAGATGGACGCGAAATGGACAATGGCCGAAAATTGTCGGATATGCTGGCAAAATATCGCCCCGGAGACAAAATCGTGCTGCAAATCATTCGCAAGGGCAAGCGGATTGAGCTACCTGTTACCTTGGGAAAACCCTCGGATTCCACGGGTGAATACGGGGGAGGGGATGCTTTTTTAGGGGTGCGCCCTCACGATGATAACGACGACCGCTCCCTCGGCGTGCGCATCAATACGGTGCGCAATGGGTCAGCCCTGAGATTAGGGTTGGATGATGGCGATATTATCACCCACATCAACGGTTATCCCTTGGTGGACTGGAGCGATCTGAGTACGGCAATCAATAATATGGAGCCGGGCGAAACCATTGATCTGACTTATTTGCGCAATGGCGTTGAACAAAAAGCATCCGGCGCGATAGGCAGGGAAAACGACCCCGCACTTTCTGATTCCCGTGGCTTTTTGGGCATTTACGCCGGCGAGATGAACCCTACGAAGGCACAATTATTGGGCTTTCAGCATCCTTACGGCAGCTACATCAAGCGCGTCATTCCGGGGTCGGCAGCCGAAAAAGCTGGCCTGCAGCCGTTGGATTACATCATCGCTATTGAGCAGTTTGAAATGTCCTCCAACCGTTCCCTGACGAATGCCCTGGCTAAATTCAGCCCCGGCAACGAAGTGACGGTAACGTTTATTCGCGAAGGCGAGCAAATGACCACCCGGGCTGTACTGGGCGAGGAGTCCGATGATGACTATACACAACCTTGCGAGGAGTTACCCTTTTTCGGTGTGAGCGACAATGGTTGTGTATCCAGAAAGGGGGTTGCCGTAAACATTGTACGAGGGTCAGCTGCCGAAGCAGCAGGATTGGTGTCAGGTGATGTCATTACTACCTTCAACCAGAAAACAATCATCGATTGGGGCGACCTCAGCGGAGCCATCAATGGTACCCAACCCGGGCAGCAAATCGCCATCGTCTTCAACCGAAACGGCCAAACCCAAGAGGCTACCGCCATCATGGGCAATGAATGTGACGAGTCTGGACAAAATCGCAATGAAAACCATTGGTACGATTATAATTATGATTCCAGTTTCGGAGACCGCCCGCGCAGGGAGGCCGATGAAACCTACACCGTTGACATGGATAAAATACAAGTCCAGCTATCAGACATCTCGCAAGAAGAAGAAGCGGCCATGGCCAGCAGAGGCGTTGCTGTAGCTACTAAGGGTGATTTGGCGGTCAACAACCTCCAAGTTTTTACCAACCCCAACAAAGGCATGTTCCGACTCGAATTCACCTTGCCCGCCACAGGAGAAACAAGCGTATCGGTGTACAACAGCCAAGGGCGCGTGCTTTATTCCTTTGAATTAGGCACATTCAGCGGCCCATTTAGCGACGATATAGACCTCTCGCAAAACGGCCCCGGCGATTACTACCTCTTTGTACAACAAGGCAGCAGCAGCATGGGGCAAAAGGTTTCCTTGGTCTATTAGCAGTTATAAGTACGGGGAATGTAGTGTAGGTGTATATGTGCGATCCCGATAGCTATCGGGAGTGATAAATGTTTGATGTGTGATGTGTGATGTTTGGTGTTTGATGTGTGGTGTTTGATGTGGTTTGAAGTTGTGTGGTGTGGTTAGACGGGCATAATCCTGAAAATTCCATCATCCTGTCAATCCTGCTTCAGACAATGGGTGCGGCTGGCGAGTGGCAAGGTGGTCAAATAGTATCGCGGCACTTCATGCCGCGTGGGTCACTGTGCGACTGGGGGTTGTGTAAAAAGTTTTATAGTCATGACCTTTGGCAAATCTGGACATTAATCGCGCGGCGTTGATATTGTTGTGATCGTTTTCCGGCTGAGATGCCTCAGGGGGCTTCTCAGCCGGATTTTTCTTAAAAACAGGCAAAAAAGAGGTTTTATGACGCCTTTTTTGTCCTTTTGCTTGTCCTTTGGGCATAGTACGCCGTCCAACAGCCTGATTTTTCGCAGTAAACCTTGCGCAGGTTGTGTCCGATGGACAGCAGCCCGTACTCGACGTACACCTTTTTCTTTTCCCGGAGGATGAAGCGGCTGTGCTGCATATTGTACTTGATGTCCCCGAAGCTACTTTCGACCTCAATGCCTCGTTCGCTGCGCATTTGTAACCCTTTGTCGGAGTTCAACATTGCCTTGGCCTTTTGCTTGTAGGCTTCTCCCTGGGGGGAGTAGCTGACTGTCCTTGCCTTGTCCTCGCTCTTTTTACAGTCGGGGGCAAAGGGGCAGTTATCGCAGTTTTCGCATCGGTACAAGCGGATGTTTTTTGGGTAACCGTTGGTGGTTGTCACACTGCGTTCTTCGAGGAAGTTGAGCTTCTGACCTTGGGGTGAAGTGGTCGCCTTTGGTGTCATGGAAGTTTTCCCGCCGGAAGGTTTTTTTGAGTAGTTCGCCGTTCTGTTCCTGATCGAACAGGGGATATTTCAGGTAGGCGTTGATACCCCGTTTTTCCAGTTCCGCGTAGTTTTCTTCAGACCCGTAGCCTGCGTCGGCTCCCAGATTTTGTTCCCCCGGCAGGGGCAGCCCTTGCCGACGCTCTTCCATCTTGTCCAGATGTGCAGGCAGGGTGGGGCTGTCGGAGGCGCACTGTTCGATAGTCCAGTTGACGATGTACTGCTTGTCCGTTGTGTGCTGCACGTTGTAGCCGGGCAGTAGTCGCTCGTCCTTCATGCGCAGGGCAGTGGCATCGGTATCCGTGTGGCTGTAAGAGTTGCGCCCGTTGAGCAGCCGTTCTTGTTGCTCGTATTTTTTTAGTTTTTGCTGCTCTTCTATCAGTTTTTTTTCTATTTGCTTGAGGGCTTTTTGCTTGGCTTTTTCTTCGGCTTTCTCTTCAATCAACTGGTTGAGTTCTATCAGGTATTGGCTTGCCTGTGTGCTGTTCAGCACGATGCCCACGGTCTTGGCTTCACCCACTTCGGGCAGATCGCGATTGCCGCATTGTTATCTTCCGTCTAGTGCCTGTGCTTCCCGTAGTAGCCCTTCGATGCGTTCCAGCACGGCTATCTTGTAGCGCGCGGTGTTTTTTGCCCAAGTGATTTTGTGCCGGTTGGCGTTGGCTTCCCATTTCGAACCGTCCATGTACAAGTCTTTGAGTTCAATGTAGCCTTCTTCTATCAGTAACATCAATACTTGTTTGAACACGATATCTATCAGGTTCTGCATCCGCTCGCCCCGAAATTCGCTTAGGGTCTTGAAGCTAGGGTGCTGATTCCCTGACAGCCAGATGAACACGATATTCTCCCGAAGTGCCTTTGCCAGCCGCCGGCTGGTGTACACTCGCTCGCAGTAGCCGTAAAGCCATACCTTTATCATCATCTTCGGCTGGTAGGAACTGGCTCCGCCACCAGCATAATAGGCGGTGAGGCTTTCCATCGGTATCTGGTCAACAACTTCACTGATGATACGAGCCAGATGCCCAACTGGTACCATCTCTGATACGTTGACAGGGATATTTATCTTCTGCTCCTGATCGTAGGGTTTGAAGACTACTTTGCGTTTGGTTTGTATCTTTGCGTCGATGGGGGGATGTTTTTTTCTTGTGATTCGATACTACAAAAATAAAAACTCCTCCCATCGTTTTTGACTTTTTACACAACCCCGGAAACATTGCCGTAATCTTGGAAATTCTGCCATCCTAAAAATCCTGCTTCTGACAAAGTGAAAAGGTAGAGGAATATAAGCATATATGAGGGGCTGATGCCCGTAAAACTTATATAATTATTTTCGCTTGATAAATTCTTCAGTGAAATGAGATGGGCGCTTTTCTTGCTGGAATTTTTCTGCATTATAGACATTTGACTGCCCTTTGGGGATGGAAAGACTGACCCAGGTGCTGCCTTTGAGTTGTTTGCCCATGAGCACAATTTGGCCAATATGATAGGCATAATGACACAGTTGCCGGTTGACAGCTTCGGTGACGGTATGCCCCATATTGCGGATATATATCATCGTTTCAAACGTTTCGGTATTGATGGTTGCGAGTGCTTCAAAAAGGGTGTGCCAACCTTTGTCCCATGCTGTTTGAACATCCTCTCGTGTTTTCAGCACGGCTTCAAATTCTTGCTCTCGATTTCGCCAGGATTTTTCGCCATCAGTTGTCAGGAAATCTGTCCATCGAGATAGCATATTCCCTGATAAGTGGTTGATAATCATGGCGATGCTATTGTCGTTGTCCGATGGTTGGTGAAATAGCATATCGTCTGATATTTGTTCCAACGTTTTTTCTCCCAGCCACTTGTAATAAGCAAACTGTTTGGTTGCACTTGCTACGTAATCTACGATGTTGTCTTTGTATTTTGCGAAGTCTTGTACGTTATATGTCTTTTTAGCAGCTGCTATTTGTTGGGCTTCGGTCGTAGCAGGAAACAAGTGATACCGGGGGGCTATAATGGCGGATACCTTTTCAACGGCAATGGTAATAACCGTGTTGAAAGGAAACTCCGGCCCAGCCATGACACTGAGTTTCTGGGCATGATGGGTAAAGAGCGCATCTGCTGTTGAAAGGAGTGTGGCCGTACCTTGAACCTTATACCCTTTTTGCTTGAAAATATCAATGAAACTGACACACACCTGCGGGTTGACTTTGATATTTCTGACAGAGGCTGGCGATGCGATATTGGCTATCACAATAACGTCGTCCACATACGTGAACATTTCTTTGGGTGAAACATTCGGCATGCCTGTGGCATCAACGGTGGCCAACCAGCAAAGTACGGATGCGTCGATACTGTCTTTAAGCTCCTTGTTCATGATTCACGAATTATTTCCTCATCAGGGTTAAAATTGGCCTCAATTTGTTGGAGTACTCTTGTCAGGTGGTGGAAGTCCTCATCTGTTAGCCCTTGCCAGCCTTGTTGCCTCAATTGGTAAACATGGGGAAGTATTTCTTGGTGCAAGGTGCGGCCTGCTTCCGTCAGGGAAATGAGGGTCTGGCGTTTGTCCCCTTTTCCTTGTTGTTTACTGATGAGCTTTTTCTGGCGCAATAATGCTATAATGCGGGAAACGGTAGGAGCGTTTTTGAAACTGGCGTTGCCAAGTTCAGACTGTGGAATGCCATCCCTTTTCGACAATTGGTCTAGTATGACCCATTGCTCGGTCGTAATATCAGCACCCAATTCGCGAAAAACTTGCAAGTAGTTGAGTTTTATGATGCGAAGTGTTCGGTCAATAGCCTCCCCAAAATTGTGAGGTTTGGTCTGTTCCATTATCTTGGTCTTAGTTGTCATTAAAATCCGGGAAGTAGCATGGCGGCGTTTTGCAACATACGGCTATGCCCTCGCCAGAACATTCGGAAATGTGGGTTGTCCACCAAATAAACAATTTGCCCGTCGCCAACGGGTTGGACACCGGCAAAGGTTTTACCTGCCAGCATTTCTACGTTCTCCCGCGAGGCATACCCAGCAATGAGTAGGTCATCTGCATTGGCCTCATACCTGCCTACCGACTCCCATTCGGCATTGGCCTCCAAGGCGAAAGTATTGCCTTTGAGACCAAATACTTGGGGTTTTACACCATAACCTAAAGGGTGGCTGGTATCGATATGGGTCAGCATGGCCGAGCCGGGGATGCGCTTCAACCCACGGTAAGAATCTTGGTCGATATAGGCTAATGTTTTGGCTTCTTCACTAGTATCAGCAGCGGGGCGGACAACTTTGATTTTGCCAATTTTGTTCTCTTCCGTAAAAAAAGCTGCGGCGTCTTCCAATGCAATGAGGGTGCCGCCTTGTTCCAACCATTCAAGAATTTCTCGGCGTTGGTCTTGCCAAAATAGCCTGTCGATATTTCTACCACCCGGCAAGATAAGAACGTCATAGTCGTGGATACTGGCGTATCCGTAGCGCTCACCAAACTTGGGCAAGTTGGTTTGTTCAAATACAGATGTCCGGATGCGATCGATGGGCAGTTTGGTTTCCTGATCGAAGAGGAAATAAACCTGACCGCTGGTGTAGGTATCAAAAGGTGGTTCCACGAGCATGGCAATGCGGGGGCGTTCCACGGGGCGATTGCGGGAAGAGGCTAGGTCGAAACCTGCTTGCATGCGGCCTGTGGGCATGGCGTGAATAGGCACCCCGGTTTGGCGTGCGATTTGCTCCATATCGGTAGCTATCTGTTCCGCTTTTTCGAGGTTTCTACCTCTCAATATGATGAGGCTACCCGGGGAGAAGGTCGTTTTACCATCGGTGAAAGCGGCTACGGATGCCCGAACCCTGTAACCTTTTTCCCAGAGCATGGCTAAGGTGGTAGGCGCGTGGCGTTCTTGCCAATCAATCACCCAGGCGTAAGGCGGCTGTCCGTGAGCCGCATGGGTGATGACTGCTCCAGTCTGTTGTTGCTCAGCTGCCGGCACAGGTGCTCCATCCGAGATAAGCTCGGGGCAAGAACAAGCAGCAAGGTTGTAAGCCAAGGGGGCCGACCAAGTAGCAATATCATACATGACAGAATCTTCAATAGCCATATTTCTTTCCAATATGCTTTGGATGAGCAAGTGACGGGGCTGGTCGGTGGTGATGAGGTAATCACCTGCTTGGAAGCGTTGGGTGGTGCGTTGCCCCGTTTTATAGTCGAGGCAGTTGGATGCCGAAAAATTTGCCGTTGCTTTTTTTACGGTAATTTGGTGCAGTGCCATCACCTGAAGAAAATCGGAGAGATAGCCGCCTTGTTCTTGGCGAATAATATAGGTTTTGTCCTTGGCTTTGGCGGAGGCAGGTTGCCAACTGGCCACACTGTATTCCAACAATTCCCTGCGGTGAGCAGCTGCTTTGAACAGGGTGGCCATAGAGGTGATGTAGTGGTCGAAGATGCGTTGGCGGAAGGTGAGTACATAGCCATCGTCGGTGGTGACTGCCCGACCTGCGCCAATACCTCCTTGTTCGGTAAGCATACCAATAGCTCCCATAACAGAAGGGTAGCTGGAACCATAGCCCGGATAGAAAAAGTCGAAACGGTCGCGGGTAAAATACATCAAGCCCTGCTGGTTAAAGGCGTCGATATTGGCTAAGCCAAAGGTGTCGCTCCAAGCTTCATAGCTATTGGGGAGCAGTTGATTGCGAGGTGTCGCCCCGGGTGCTGTGAAGTAGTTGGCGTTGTATCCTTGTTCGTGGTAGTCCACGTGTACTTGGGGCATCCATTGCTGGTAATTGCTGGCGAGGTATCGCGTTTCGGGGTGTACCCCCCAAAGCCAATCGCGGTTGAGGTCGAACCAGTAGTGATTGGTACGGCCATTGGGCCAAGGTGCATAGTGTTCGAGGTCATTGGGGTTAATGCCTGGGATGGAGCGCCCTACGCTGTTGATCCAATAGACATAGCGGTCGCGACCATCGGGGTTGATACATATATAGAGAATGATGACGCTTTGGCGCAACAATTCACGGGTGGAAGCATCGTCCACGGCGGTGAGGCGGTAAGCGACCTGCATAGCTGCTTCGGAGCTGGAAGCTTCATTGCCGTGTATGCTGTAACTGAAAGAAGTAAATACAGGGTCGTTTTGGAGGATGTCTTCCCCTTGGCGGGAAGCGGACACGCCGGGTTGCATGAGCGACAGATGCCGGCTTCGCAGCTCGTCGATGCGGGCCAGATTTTCTGGTGAGGAGATAACGAGTTGTATCAAAGGGCGGTCTTCCCACGTGCGGCCATACTCATGGATCAGCATCCTGTCGGGGGTTTTGCTTTGTAGGTAGGTAAGGTACTGCACAATGCGGTGGTATTCTGTGAACCGAGTACCCGCGGCATACCCCAAATAGGATTCAGGAGACTGTATGCCAGCTTCATAAGTAAGCTGTGGATCGAAGGCGAAACGGCTTGGGTTGAGATCAACTGGTTGGGCGAACAGGTAGAGGTGGCTAAGGAAAAATAGGAAGAATACGGTATTTTTCATGATATAACGGATGGTTGTGATGGGTCAATGGATGAATGGATGAATGGAAGGGGATAGGCATCAACGGCCTACATGATCCACTTGGTCTGCTTCCAGCAAGGGGGCTAGTTGGTAACGTAGGAAGAGTTGAACGGTAGCTAAAACGTCCTTTTCGCAATAGAGTGCAATGCGGTCGATATCGTTGTCATCCCAAAAAACACGGCCCACCATACTGCCATCAATATCGTCTTTAGGGAGGGGAATCAGCGTGGCTGCCAAGAGTTTGAGGATGTAAATGCTTTCGGTCGTGCCAAAAGACCAAAGCTCCATAGTATCTAACAGTTGTTTGGTTTCCCAGGGCTTCTTGCCGCGTACATCCAGCATTTTGGTAAAAGGCAGGCTATGTACCACCATTCTACGGCAGATGTAGGGGATGTCGAACTCTTTGATATTGTGGCCGCAGAGGAAGAATTTAAAAGGGTCATTGTAGTACTGCCCTAAGAGTTGGTTGAAATCCCGTAGCAGTGCGGCCTCATCGGCACCAGCGAAGGATTTGAGGCGCACGCGCAACCTGCCGTCTTTGTCGCGGTGTAGTGCACCTGGAGATGCAAATGATCTTGCCAAATTCGGCATAGATAGCAGCACGGTCGCGGTAGCTTTCGGCGATGGCTTCATCCGTAGGAGGGGCATCGCTGCCCTTGAGCAGGTTGCTAGCCTTGTGCGCCCAAAGTGCCTGAAGGTCTTCCGGTAACTCCGAAAAATCAGCATGTCCACTGACGGTTTCAATGTCCAGAAAAAGGACATTGGCTATGTCGATCTGTTGTAACATGGAAAAAGGTTTACTTGATTTTTCTGCTCATCAAGTTGTTGTTATGCAAACAAGTCCTCTACGGACAATTGATGAGAGATAATGCTAAGGTAGTGTTTGTTTTTGACTGCACCAAAGACGGTTAGTAAGGTTGGGAATATATTTTTATGGGTGTTGGTTTGTTGTTGAAATACTTGGATTTTTTTTCGGATAGAATCTGCATCTTTCTCAGTCATTTCGTACTCGTTTTGATAGAATTTCATTTCCAAGAGATTGATGCAATTATCGGCTCGGTCTATAATGAAGTCAATTTGAACACCTGCTGATTGGTCGTCCTTTTTTTCTGCCAAGCATATTCATTGGTGATGACTCCATGAATACCCAAGGCTTTTTTAATAGCAAAAGCATGTCGTATAGCAAGATTTTCAAATGCATATCCTGACCATGATTTGAAAGCGGCTTGGTTGGCTAATAGCAGCCAACTATTGTTTGCTTTGGTTCCTGACAAAAACTTGAAATAAAAGAGTGTAAATTCATCCATCAGGCGGAAGAGGGACTCTTCTTTTGTCTTGTGAACAGGGAAAATCTGTTTGACAAACCACATTCTATAAGCTCGCGAATGGTCATAGTTAAGGCTCCTCCCGAGTTTATTTGGGTGGCGGCTATGATTTCAGCGCGGGTCAGCCCCTTGCTTTTCTTTGAGAGTGCTCCGACAACGGCTCTGTGATGGGCGCTATTTTTGAACAAAGCAGCATAAAGGTTTTGAAATTCATGGCGAAGTGTTGTTTGGGGAGCAAAAAACATGCTATCGAGGATTTGTGGAAACTCTCCCATGCCTTGTCCATTCATTCCTGGTGGAAAATAGAAATAGTCATTCAAAGGGGCTACATACCTTACGCGCTCATTGTTAACCAACGCTTCGATGGTCGCAAAGTCATGTATCTTAGCTACGAAATTAGGTAACACGCCCATTCGTTCAATGATTTCATTTTCCTTACTTCCGTTAATGATTACGTCCACAAGGTGCTGTTCCAACGATGTCCATTCGGGGGCACTAAAGTCAACGTCAGCCATTATGTCCCGAAGTTCCCCGTATCCTTCTGCTACATACCCGATAGCATAAATCTTATCGGTATGTTGGCCAACACTGTAAATCAATTTGGCATCTTCCTCCTTTTTCCACGAAATCTGGTACTTCTTTTCTGCAAAAATACGCTGCACATCTTCAACAGAATATAAATTTTCCTGATTTTCGGAAGCCGTTTCTAAGGCGGTATCCCTGTTGGTCAAAAAATCTTTTTCACAGCTAATGACAGTCAGCACCAACAAGGCGCATAATGCTTTCCAAATGCTATTCTTTTTCATATCAAAAAAAATAAAAAAACGAAAAGAGCCGCCGCCTTTCACCCACACGGCACGGGTTCGGTTGCCTGAATTTCAAGGCGGGTCAGTTTCAGAACTTATCCCCCGCCAGCGGCTATCCTACTCTCAGAAAGACCCTCTTTTCTCCTTTCGGAACGCTGTCAGATGCGCGGTCGTGGTCATTTCTAGGGTTCTTCACCGCTAATTTAGTTGTTTTTAGCGTACCCTTTTTCAATTTTTTACAAAAAGAGAAAAAGGTATATGTCTTTTTTAAGCCACCATTGCATTGCCCCATCTCAAACACGCCTTGCAGGTAGGCAATAAGCTGCTAGCCTTACTACCTCGCAGGTTGTATAGGTTCACCGAATGTTTAGTCGGTTACGGGCAAAGCAATGACATCAGGGCAACTACCTGAAAAGGCAGTGTCCTTTAGTCTTGTTTTGTGTTTGTTCAAAGTAAAAAAACGGCACGCTGCTGATAGGTGTTACGGGAAGAATTCCTTGAGATATTTTCCCTTGTTTTTTTGTGCTATCAGAGGCTAATTATGCTGCACAAAAGCAAATTTGAAAAAAAACGGAACGCCAAAGTTTTTTCAAAATTTTAACACTTTGACAGAAGAAAAATAAGGCATCTTCTTGTCTTATCGGTTGATAGGGATAAATAACGTGAATGATGGATAAGCCTAACAACGAAAGCCGCACCGCTTGCGATGCCTTTCAGGATTCGTAGGCGTAATCGCGGTGAAAAGCGTCTGAATCATATTGCCGTTACGTTTACGAATCCTTGGAGGTCTTATGTGTGGGCACATCTCGTCAATCGGTTGATTAACAATGATAGGTCTTTGTCAATTGCGGTAAACAAACGTTTCTTCATAACTACGCGAGATTGCGTTTTCAAGACCACTCGCGTATTATATGCCACCCCTTTTGGGGTTTCATTTACTTGTATTACAGTTTGTTACAATCAGTTCACCCCTTCGGGGTTTGGCTTAAAAAGCCTACATACCCTTATAAAAAAATCCCGAAGGGATGGCAATATTGTAAAGTTCCATCATATCGAACGGCCTTGAACCCCGAAGGGGTGATATAGAAGAGGATGGTCTTCATGCGTTCTGGCAAAGAAGCACAATGGTTTGCAGGTCTCAATTAATAGATGCAATTTATTGAAAAAGAGTGTTTTGTGATGTGGCACACCCATTTATGTCCACACATAAGGCCTTTCAGGATTCGTAAGCGTAATCGCGGCGAAAAACGTTTGTCAGTTATTGGACAACTCGAAGTTGTCTGATAACTACAATTTCCGTCAAATTACTTGGTCAGAAAAAAAATTGTTCTCTTTCGGTCAGTCAGGAAAATTTAGACATACGCTAATTCGTTTTGGCAGATGAATACATCATCTGATCACCACGGGTTGTTGGTAGGTTGGAGGAAACGGTAGGCGGTTCGGGGATGCCCGCGCCAGGGATAGTAGCGGTATCTGTGTAGCGAAGCGAAGCAGGTAAGAGCGGATAGCCCGGCCTCTTCGGCTTTGCCGAGAGGGGCGCCACCACCATCCACCGGCTTTGACCACAGTAAGGGTATTTTCGCCCTTCTGCAACCCCAAATCGCTTTGTAATTATGACACCCAACACGACTCCTGCCGCTCCTAATAGTGGCAACAATTCCCGCCAACGATTGATAGCTATTGCCGCCGTAGTGATTGTGGCGTTGCTGGCACTCAATGCGTGGCTGCTGTACAACTACACGAAGGCTGACCGTGCGCAGCAATCGCTGACGATGCAACTGGACGAGGCCACACAGCTTCAGGAAGAGCTGAACGACAAGTACTACCAGGCTAAAACCGATTTGGATGCGATGAAAGGCGAAAATGAGGAAATGAACGCCTTGATAGCACAACAACAGACGGAGCTGAAGGAGGCTAAAGACCGGATAGCCGCGCTGATACGCCAAGGCGGTAATGCCAATGCTGCCCGCGCCGAGATAGGTAAACTAAAGGAACAGATCAACACTTACTTGGCAGAACTCAACCAGCTAAGGGAGGAAAATGCGTTGCTGACGGATGCCAACCAGCAGTTGTCGCAGGAACGCGATGGACTGCGGACGGATTTGGATGCGCAAATACTTAACAATAATTCACTGAGCCAAGAGCGGGCTATATTGGTGAGTGAAAAGGAGCAACTGAATAGCCGCAATGCGTCGCTTTCGCGCAAGGTGGATCAGGCTTCGGCCATTCAGGTTTCGGGGATAGAAGCGTTGGGGCAGAAGCAGCGCAGTAGCGGCAAGTACGTCACCCGCCGCGATGCCGAAAATGTGGAGCAAATATCGGTGACGATGACGACAACCGTGAACGAGATAACAGAACCGGGCACAGAAACCTTCCTGCTGCGCATTGTGGGGCCTATGGGCGAAACGATGGCCATAGACCAGATGGGGTCGGGGGTGTTTAGAAACCAGACTACAGGCGAGGATATGCGCTACACCTTGAAAAAGGTGGTGGAATACGAGCGCGATGCTAGGCAGGTTGGGTTTACGTGGTCGCCGGGTACGGCCTTTAATTCAGGTAAATACCAAGTAGAGATTTACAACAAAGGGTACTTAGTTGGTGCTACTTCATTGGTGTTGAAATAGTGGTGTAATAGATTACATTACACCTCCCTTCGCAGCGACTCCGTGGCACAGGCTACGGGGTCGCTGTGTCGTTGGAGGCTTCGCGTTCTTTGCGTGCCAATTTCTGATCGTTATTGCTCTCGTATATGGTGTATTGTTCGTACTTGATGGGGTCTATTTCAGCCCATATATCCTTGCCAATATTGCAGAGGGTGACGAGTTCGTCGTAGAGTACATTCCCTTTTTCGGTTCTGATTTCAACGGCGATGTCGCGTTCTGCTACTTTGTCTTGTTGGATATTCATGGCGTTTTCAAAGAGGCGGCAAGCTTCGGTAACTTTTTGGATAACGTGTTCGTTGACACCGACTTCCGCTAAGAAATCCAACTGCTGGCGAGCCACCCGTGCTACGCGCCGGCCACAAAAGAGTAATTGGGCATCTGTCATGTCGCCCATTTTGGCGGTGCCGAATTTGCGGTATCTTCCGCTGCGGTTGTTGTATTTCATGCTGACGCGCGTCATAACGCTGCGGATAGCTCCTTTGAGTTTTTCGGCAGCAGCATATTTTTTTTCGGTGGTCAGCATTTGATCGCCGAGGGTTTCATCATCATCGGGAAGCTGCTGAAAGTGCTCGCATTTGTTGAGAAATGCTTGCAGGCGCTGTGCATCGTAGCCATACTGGGTGAGATGTGCCAGATCGCGCTGTGCATATTTAATGCGTTCCATGCACTGCACGTACAGTTCTGCATCGGGGAAGTTGTATTTTCTATTGACGGGTTGCTTTTTCATGTCTTTTACTCGTAGAACAAGTCTATTGGTTATCGGCTGTGTTGGTTGGTTTTACAAATTTATAGTTTATTTTTGAATTAAATATTGTTTTTTCCTACAAAATGGATTGTTTAGTATAAAAAATATTTACTCATTTGTAATTTTCTTTTTTTGTAAAGTTATAAAAAATGAAAATTGCCACCACATTGCTGAACAAAGGAAAAAAAGACGACCGTTTCCTGTTCATAAGCGACCGTTTCCTTGAAAGGGGATGTGGGTAGGTGGGTGTAGATGACCGAATCTTTCGCAGATAGGTACAAAATGCTGTAAAAAGCCACCGTTTACTAACTGGTGGTGGGCGGCATTTGCACGGTTGTGGAATAAGTGTACCTTTGACCCAGCGAACGGAATAATAGCAACTATCTTTCGACCTGCTAATAACAAATTGTAATTTTTTTGGAGTGTAACTCCCAGCAAATCAGAATCTCATGCCCAGCAGGCGCAAAGAAATATAAAAGGAAGTGGCCTCGTTCGATAACGTCCATCCGTTGCACGGCCAATTTCCTAAAGATGTATCAGATGGAAAAATTTGAAGAATCGGCTCACAAATGCGTGGCCGATTCTTTTGTATTAGGTGGTGATATCGCCCGATCGAAGCGGGAGTTGCCGCCCGTTCTAATTGATAAATAACCTAAAAGATTCAATATTAGCGGGGTTACCACTAATGAAAAGGAGGTCATCACGTTGAATTTTTCATGGGGAAGCACTTGTTCGAGGAGTTGTTCCCTACGCGTGATTCCCAATATGTTGATACCGAATTTTTTGCGAAGTTCCAGCTCGTGTAAGGGTGTATCTGTAACAGCGGTATCTTCTGTATTAACCCTGAGGCAAGTAATTTTAAAATCGGGGAATACAGTGGGTTGGAAGGTGCGCGGAAGATTTTGTTTTCCGGCGAGTACTTCATAGTTGCCTGCTCGTATTTTTTGCACAAAGTGTTGGATGTCTCCCTCTGGAATGAGGAAATTGTGCAACACTCTAGAAAAAATTTCGACTGATGTTTCAAACTCTTCTGGGATAACATCATCGGCACCGAGGGCGATAAGTTCGGGTATTTCTGTTACAAATCGGGTGCGCACCAATAAGTAAACAGATTGTGAAATGTTGCGTATTTCTCGGATAATGGAGCGTGTAGCGTTTGGGTCGGAGATGGCAATGACGACAGCGCGTGATTTAGTTAGGTGTGCAGTGTATAAAATATGGGGTTGTGAAGCGTCTCCATAATGAATGGGAGTGCCTTTTTTCTTTTCATCTTGAACAGTTTGCGGGTTTAGCTCCAGCACGATATAGGGAATTTTACTATACTGGCAAGCCTTAGCCACATTTTTACCATTGATGCCATATCCGATAATAATGAGGTGATTTTCAATACTTGGTATGTCTGGTGATACGGTCGTTGGTATGGGGGCATCCTGTATTCGTTTATTCGAAGATTTAAAAGGAATAATCTGCTGAATACGCAATGTAATTCGATCCGATAGTATAATGACAAAGGGTGTTAGAAACATAGTCAAAACAGAAACAGCCAAAAAATACTGGTTGGTATTCTCCGTTAATAAACCATATTTTATTCCTACTTTAGAGAGGATAAAAGCAAATTCTCCTACTTGAAAAAGAGCCAAGCCCGTTCTTAAAAACGAATGTGAAGGTTGCCCAAGGATAGCAGTGGCTAATGCCCCGATGAGTGTTTTTAAAATGAAAACAAGCAATACTAGCCCGACGATTTCCCATAGATGGCTCAAGAAAAAAGGCATATTCATCAGCATGCCAATAGATACGAAAAAAAAGCTGGTGAATAATTCCCTAAAGGGCAGAATGATACTTGTGGCCTGATGACTGTAGGCTGATTCTGAGATAATTAACCCTGCGAGGAAGGCGCCTAAAGCAAGCGACAACCCCGCTTCTGCGGTAAGAAAAGCAACAGCCAAACAGATCGCAAAGGTGGTGGTTAAGAAAAGCTCTTTGTTGCGCGTCAGGGCTACCGCATGAAGTAGCGGTGGTACTAAATATCGAGCCAGTACAATGGTGACAAGCCCTATCACTAATATTTTGAGCAATAAAGACAACAAACTCTGTGACAAATCCCCTGTTTGCCCGGCCAATATAGGGGTAAACAATATCATGGGAACGACAATGATGTCTTGAAAAATGAGGATGCCGAGTGCATTCCTACCATGCGAAGTCGATATTTCATCTCTTTCTTGTAGTACTTTTAATACAATGGCCGTACTTGAAAGAGAAAAAATGAAGCCAATGAATACCGCCTGATTCCAATCATTGCCCATCCATCGATGGAGAAGTGCCACTATCGCCACTGTGAGTCCTACTTGTACCCCCCCGCCGATAAAAACCGTCTTTTTAATTGATATAAGCTGCTTGACAGACATTTCCATACCAATTACAAACAGTAGCAGTATGACGCCAATTTCTGCGATCAGTTCAACTTCTGCTATTTCTCGGATAAGGCTTAATCCATAAGGGCCTATTAGCATACCCGTTATCAAAAAGCCAATAATGGAAGGAAGCTTGATTTTTTGTAATATGAAAACGACCCATACCGAAAAGCCGAGAATTACGACAAGGTCTTGGAGTAAAGGGAAGTGCATAGCCTATTTTTTTAGCATCGTATTTGTGTAGCTAACTATTGAACTCACTATATAGTTGGAAAAAAATGGACGGGGAGTGCTTTAATATCGTTGTAAAAAAAAACGGTTGTACGATCATAAGCCGGATTCTGTGGTTCCGGTAGTGCCGGAATCCCTGTCATTTATCTGGCCGTTGCCTCACGACAACGATCTATCTGCCTACCCCCCGACTATACGGACGAGCAGCCCGCTGTGCAACCTACGGCTACACAAGCCGGTGTACATGGCATTTCAATCCGCAAGGTTTATCTCCCCCCGACATTGCTGCCCGATGGCGTGCGCTCTTACCGCACGTTTTCACCCTTACCTCGGCAAGCCGTGGCGGTTTGTTTTCTGTGACACTCTCTGTAGGTAGGGGATTCCTCCCATACCCCCCACCCGTTAGGTGGTGCGGCGCTCTGCATTGTCCGGACTTTCCTCTGGTTGAGAACAACCAGCGACAGGGTCACGTACAACCGTTGTGCAAAGATACGGATTGCGGTTGATGTTGCTGTAAGAAAGATACGATTTCCATGGGGTCATCGGAAAGGTGGAGGAGGTCGTAGTGAGGTTTGCCCCAGGCCAACTGGCGTACCAAGGGGTAAATGAGGGTATCCACTTCGTAGCGTTGCCGCCCCAAAAACACCATAGGGCTGTAGTAGTTGAAGGTAGCGTAGTGGTTTTGGGCGGCATCCATGAAAATTTCTTGGGTGGTGCCCGCGCTGCCCGGTGCGAAGATGATACCGTATAAGGCAATAGCCAGCAGGGTGTCCTCCCGTATGCTGTTGGAGAAGTATTTGGCAATATGGGAGGCGAACAAGTTGCTAGGCTCATGCCCGTAAAACCAAGTGGGGATGGCCAAGCTATCTCCACCATTAGGAAAAGTTGGAGCACTTGCTGTGCTGCTTCGGAGTAGCCGGAGTCGGTATAGTGGGGAGCTTGGGCGAGAATGCTCAAGGCTTTTGCCATGTCTTGTTCCGAGTGATTGGCTAAATAGGCACCTAAATTGGCGGCTTCCATGATGCCCGGGCCGCCGCCAGATGCGATATAGTAGCCTGCTTGGCCTAATAGCCTAGCCGTTTGTACGGTTTTTTGGTAAAAAATATCTGTTCGCAAGGTGCCATGACCGCCCATGATGGCTACACATTTTTTTTGGGTCATGCCCGCATCGTCATACGCCAATAGTTGGCGCAAGGCATCATCCATCGCATGGTCGTGTAGGCGCTGCCAAAGTGCTTCGTTGATGGTGGGGTTAAAACGAGTTTCGCTAAAATGCTCGTAAATCTGTAGGTCGGGATTGGCTGCGTCTATGTTAGGAGGCGATAATTCCTTCCAGTGATACAGTTGTGTGCGGAAAGGATCGTAGGGCAAATCGTCGGGGGCTTGGTAGATGAAAGCACCTTTTTTACGCAGTGTATATTCTTCTTCGGGGGAAAGTTCACAACCGAGGAAGAGTGTATGTTCGATGTGAAATGTCTCCCAATTCAATTGCAAGGGCGTAAATCCAAGGACTGTAACGTACAGTTTTTTAGCGATCGCCCGTTTTTTAGCAGTTTTTCAAATGAACTTATTTGAGTGATGATCCTTTCGCGTGGCCGCGAATTTGTTGCCTTCCATGGTTACTTCGTTTGATGATACGAGAGTGTTTGATGAATACGGAGCACTTGAGCGATAAGGCTTTGTTGGCCGTCATTGTGTATAAGAAAATCGGCTCTGCTGATTTTTCTTCTTCTGGCCACTGTTTGTCCATGCGTGCCCTTACCTGTGACTCGCTGGTGTGGTCGCGCTGCATAACACGCTGTATTCTCATCGCTTCAGGTGCAGTAACAACAATAACGGTGTCCATTAGTTGGTAAATTCCGCTCTCAAAAGTAGTGCTGCTTCCCTGAGTGTATAAGGTGTATCGGTATGAAGTTCATCCCAGACTAAGCCATCTTCTTTTACAGCGGGGTGTACGATGCTGTTGAGCTTTTCTAGCTGCGATTGATCCTGAAAGACAATGCCAGCGAGGTAGGCTCTGTCGAGGCTACCATCCATTGCGAACACACTACTGCCAAAAGCCTCCGTCAGTTGCTGTCGCAGGGTAGGGAGTGTTGCATGAGCCATTTGGCGCGATCGTCGGCATAGTAAACGGGGATGCCCAATACTTCAAATATCCGGCAAACAGTCGTCTTTCCGCTGCCTATGCCGCCTGTGATGCCGATGCGTTTGGTTGTCATAAAAATTTATTTACACAAAAAACGGCAATACCCACTGTGTCAAAACAGCAATGAACACAATCGCAATGAGGTTGAGCCAGAACCCTGCCCTTGCCATGTCTGAAATTTGTAATTGACCACTGGCAAAAACAATAGCGTTGGGCGGAGTACTCATCGGTAACATGAATGCACAACTGGCTGCCAGTGTCACGGGTACACAAAACAGTACGGGGTCTAGTTGCAAGCCTACTGCGATAGCCCCTACTACGGGCAAGAACACCGTCACCAAAGCTACATTCGACATCACTTCCGTGAGGAATAAACTCACCGCTGTCAGGCCCAGTATAATCCAAAAACCAGTGGTGGAAACGCCATCAAATTGAGCACCAATCAAATCAATTAAACCCACGTGTTTCAAGGCATCTGCTAAGCTCAATCCGCCCCCGAAGAGGAGTAAAATACCCCAAGGCAACTTCTCCGTGTCCCGCCAATCTAATAGAAACGGTTGCTTTTTAAGTGCGGAAGGTATTAGAAACAAGAGGACGGTAGCAAAGATGGCAATCATCTCATCGGTGAGTACGATGTCGCCAGCTCTTTTGCAAGTGCAACAATCCATTGATTTGTTCTTTGAAAATCCAACTGCAAGCGGTCAAGACAAACACGATTAGGGTACGCTTTTCTGGGAGGAAATCTTGCCTAAAGCTGTCATTTGTTCCTCAATCAGTGCCTGTGCTCCTTCAAAACGCCCCAGCCGATTGGGGAAGAGCCAGCGCGTCAGTAACCAATAGGTAACCAACAATAGCAGTAGCGCGAACGGAAAGGCAAAAGCCATCCAGATGGCAAAGCTTACTTTGATGTCATACGTTTTTTCAATATAACCACTAAAAACTACGTTGGGTGGCGTGCCGATAATGGTAGCCGTTCCGCCGATATTAGCTGCGTAGGCGATGCCCAGCATAATAGCCACCCCGAACAGGCGTTGGCCACTATCATGCCCCTCTGTTTTGCTGGAAGTTCTCAGCAGATCTACCACCGACATCGCTATGGGCAGCATCATCACCGCCGTAGCGGTATTGCTGATCCACATACTTAGAAACCCGGTAGCGAGCATAAAACCTAGTATGATACCGTTCGCATCGGTACCCGTGGCCTTCACAATATGGAGTGCGATACGGCGATGCAAATTCCACTTTTCCATGGCTAGTGCCAGCATAAACCCTCCCATAAACAAGAAAACGATGGGGCTGGCGTAAGGCGCAGCAGCGGTTTTCATATCATAAATCTGCAACGCCGGCAGCATCACCATAGGCAGTAAAGAAGTGACAGGAATAGGTACGGCTTCTGTTACCCACCACACCAACATCAAGGCGGCCAGCCCCATTACCCGCATGGCATCGGCAGACACCCCCTCCGGTGCGGGAAGTGCCAACATAAGCACAAAAAGCAAGCAAAATTTTAAGCCTCTACCCACAGTCCTATGCGTTTCATAAAGGTGATTTTTATTTGCAAAGGTGATTTATTTCATAAACAGCCAAGTGGTAGGAAAAAAACAAATCAGCACACTCGTTTGAAGATAATAGAAAGAAAATGTTCATTGATTTTTATGCCATCATCGATATCGGGACTCAGGATTATGGATTACTTCCCAGCCAAATCAATAAACGGAAGCTTACTATAGGAGGGGAGCGGTTTGAACGCGTCATTACGAAATACCCAAGGAAAGATGGGCGAAAGAAATTTCAATTCTATATAAATAAGCAGGCAGGCATAGTGGGATTTACTGACAAGGAAGGCAAGACTTGGAGAATTAAATATATGGAAAAATTAATGGATTAGTAGTTGTAAAACAGAAGACAGCATTCCCACAAAAAACTACATCAAAACACATCACACCCCTCTCCTCAACAATTACCCCACAACTTATTATCTTTGCCACCGTACCTAACCAAGTAAAAAATTATGAAAATTGGAATCATCCGCGAGGGGAAAGTGCCCCCGGATACCCGTGTGCCACTCAACCCGCAGCAGTGCGCGTATTTGCGCTCCGAATTTGGGCTAAACGTTGTAGTGCAGCCTTCGCCCATACGCATTTTCAAAGACGAAGAATATGCCGCGTTGGGCGTACCCCTAGAAGAATACCTCGGCGATTGCGACCTCCTTCTGGGGGTCAAGGAAGTTCCTATAGACCAACTTATTCCCGGCAAAACCTACAGCTTCTTTTCCCATACCCACAAACAACAAGTCTATAACAAGCCCCTGCTAAAGGCAATCCTCGACAAGCATATCCACCTCATCGACTACGAGGTTATGACCGACAACCTGGGCCGTAGGGTCATCGCCTTCGGTTACTTCGCGGGGGTAGTAGGTGCCCACAATGCCTTCTGGACGTTTGGCCAGCGCACAGGTGCTTTCGCTTTGCCTCGCATGTTTGAGCTATACGATTATGCCGCTGCCAAACAGCTCTACCAGCAGCTCCAATTGCCGCCTATCAAAATCGTACTTACGGGAACAGGAAGGGTCTCCACCGGTGCCGATCAGGTGTTGGAAGACATGGGCATCCGCCAAGTGTCGCCGGGCGACTTCCTCAAAATGGATTTCAATGAGCCTGTTTATACACAACTCGTCAGCAGAGATTACGTGCGGCATAGCGAGGGCATACCTTTCGATAAATTGCACTATTACCAGCACCCCGAACAGTATGTCTCAGCTTTCAAACCCTACGCCGAGACTGCTGATATTATGATTAATGGCATTTTCTGGGACAAGCGGTCGCCTGCTTTCTTCTCCCTCGAAGACATGGCCGACCCTGCTTTTCGCATCCAGGTCATTGCCGATGTCACCTGCGATATTGCCCCCGATTCCTCCATCCCCTCCACCATCAAGGCTTCTACCATTGCCGATCCCGTTTTTGGCTTCGACCCTCTTTCCCGGCAGGAAACGCCTCCTTTCCTTCCTTCCTCCGTGGATATGATGACCATCGACAACCTCCCCAGCGAATTGCCACGAGATGCTTCTACCAATTTCGGTAAAATGTACATCGAGCAAGTCCTCCCTCACATCCTAGCACCCAACAGTGCCATGATCGAACGCGCTACTATTGCCCGGCATGGGCGTTTAGGGCCTCAATTTGGATACCTTTACGATTTTGTAAATGAATAATTTGGGGGTGCCCTCGGCTTGCGGGCTTCTCTGCAAACCCAACGCCCCGCAAGCTGAGGTCAGGCTGTCCATGGCTAACGGTGCCGATGAGGTAAGCCTCATCGGCACTGGCGGCCTGACAGCCGCCACCATTCCCATCCTTCACCCAATAGGCTTCGTGATAGTCTTACCACTACTTACATCTTCACCACTTTACGGCTGATTCCTCCCGCCGATATGATGAAGACACCCGATGGCCAATTATTTGTATCTAACAGGGCTTGTTGCTGCCCGGGTGCAATGCTTTGCTCTGCCACCAACTGGCCGTTGCTATGAAAAACACGCAGCAGGTGTCTATCATCCACAGGTTGTGGCCAAGCTACTACCACTTGGCTACCCACAGGATTGGGAAACACGCTGAACTGGTCGGGAGTCACCAAATCGGTTGTACCCACCACCGCATTTTCGTCCATTTTTATGACAAACCGCTGCACAGGTAGAAAACCGCCCGTTCCATCCTGCACCACAAATTGGAAACCATCATAAATAGTACCCTCCTCCTCGTGTTGATAAACTAAGTTGAAGGCATCAATGGTAGCTTGCGTGAAGGTGCTGCCCGGCGAAAGAGCCGCGCCATTCCGGTACAAAATACCGTGTGCAGGCACGCTAACCAAGGTGTAGGTAAGTTGAGCGGGTGCCTGCTCACTATCGGAAACCTTCAACAGGTTCTGCGTGATGGTGTTGCTCATCAGCGGTGGTACAAAAAGGGTGTCGTTGGTCAGCAGGGTAGGGGATACGGCGTTTCCATCCGCACAAAACTCTATCGTCCAGTCGCCTATTTGCCCCGAACTGCCAAAACCCGATTGTTCCACCTTTACCTTCAGTTGCCAGATACCTAATGTACTTTCCCCATCAAAAGCACTCAGCGGCTCAAACGGGCGGAAGGAGATAAGGTCATCCGGTGGGCAAACTAAGTCATTGGGGGCTTCATCATCGAAACCTACATTTACAATATCCGTCGTGAAACAGGTGCCATCGTACAAACGCACTTCTGTCCCTGTTGGGCTAATGAGGCTCACATAGAAATTCTGGATAGGCTGGTAGCGAACCTTTATTTCCGGCACGTTCATATCGCTGATAATACCATTAAAAGGAACGTATAATTCGGAGATAACCGTTGGCAGTGACGCTGTGCAGTAATAGTTCTGGGAGTATCGTCCGATGTTTCGGGACTACAAACGGCATTTACCGTATGGAATACACTGGGTGTCGTCCAAGGTGGCTCCACATTCGTTGCTAGCACGTATGCGCCAGAAAAACAAGGTGTTGTTGGCCAATTGCAGCACCACGGGGTTGACAAACGTTTCCGCTAGCCCGTACTCGCTATCTAATAAAGTAGCAAAAGCAGCATTGTCCGACAATTCCCAGTCATAAGTCAGGGCATTGGGTACGGTGTTCCAAGAAAAATTAGTGCCCAAGTTGATGCTATTATCACCTTCTACGGGTAGCACGGTGGCTAATTCGCTGAAGTCATTATCCACCACGTCAAAGTAAAGCGTACGATAAGTGACATCTTGCCCTTCAGCAGCGATAGCTACCGTCACTTCCAAGGGGCCATCGTAGTTTTCCAGTCCGTTCATATCCAACGTTAGGCTAGTAGAAGCACCCGGCATTATTTCATTCTCAGCAAATACAGCAGTTACCCCCGCTGGCAATTCACTTGATATGCTCAGTTGTAGCGGCTGTTCAAACCCTAAGATGCTAGCAGAACTGAACTGTACGGTAGCCGCATCAGGCAAGCACAATTGCTGGAAGACAGGCTCGTACTGCATCGTAAAACCAGGTTCAGTGGCAGGAACAATGCTAAAGTTGTCGTTTGAAATATCAAAAAACACATTATTAGCTGCTTCCACTCGAATGCGCATACTGTTGCCTGCTACCTCTGGCAGATGAACAAAAGCACTGCCACTATTAGGCGTGCCGCTAATGAGGGTATAGGGATAGGTTTGCCCCCCATCCGCCGACAAGCGAATGTTTACCAATTGGCAATTCACCAAGTCATTGTCGGTATTGGCTACATCCCATGTTACTTCCTGATAAGACCCTGCCGTCCATGTTACATCCTCCGTATTGGGCGAAAGCACCACGAAAGGGCCTGCTGTTGCCGTACTCTTGAACGCTACATCGGCATGAACGGTAGCACCAATTTCCGGGTTGTTATCCCGCACGGTACAGCGGAAGGTGAGATTCCTTGAATAAGTAGGCAACACCTCGGTGGTTTCACTTTGGTTGTTGAGCAAAATCGGCAAACGCGGAAACACGCGGTTGGGTGCAACACGAGGAGGGTATGAGCGGAATAAAGGCGTATTACCCACAGGTGCACCTAGGTCAGAAAGCGGGCCTAAATCCATTTGTTCCCAACAATAAGTCAACGCATCACCTTCCTCATCCGTAGCATTAGCTACCAATTCAAAAGGAGTAGCAATCGGTATGTAAAAACCATCGGAATAAGGCAAAGAAAGCGTTGGCTCGGTATTGCCTGTTTCAATCACGGTAGCACATACGCCGGCATTGTTTTCGCGGGTATATTCCTGAAACTGCACCACGGAGTGACCGTGGTAGTAATCATCATTGTCGAAAGAAACATTTTGGTTGCCACACGAACCTGCATACGACATGATGGTAGTACCGGAACCCGGTTCAAAAGCCGAATCTGATGCTAACTGCCCCAAACTAGAAGGGCAATTGGCCCAAGAGTGGGCTACTGCGAATTGGTGAGCTACTTCGTGGGTGAACACCCTGCGAATAATGGAAGCGATGTTGTTGGTATAGTGGCAGGTTACCCCCCTGTCTTTACCCGATGTGCAGGCATTGCCGCCTACTACACCGCCCACGTCGGTACAGCCACCTGTAAATACGTGTCCGAGGTCATAAGCAGTAGTGGGAAAGCCCGCACCTGTGATGGCATTTCGCACTTGGCTCAATAGTTCGCCGCCTTGGTCAGCGTTGATGAAAGGGTCGGTACCTGCATTGAGATAAACCAATAATTCAATATTGTCAATCAGTCGAACTCTTACACCTACTTCTCTTTCAAAAGTAGTGTTAGCCAAGTTGATAGCTTGCACAAAAGAAGCCACCACGCTTTCTACCGTACCGCCTTTGATATTAGCGTACTCTCCTGTGCAGGTGAGCGCCATCACGTATTCCCTGATGACGGCAGGGGTGGAAGTGGTTGTTTTCGTGCTGTAAGTGGTGTGGCCATGAGGGTCTTTGTCCGTATAAAGCGCGGGTTCTTCTGGTGTATAACCACACGACAGTTGAGGCAGCAGTTCGTCGGTTAGTACCCAATCTTTTCCGTAGTAAACGATACTGTGGTCGCTATCTATACTGGAGTACGGCTCAATAAATACCTCTCCTGCTTCCGTGGTAAAGGCCGCCATCAACCCTAATGGTGTGATGCTCATGCGTCCGGAAAAAGCAGGGTTGTCAGCCTGATAAATGCGGTAGGTACGCATTTGCGGCCAACGCGCCTGATCGTTGGGGTGGAGCACAGAACTTTCTACTGCGTTGAAAGTAACGAAAACACCCGCAGGAGTTGGAAGCTGCACGGAAGCCGGCTGTCGGTTTTTATGGCGGGAAAATTCAGAAGGGGCACTGGCGAGGTCGGTATAAAGCTGACCTTTGTCCACGGAAACAACCTGATATTCGGAAAGTGGCAGGTTGATCGGAGATGCTTCAGCCAAGTCAGGTACCCACTGGATTTGTTGAGCATTACTATACGAAAGGAAAGTTGCTAAGAGCAACGATAGTACCAAAAATTGCTTCATTTTGAAAGATTCTTTCCGCGAATATATTCCAATAAATTGAATGAACGATTGGTAAAATGCAATAAGGTCGTCAAATGACGAAAGCCGCGAAGTCTTTGGGGATTCGTAGGCGTAATCGCGATAAAAAAACGATTGCCAGTTAACGGACAACTCGAAGCTGTCCGTTAACTACGGTCAACGCTTACAAATCCCTTTGTAGGATAAAGAGATAATATTTCAATCTCCAAAGGAGATGCCGATCTGTCGGGCTACATTCACCAAAGCGTGGTCTTGGGTGACATTTTTATTGGAAGCTACCGCCTCGGTGAGCGGTACACTTTCGAAGAGGTTGTTGCGGTAAGTCACCATTTGGCCAAAAGCACCCTGCTCGATGAGTTCAAATGCTTTTACGCCCATAGCAGTAGCCAAGATACGGTCGAACGCCATAGGCGTACCCCTCTTTGGGTATGCCCTAGCACGGTGGTGCGTATCTGTGCTTGGCAGCCTAATGCTTCCAATTCATGCCGTAGCTGGTTGCAAACGCCTCCCAATTTGATATGTGGGTCGCCTAAGTCTTTGGCTGCTTCCCCAAAAACGGTACCTCCTTTGGCCATCGCACCTTCCGCCATGACGATATTCAGAAAGCCACGACCCTTATCGTAACGTTTTTCAATGATTTTATTGATTTTTACCGGGTCATAAGGGATTTCAGGTATCAGGCATACCTCTGCGCCTCCTGCGATAGCGGTATGCAGGGCAATCCACCCGGCATCTCGCCCCATTACCTCCATGATGATGACGCGGTGATGGCTTTCTGCCGTAGTCACGAGTTTGTCGAAGCTGTCGGTAGCAATTTGCACAGCTGTGGTAAACCCAAAAGTATAATCCGTAGCACCTAAATCGTTGTCGATGGTTTTAGGCACGCCTATGATGGGGCATCCGTGCTCAAATAGCCGCTGAGAAATGCGCTGGCTGCCATCGCCACCGATGTTCACTACGGCATCAAAGCCCAAATGTTTTAGTTTGGCCACCAATTCCGGCTCGATCCATCCGTACGATAGTACCGTCATCCTGCGGGACAGGGTAATCAACGGGGTTGCCCTTGTTGGTAGTTTTAATGATAGTACCCCCTTTTACGTGGATACCTCCCACCTTCTTGGGGTGAGTTTCACCAATTCAACAGGGCTGCTCATCAGGCCATTGAAGGCTTCCATACTGCCCCAAACCTCCCAACCTCCGTTGGTTTTTGCTGCTTTCACTATGCCTCGAATGACGGCATTCAAGCCAGGGCAATCACCGCCCCCAGTGGCAACTAAAATCTTTTTCATTGTTTTATTTTGGAGTTATTACTAGACTTTGGACATAGCCAATTTTCCAGAAATATATTTCTGTGCTCGTCGGTGTCCAAAGTCTAATTAATCAAGCAACCAGCGACAAAAGTACTTTTTTTTAAATAGTTGTGATGCAAAAGTACTTTAAGACGGGAAAAACAAACTGTACAACTTTTGATGCTGAAAAATTTTCTAAACAATCGTATAACTAAAGACCTTTTAGAAAAAATTGAACAGTATATTTCCGTCAGACTACTCACAGAATACGGGGAGCAGGATGTTTTATCCCATCATTCCGCGAATACATCACAGTTATTGAAAAAATAACCTATATATTTTGTTTAGGCATACAGGTATTGCTATCTTTACCCCTGTATTTGTTTACACGACCTTAATAATAAAACTGTAATCTCATGAGGACAGACTTCTACTCCTGTCGAAGCAGCTATTTCAATTTGCTGCTTTTTCCCCTTCTTCTGTTGGGCATGGTGTTGGTGCTTCCATCTGCTTTGGATGCGCAAACAACCATTACCCAGTGGACTTTCAACCGAGTTGATGGCAGCGTTCCCGGTGGCGGTAATGCCCCTTCGCCTGCTGTTGGATCCGGCATCTCCAGCCTCGTTGGAGGTGTGATGACTGGTACTACTTCGGATGCTAATAACCCTGCTCCTGGATCATCAGATCCTTTGGTGGGCGTTGATGACCGTACATGGCAGATGCCTCACACCGCTGGAGGGAGTTTTCCTGCTCAGGGTACAGCCGATAAAACGGCGGGTGTGCAATTCAGCGCCAGCACGGTAGGGTACGAAAATATCATCGTACAGTGGGATGCCCGTGCGTTGAATACGGGGGCATCTCGTTATGCCCAGTTCCAGTATTCAACGGATGGTACTAATTTCGTTGATTTCGGCCCGGTAATTGATAATACCCATGAGTGGCAGAACGAAATTCAAAGAGACCTTAGTGCTGAAACAGGCGTAAACAACAACCCCAATTTTGCCTTCCGCATTGTGGCTACGTTTGCTCCTTCTACTAGCGAATATGAACCTGTAGCTCCTGCTGCAGCTTATGATCCTGCACTTACCGCTGCTTGGCGCTTTGATATGGTGACGGTGTTAGGTGCTGAACCTAGTACCTCTTTTTGCGGTGAGGGGATTAGGTTTGCATTATGGGAAATGGGGACTGCTGTGGCAACTTCCAATAGTATAACTGATGTAACTACTTCAGACATATCTCATGGCAACAACAATGGTACCACAACTTTGATTTCTACCGCATCGGATTCTAACTACCCTGGTGCATCCGGCGAACCCAACGCGGCAGCTGCGGCTTTCACAGGTTCCTTCAATACGGCTACTAGTACTTACTTTGAGGTGACGATTACCCCCGGGGCATCGTCTGCTTTTCATTTAGAAGAGATTAGCTTTGGTACACGTTCTACTAGTACGGGGCCACAAGCCTATACGATTCGTACCAGCTTGGACGGCTTTACTGCTGATGTGGCAACAGGCGTATTGTCAAACAATAGCGTTTGGACATTCGTGACGAGTGATGGCTTATCTGTTTCTGGCGGAGCTGGTCAGGTTGTTACTATCCGCATTTACGGGCATGATGGAACAGGAAGTCCTACTTCTGGCACAGCCAATTGGAGAATCGATGATCTCAATATTGTAGGATGTACTTTTGTGCCTGAGTGCCTTCTAACTGATGCCGGCCTCACCGATGTTGCTTGTAATGATAACAGCACACCATTAAGCGGTGCAGATGATTTTATTCAGTTTATCACAGATCCTCAAGGAACGGGTATTGGTGCTAATTATAATGTATATGTAAATGGCACTTTGTTAGGATTTGATGATTACGGTTCATTCTCTTTATGGTCTTTGGCGGATGGTTCTGCTTTAAGTGGAGACTTTACTGTAACTATTGAGGATCAAAACAACACTTCTTGCCGATTGGAGATACCAGTTACGAATCCAGGAGCTTGTTCTTTGGACGATCTTTGCTCGCCTGATACGACCCCTCCTACTGTTACGCCTACGTTGCCTAACTTATCACTTTCTTGTGCTGAATTAATCCCTGATCCCGATATATCGTTAATTGCAGATGCAACGGACAATTGTCCTGCTTGTGTAGAATTGGTGTGGATCAATGAATTCCACTATGATGATGATGGTGCCGACATGAATGAGTTTGTGGAAGTAGCGGGTGTAGCTGGTACCGATTTATCCTCTTATTCACTCGAATTTTACAATGGTTCTAGTGCAAACGCAGCCACACTTTTCGCTACTGTTCCATTGTCTGGTATAATTGCCGACCAAAGTAATGGTTTTGGTACGGCGTTTGTTCTTGTTCCGGGGTTAATGAATGGCCCACGCGACGCAATGGCTTTGGTAAAAGGAACAACGGTTATTGAATTCCTTAGCTACGAAGGTGTTTGCACCGCTTCAGAAGGAAGTGCTGCTGGTATGACATCCACCGATGTAGGCGTTTCTGAACAAGGTGTAATGGAAGGCTTGTCGTTACAACTCAAAGGCACGGGTAATAAATCTTCTGATTTCGTATGGTCAGCGGCTAGTGCTGAATCACCAGGCGGTATTAATGCAGATCAGACCATGACTCCTTGCAGTAATGTTTTAGTTACCTTCCTTGGGGATGTGGTGAATACTGATGGTACGATCACTCGTACTTATCAAGTTGAGGATGCTGCTGGCAATTCGACACCTGTGACTCAGCATATTGAAATTGATGAGTGCGTGTTCAATTTGACCATTACGGATCCATGCTCTTGTGAAAATAGTACAAAAGTGGTGCATTATGATGCTTCTACTAACGCTTATTCCGTTACAACTGCTGGTGTTTTCGAGGAAACTGTTACCGTTTCTGACGATGACACTCCTTTACCCGAAGGACTCGATATCAGGGTTGTTTCAGCAACGGGTGCTATAGGTGTCGCTGTAGGAACACCGCTGGTTTTTAACGCTACTGATGGTACTTATGAACTGTCTTTTACCCACGAAGATAACGTTGGGTATTCCATGGTAATTGATTTATTCGAAGGCGGTGCACCAACGGGTTTGAACCTAATGGAAAGTAACAAGTGTGCGTTCCCTAATGCTACTTTTGACCCAATTTTTGATGAAACATACTGCGTCGAAGAAGGGGTGGTGGTTAATTTAGGAGCGGCTTCTACGGATCCGGTTGCAGGCACACCCACCATATATATAGACGGTGTTGTCAATAACGTACTTGATCCGGCTACCCTTCCCTTTGGAAGCCATCCAATACTGCTTAACTACGTGGGTGGCAACAATGGTGATGTTTCACCTGACGGTGGAGTCACTGCTGCATTCCCTGGTTGTACTACCAATGTTGAAGCTACTGTTGTGACGGGTGAAATTGAACCCGCCTGCATTGCCAATGTAAACGTAACCTTAGGCGCGGGATGTTCAGCCACGGTGACCCCCTCCATGGTGATGACTGGCGGCTACGCTTGTGCCGACGAGGTCATCATCAGCATTAACGGAGTTGTCGGAGACAACACAGTAGATGGCTGCGGTACTTATGAATATATGGCGGTATTGATGGTAGCTGGTGAGGAAGCCTACACCTGCTGGGGCAACATCCGCGCCGAAGACAAGACTGCTCCCACGCTGACGTGCCCTGCGGATACATCCAGCGTAGAGGTGAATAATACCACATACGACCTGCTGTGCACGGATATTCCGCACGTTCTTTTCGGCGGCACGGTTTCTTACGTTGTGAATGCCGATGGAACGCCTAATGCTGGTGAGACTATCTTATTGAACGGCTGGTCATCAACACAGTACAATGCCTTTTTGGCAAAGATTCGCCTGACGGGTATGCCAGTGGTGCGCGACAATTGTGGTTTGGTGTTAGTAACATTCTCTGATGAACTGACAACTTCTGAATGTGAGGATGACGTTATTACGCGTACCTTCAATGTGTCTGACCACTATGAAAGCTGCGAAGGGTTCGGCCCTGTGATGTCGGCAGCGCCTTGTAGCCAAGAGATACGCTTCCGCAAGTTGACGAAAGATGATGTGACATTCCCAGCGGATGAAACGGTAGCTTGCGACGATCAAGCTGCTTACGAAGCGGCGATTGCTGCTTGGCCTTACGTGTCGACGGCGTTTGGTACCGCGGAGGTTGACCCCGCCTTGTGTAATCTGGGCGTATCAGTAGTAGCTGACCCAGTGGTTCAAGTGTGTGACGGTACTCGCAAGGAGCGCCGCACTTGGCAGTTGTTGGATTGGTGTCATGCTGATGGCGACTCTACACATATCCAGTTGGTGAAGGTAGTGGACGAAACAGGTCCTGTTATCGGAGGTGTAGCTGATGTGAATGTATCCACATCACCATTTAGTTGCGAAGCAAACTATCAAATACCGGTACCTACGATCACCGATGTTTGTTCATCTGCACAGCCTGTATCTTTCGAGATATTTGCAGGAGGAACAACTTCTTTCCAGTTTGGTACTTACGTATGGCACAGTGCATCCAGCACATGGCGTGCAGAGCCAGCAATGGTACAACTCCCGATTGGTGAGCACACGATCGAATACTGCGCTATTGACGATTGTGGCAACACTACGTGCGTAACTTATGATTTGGTAGTACGCGATTTGATTTCACCTACCGCGTCTTGTGATGACCAGTTGAACGTAACGATCAACAGTGGCGACTTCTTGAATGGGGTGAATGGTCAAGCACGTATCTACGCTACGGATGTAAACGAAGGTTCTAACGACAACTGTACAGATGTGACGTTGCGCGTACGCCGCAACAAGAACAACTGTGGCAATAGCAGTGCTTACGGAGCATGGGGCGAATTCATTGACTTCAACTGCTGCGATGTAGGCAAAGAAATCACCATTGAGTTGGAGGTAAGTGACATGAACGAAGTGCCCAATAGAAATACTTGTTGGTTGGTGGTGACCCCCGAAGACAAGCGCAACCCTGTATGCGAAGACCTTCCATCTGTGGAAGTGCTGTGCAATGAGTTGCCATTGGATTTCCCCGGGGATATTGCGGATGCTTATGCAGCCGACCCAGCGGGCATGGAAGCGATGTTCAACGATGTATTCAATGGTGGCAATGACCCCGTTGGCTACGATAACTGCTGGCCGGTAGAAGTTGAGTACCGCACTCCAGACTTCAACATCAACGAATGTGGTTGGGGTTCAATTGTTCGTGAGTTCCGCGTAGTGGAAACTCGCACAGGAGCAGCAGGCACAACCGAAGAGTTGAGGTCAAGCTGGTGTGATCAGGTAATCACGATCATCGAAAACCACGACTTTGTAATTGACTTCCCAGAAGATACGGATGCAGTGTGTGGCGAGCCCAACCCTGCGACGATCTCTATGACCTCTACTGCTTGTGACATCATGACGGTGAATATAAGCGAGCCAGTAGAATACCTTTCCGGTAACGACGCATGCAAGAAGTTTGCCGTTACTTATGATGTAATCAACTGGTGTTTGTGGGATGGAGAGTACGAAGGATATGTAGTTCCTCGTATGACGGAAGTAGATGGTCAGTTGGCAGCGGATCGTGCCGTAGAAGGTAACGAGCGCCCAGTGATCCGTTATAGCACAGCAAGTGGTTTGTGCATCGACCGCGACCATACGGATCGTGACGGTGATTCAGACTTGCCGAACTGCGATTCACCGACATTGCCGAACTATGGCCGTTACATCTACACCCAGTTCTACAAGGTGATAGACAACGATGCCCCTGTTGTGACCGTACCTGCATACGGAGTAGAAGCGTGTGGCAACCGCGATTTGCCAGCAGGTGTATTCACAGACATCTACGGTAGCTGCGACGCATTAGTAACTATTCCATTCACGGTAGTGGACGAGTGCGCTGACATCCCATTCGATTTCAACCTTGGCGACATCGAGTTGCTGTCTGCTCGTGTATATGGAGCAGAAGGAAACTGGGTAGTTGATACAGAAGGCGACCGTCAGTTGAAGCATGTTGACTTGGCTGCATGGGCAGGAACGCCTACATCTGTGACGTTGACACCAACAGGTAACGGAGGTTATACGTTCTCAGGTACGTACGCGATCATCCCATCCGCAGCGGGAGATAACTTGTTCTACGCATTGGAAGTAGTATTCCAAGATGGATGTGGCAACATAACAAGCGAGATCATGGAATTCCAAGTAATCGATTGCAAAGGGCCAGCACCTGTTTGTATCAACGGTTTGACCGTGACATTGATGCCATTACCAGACGGCACAGATGCTGACGGCGACGGTGAAGATGATGCTTGTGCGATGGCAATTTGGGCATCAGACTTTGAAGGATCCCCCATTTCTGACTGTACTGGTCAGGGACCAGATGAGTTCTTGGGCAACCCACGCGTTACGAAGTATGCGATCTACCGCGCAGAGGAAGTAGAAGCCGTAGGTGTAGAAAACTTCGTACCAAGCACAGATGACACTGGACTGGTGCTGACTGACAGTGATGAGCCTACAACTGTTGTTTACGTTTACGCCTTCGACGAAGAAGGTAACTACGACTACTGTGAAACCTATGTATTGGTACAGCCTGGAACTTGCGGTAGCCCAACTGGTGCTATGTTAGCAGGTGTTATTACTACCGAAGGAAATGAAAACATCGAAGGTGTTGAAGTAAACGTAAGTGGTACGGCCTCTATGAGCTACACTACTAACGGAGACGGATCATTCAGCTTCACGCTGCCATTGGGTGGTGACTACTCTGTGGCTCCTTACTTGAACAGCGGTTTCTTGAACGGTGTTTCTACTTTTGACCTTGTATTGATGAGCAAGCACATCTTGGGTGTTCAGCCATTGAATAGCCCATACAAGATGATTGCAGCTGACGTGAACAACTCAGAAACGATCACTACATTGGATATGATCCAGTTGCGTAAGTTGATCTTGAACATCGAAACTGAGTTCAATAACAACACAAGCTGGAGATTCATTCCTACTGCTTACAGCTTCCCTGTACCATCTAACCCATGGTTCACTGGAGGAGTTCCCTGAATTGCTGAGTGTAAACAACCTAGTAGGAACGCTTTCTGGTCAGGATTTCGTAGGTGTGAAGATAGGTGACGTAAACGGCAGCGCACAGGCAAACGCACTGAGCGGTGACGACCGTACCTTGAACGGCCAGTTCAACTTCAACGTAGCGAACGAAAGCCTGAAAGCAGGAAACGTTTACACGGTATCCTTTACAGGAACAGAGATGGCATCTGTAGAAGGCTTCCAAGGCACTTTGGTACTGAATGGCGCTGAGTTGGTTGACATCGAGTACGGTGTAGCCACGGCTGAGAACTTCGGTACACGTTTCGCTGGTGAAGGCATGATTACTACTTCATGGAATGGCAAAGCCACTGCTGAGGACGTACTGTTTAGCTTGGTCATCCGTGCAACGGAGGACAAGGAGTTGAGCGAAGTAGTGAAAGTGGGCAGCCGCTATACGACAGCGGAAGCTTATGGCAATGGCAACACCATGAACGTAGGTATCAACTTCTCTACGGGTGAAGTAGTAGCTGCTGGTTTCGAGGTTTACCAGAACACTCCCAACCCATTCAAAGCTGAAACTTTGATTGGCTTCAACCTACCAGTTGACGCGGAAGCAACCGTGACAATCACGGACGCTAGCGGTCGTGTACTGACAGTATTGCGTGGCGACTACGCTGCGGGTTACAACACCATCAACGTGACCAAGGACATGATCCAGGGAGCAACAGGTGTGTTGAGCTACACCGTGACAGCTGGTGAATACACGGCTACCAAGACCATGGTGGTAGTGAAGTAAGATGAGAACAAGTGATCGGGCGAGCCCGATCACTAAGCAAGATAACGGGCATCGCTTCCTAAGCTGGAGGCGGTGCCTGTTTGGTTTTGTGTATTCGCAGTGCCCTACTGTTGGAGGAAATGCAAGAAGCACCGCTAAACGCCCGCGCAAGCTGCCTGTAGGGAGCCGCCCGCAGGAAGGCTGCCCCTTGGGGCCGTCAGCCCGGAAGGGAGCGACCCCGTATCGGTTCAACCGATACGGGGATGCGCCCAAAAGAAGCGGCTTGATGTGCTTGGTATGCAATTAGGTGGCGTGCAATAAAAAATTAGCTGCTAACATATCGGTAACTGCCTATCTTTGTGGCCAGAAAAACTGTATAGGGCGGCTATTATTGCCGTTGAATTGCCGATGAAAAGAAAGATTGAGATACTGGCACCCGCCAAAAATCTGTACCAAGGTATGGCGGCTGTGAATGCCGGAGCAGATGCTGTGTACATGGGAGCACACCAGTTTGGGGCACGGTCGAATGCTACCAACTCGGTGGAAGACATTGCGCAGATGGTGCGCTATGCACACCTTTTTAAGGCCAAGGTGCTGGTGACGATCAATACGATACTTTACGACAACGAGCTGTCGGCTTGCCGCAAGCTGATTCATGAGCTGTACGATGTGGGGGTGGATGCCATCATCATTCAGGATATGGCCATATTGGAAATGGACTTGCCGCCGATAGCGCTGCACGCGAGTACGCAGGCCAATAATCGGGATGCGGCACACGTCAAATTTTTGGCTGATGCGGGTATCAAGCGCGTGGTGCTGGCGCGGGAGTTGAACCTCGACCAAATCCGTGAAATACACCAAGCAACAGATGTGGAGTTGGAGTTTTTTGTCACGGGAGCGCTTTGTGTATCCTTTAGTGGCAACTGCTACATGAGTGTAGCCAACGGGGAGCGGTCGGCGAACCGAGGGTCTTGTGCCCAAAATTGCCGCCTGCCTTACCAGTTGATTGATGGCAAAGGTGAAACACTCATCCATAATAGCCATTTGCTCTCTATCAAAGACCTCGACTTGAGCAACGAAGTGCCTAACTTAGTGGCGGCGGGGGTATCCTCATTCAAAATTGAGGGACGACTCAAGGATATTGTTTATGTAAAAACAATACCTCCTACCTGCGCAAACGCTTGGACACTTTCTTGGAGGCCAATAGCGACCGCTATGAAAAGGCCTCTTCGGGGCGCACTTTCTATCAATTCGACCCCGAACTGGGGCGCAGCTTCAACCGAGGCTATACGGATTACTTCGTCAACCACCGCCGAGAAAAAATTGGTTCATGGGAAAGCCCTAAATCCAAGGGGCAGTATATTGGTAAGTTGCTGGAAATAAAAGCCAATGGCTACCGCATTGAAAACTTCGAATGTCTTAATAATGGCGATGGGCTGTACTTTTTGAATGAGCAAGGGGTAGGGATGGGACGTTGGTGAATATCATCGTGAACGATATAGTGGTGCCCAATGAGCTGAAAATGCTGCCCATAGGCACGGAGATTTACCGCAACCACGATGCCGAGTTCAACCGCATGCTGGAAAACGAACACAGCGCTGTGCGCAAAATCGGTGTGGTCATGCACTTGTCGGAAACGCCAGAAGGGTTTCAACTGCTCGTCACGGATGAGGATGGGCATGTGAGTACGGCGCTGTTGGAAACCACCAAAGAACGGGCTAAACATACGGAAGGGCTGATGGAGAACATCGTCAAGAACCTATCGAAAACGGGGAACACACCGTTCGTAGCTGATGATGTGGTGGTTGAGTTTTCACAAGATTGGTTCTTGCCCAGCTCCAAGATCAACGAAATAAGGAGGCAGGCGTTGGAGGAACTCGTGGAGGTGCGCATCCGTGAGTACGAACGGGAGGAGATACCCGTGCAGAAAACCGATCACCCTTACCCAGTGCAGCAGTTGGATTTTACGTACAATGTGTCGAATAAGAAAGCGCGCGCCTTTTACCATCGCCATGGTGTGACGGATATTGAAAAAGCCTTTGAATTGCAGTGGGATCCCGGCAAATCGCGTGTGATGGTGACAAAATATTGTGTTAAGTACGAATTGGGTAAATGCCCCGCTACCAGCGCAGCACCATGGGGGAAAAACTGGCCGAACCCTGACGCTAAAGCATGGTGAAGTGGAGTACAAACTGAAGTTCAATTGCAAGCCCTGCGAAATGGAAATATGGGAGAAAGATGCTGAGCTGGTGATAGAGGAGGAGGATTGAAGGGGGGCTGCAAATTTTCTTTACTATTCTTTTCTATCCGACAAACTACAAACTTATCGTACCTTTGCACCCGCAAGGGCACGGTGAACAAAGTTTTTTAAACCTTTTTACCAGCCTTTGTATTAATGTTACGCAATTTAGATTAGATTCAGTCTAAATTTTAAAACCGTACTTACCGATGAGTGATTCTATGCAAACTTTGGAGCAGCATACCCAAAGTGAGTATAAATATGGCTTCACCTCCGATATTGAAACGGAAGTATTCCCTATCGGGTTGAATGAGGACGTTGTTCGCATGATTTCGGCCAAGAAAAATGAGCCGGAATTTCTGTTGGAGTGGCGTCTTCGTGCTTACCGCCAATGGTTGGAGATGAAAGAGCCTACTTGGCCTAATGTGGATTACGAACCCATTGATTATCAAAGCATCAGCTACTATGCGGCACCTAAGAAGAAGCCGCAATACGAGAGCTTAGACGAGGTAGATCCCGAACTGATTGCTACGTTCAATAAGCTGGGCATTCCGCTGGAAGAGCAAAAAATATTGGCGGGCGTGGCGGTAGATGCGGTGATCGATTCGGTATCGGTGAAAACAACGTACAAAGAAAAATTGGCAGAACTCGGCATCATATTCTGCTCGTTTAGCGAGGCGGTTCATGAGCATCCCGAGTTGGTCAAGAAGTACCTCGGTACGGTTGTGCCGCCTAATGACAATTTCTTTCGGCCTCAATTCCGCTGTTTTTAGCGATGGGTCTTTTGTGTATATCCCCAAGGGTGTGCGTTGCCCTATGGAGCTTTCTACTTATTTCCGTATTAATACCGCTAATACTGGGCAGTTCGAGCGCACCCTCGTTATAGCGGAGGAAGGCAGCTACGTGAGCTACTTGGAGGGATGCACGGCACCTATGCGCGATGAAAACCAATTGCACGCCGCTGTGGTGGAGTTGGTAGCCTTGGATAGTGCTGAAATCAAATATTCAACGGTACAGAACTGGTACCCCGGCGACGAGGATGGCAAGGGCGGTATTTATAACTTTGTGACAAAGCGCGGTTTGTGTGCAGGGAAGCACTCCAAAATTTCCTGGACGCAGGTAGAGACGGGTTCCGCTATCACTTGGAAATACCCCAGTTGCGTACTGAAAGGCGACTACTCCATCGGAGAATTTTACTCCGTAGCTGTCACCAATAAACGCCAGCAAGCCGACACGGGCACCAAGATGATCCACATCGGAAAAAACACCCGCAGTACCATCATATCGAAGGGTATTTCAGCAGGTAAGAGCCATAATTCCTATCGGGGATTGGTGAAAATAGGCAAACGCGCCGATAATGCGCACAACTTCTCCCAATGCGACTCCCTGCTGATGGGCGATCGCTGTGGGGCACACACTTTCCCTTACCTGGAGATTGAGAACAGCACGGCCAAAGTAGAACACGAGGCCACGACTTCCAAAATTGGCGAAGATCAGTTGTTTTACCTTCAGCAACGGGGATTGAGCGAAGAAGATGCCATCAATATGATCGTAAACGGCTACTGCAAGGAGGTCTTCAACGAACTGCCCATGGAGTTTGCCGCTGAAGCGCAAAAGCTGCTCGCCATCAGTTTGGAGGGGAGCGTTGGGTAGGGGATCCCTCTCCTTTTTATTCCGTATTTTACTTACCAAAACAAAATCAGCTTTATGCTAAACATACAAAACCTTCACGCATCGGTAGAAGAAAAAGCCATTCTCAAAGGGCTGAACCTTCAGGTAAACCCCGGCGAAGTACACGCCATCATGGGGCCTAATGGTTCTGGCAAAAGTACGTTGGCCAATGTATTGGCTGGGCGCGAAGAATACGAAGTTACAGGCGGTACCGTAGAGTTTTTGGGGCAAGACCTCTTGGGAATGGAGGTGGATGAGCGTGCCCATGCAGGTGTTTTCCTCGCCTTTCAGTATCCGGTGGAAATACCCGGGGTGAGCAATGCTACCTTCCTCAAAAGCGCGGTGAATGCAGTGCGAGTGGCTCGCGGTTTGGAAGAACTCAAACCCGTAGAGATGCTCAAGCTGTTGCGCGAAAAAGCCAAAATGCTGGGTATCAACGAGGATTTTCTCAAGCGCAGCCTGAATGAAGGATTCTCCGGTGGTGAGAAAAAGCGCAACGAAATGCTGCAAATGGCGTTGTTGGAACCTCAATTGGCCATCTTGGATGAAACCGATTCTGGTTTGGATATCGATGCCCTCAAAATTGTAGCGGATGCTGTCAATCAGTTGCGTTCGCCAGAACGTTCCTTTGTGGTGGTTACCCATTACCAGCGATTGCTTAATTATATCGTGCCAGATTTTGTGCATGTGCTATGGAATGGCCGCATCATCAAGAGTGGGGATAAAAACCTCGCGCTGGAGCTGGAAGAGAAAGGATATGATTGGCTAAAAGAAGAAGCCCTTTCGACTACCGTGAGTTAATTTAGGAACGACAAAATTTCAACGCATGTCTGTCACGCTATCCGCTCAGGATACTCCTTTTAAAACGAAGTTTCTGGAGCAGTTCGCCGATTTCAAAGCCAACTTGAACGGGCATAGTCAGGAACCGCTGGCTATTTTTTGCAAAGATGGCCACGAGGCTTTGCTACAAACAGATTTTCCCGACCGTACCGTGGAAGATTGGAAATACTCCGGTTCGCCTATTCAGCGTATGCTGGAGCAACACTATGCACCCGCAGGGCTTGCATTCGTGACAAAGGAACAAGTGCAGCAATGGGCTATACCAGATTTAGCTGCTATTTCATTGGTCTTTGTGAATGGTCAGTTGGCTGCTTCATTGTCTTCTGATACCAGCCAACTACCCGACGGATTGGTTATCCAAACATGGATAAAGCACTGGCCGACGAAACCACTCGCCAGTGGATATACGAACAATTGGCGCACGAAGGTGGGACTGCTCAAAATACCTTCCTGCCACTCAATCAGGCGTTTGCTTCTCATGGCCTTTATATCGCTACTTCGCGCAACGCTGTTGTGTCCACCCCTATTCACTGTTTGTATATTACTACGAGCACGGGGCAGGCACACCACTGCCATCCACAGCATTTTGTTAAAGCAGCGGCAGGTAGTCAGTTGACTATCTTGGAAAGTTTCCATGATTTGGAGGAAGCTACGCCCAGTTTTATCAATGCTGCTACGCACATTGAGGTAGCCGCCAACGCCCATCTTCATTACTACCGCTTGCAGGGGGCTGGCCGTGAATCTTTGGTAGTGAATAACACTATCGTGCGACAGCACCGGGATAGCGTGTTTAGCCACTACGCCCTCGATTTGGGGGGTAAAGTAGTGCGCAATAACTTGGCTGCTACCCACTTGGATAGCAACCTCGAGACACACTACTACGGGGTTTATTTTGGCAACGGCAACCAGCACATCGACAACCAGACGTTCATCGATCACGCCATGCCTCACTGCCAGAGCAACGAACTGTATAAAGGTATCATGACCGATTATGCCAGAGGGGTGTTCAACGGCAAAGTTACCGTGCGGCAGGATGCGCAGAAAACCAATGCTTTTCAGCAAAATAGCAGTTTGGTGCTTTCCGCCAATGCCATCATGGACACCAAGCCTCAGTTGGAGATTTTTGCCGACGACGTGCGGTGTAGCCACGGTGCTACTGTAGGACAATTGGATGAGAGCAGCGTTTTTTACTTGCGCAGTAGAGGGCTTTCCCCCGCGAATGCCCGCCGTTTGCTACAGGAAGCTTTCCTTGGCGAGGTGGTGGACAATATGCCGCATGAGGCCATCCGTACGTATGCTCATCAATTGATTACTGATAAATTTGCTTAATTCATGCACGTCGTCACTGCACCGATAGATATAGCCACTTTGCGTGCCGATTTCCCGCTATTGGAGACTTCCATGCGCGGTAAGCCGTTGGTATTCTTGGATAGTGCAGCTTCTTCTCAGAAACCGCAAATCGTTTTAGAGGCCCTGGATCAGTACTATCGGCACACCAACGCTAATGTGCACCGAGGTGTTTATGAATTGAGCCAACGCGCCACGGATGCCTTTGAAAAAGGGCGCGAACAAGCGCGTCAGTTTCTCAACGCAGCGGAAACGGCAGAAGTGATTTTTACCAAAGGATGCACAGAAAGTATCAATTTGGTAGCGGCGGGTTTTGGCAAAAAGTTTTTGCGGGAAGGGGATGAAGTGGTCATTTCTGCCATGGAACACCATTCCAACATCGTGCCTTGGCAATTGGCTTGCGAACAATCGGGGGCTATACTTCGCGTCATTCCCATCAACGATAAGGGCGAATTAGAGATGGATGCTTATGAGCAACTGCTCAACGAGCGTACCAAAATCGTGGCCGTTGTACATGTGTCCAATGCCTTGGGAACGATTAACCCCATTCAGGCAATTATCGATAAAGCGCATGACCACGGGATTCCCGTGTTGGTGGACGGTGCCCAAGCAACACCCCATTTGCAAGTAGATGTACAGGCGTTGGATGTTGACTTTTATACTTTTTCCGGCCATAAGGTATTCGGTCCTACGGGGATTGGGGTGTTGTATGGTAAGCGGAAGTGGTTGGAAGCACTGCCGCCTTACCAAGGTGGAGGCGAGATGATTGCACAGGTGACTTTTGAAAAAACGACCTACAACGAACTGCCTATTAAATTTGAAGCAGGCACCCCCGATATATCAGGTGCTGTGGGTTTGGGGGTAGCTTTAGACTATATTCGCCATATTGGGCAAGACGCTATTGCAGCCCACGAACACCGCTTGCTGGAAGCTGCCACGGAGGAACTTTGCCAGATAGATGGTTTGCGCATCATTGGCACTGCCGACCATAAGGCCAGCGTAATTTCTTTCGTAGTGGACGGAATCCACCCTTTCGACCTTGGTACAATCCTCGATAAAATGGGGATAGCGGTACGCACCGGACACCATTGCACCCAACCGCTAATGGCGCGTTTTGGCATACCGGGTACGGTACGTGCTTCCTTTGCCCTTTATAACAATATGGAGGACGTAGCGAAATTGGTGGAAGGGGTTAAAAGAAGCGTGGCGATGTTGCGATAAACTAAATCTTCATGTCAATCAACGAGATACAAGACGAGATAATATCAGAATTCCAGTTTTTTGATGACTGGATGGATAAGTACGAGTTCCTCATCAGTTTGGGTAAGGATTTACCCCTCATTGATGATCAGTATAAGGATGCGGAACATTTAATTAAAGGCTGTCAGAGCCAAGTGTGGCTGCATGCAGCATCGGATGAAGGCAAGGTGGTTTTTACAGCCGACAGCGACGCTATCATTACCAAGGGTATCATTGCGCTTTTGGTGAGGGTGCTGTCTGGTCAGCCAGCCCGGGAAGTCGCCGAGTCGGAATTGTATTTTATCGACCAGATAGGGCTGCACGAGCATCTTTCGCCTACCCGCTCCAATGGATTGCGGAGTATGGTGAAGCAGATGAAATTGTACGGTCTGGCCATTGCAGAACATCACTAATTATCTGCCATGGACAAAGAAGCACTGCGAGCCGACATCATAGCCGCCATAAAAACGGTAGAAGACCCGGAGATTCCTGCCGATATTTACGAATTGGGGCTTATTTATACCATAGACATAGACGACGAGGGCAAAGTGCGCATAGAAATGACCCTCACTACCCCAATGTGTCCGGTGGCGGATTCGCTGCCGATGGAGGTGCAGGAAAAGGTCATCGCTATTGAGGGCGTAACCGATATAGACCTCCGAGTCGTTTTCGACCCACCTTGGGACAAAAGCAAGATGAGTGATGAAGCCAGGCTGCTGTTGGATATGTTTTAAGCAGATTGTGAACGTGGCAGAGTTGCGTAGTTTATGAAATATTTAGGACTTCTGCTATCTTACGCCCTCAAAAGTACACAGCATGATACTCAGCGATGCCAAAATATTAGAAGCCATTGATAATGGCGAAATCGTAATTGAACCTTTCGATCGTGATTGTTTGGGCACGAATTCCTATGATGTACATTTAGGGCGGTGGTTGGCTTATTACAAAGACCATATTTTAGATGCACGTAAACACAACCCCATCGAGTATGTAGAGATACCGGAAGAGGGGTTCGTGTTGCACCCTAATACCTTGTACTTGGGCGTGACAATGGAATATACAGAAACCCATGCGACGGTACCTTTTTTGGAAGGCAAGAGCAGTGTAGGGCGCTTGGGTATTGATATACACGCCACGGCAGGCAAAGGGGATGTAGGTTTTTGCAACACTTGGACCTTGGAGATTTCATGCACTCACCCCGTGCGGGTGTATGCGGGTATGCCTATTGGCCAGCTCATCTACTTCCGGGTGGATGGGGATATTGAACATTACTACAACAACAAGGTGGGTGCTAAGTACAACGAACGCACCATCAAACCCGTGGAGAGTATGATGTGGAAGAATAAGTTTTAGTAGTCATAACGTGAATTATGGATGACAGCCTAAGATAAGAAGTTGAAAATCAAAACTTTGGGGTGTGCCCCCTGCAAAACAGGGGTCAGGCTATCCGCTCCAGTACCTCCTTACGGTCGGCACGTCCGCTTCTATCCTTCACACGGAAAACATCTTACTGTCTATCAATTGTTTATGTCTTTAGTGTTCGATTTATTATCCATAATTCACGTTAATTTGACAGAAATTAATCAAAAGTTGTTCGATTAATTTTTTTCCGTCCCTTAGTAATTTGACGGAAGATCGGCCAGCCCCGTTGTTTTGACTACGGAGCTGACCGACATTGCTTACAACAAACCTTTGAAGTATGCGATAAACTCATCCACAGGCATCTGGCCTTTGTCGCCTTCGCCTTGTACGCGTACAGCAACAGCCTTTTGTTCCGCTTCTTTTTCCCCAACGATGAGCATGAAGAAGGAGAGGCCTGTTTACAGCTTTTCCTTCAAAAACTGTCCTGTATAGGATGTTTCTACTAGCACCAACTCTTCTGGGCGGCCTTGGAAAACGAGGTAGCCACCTTCGTCGCCACCTTCGAATCATGTCGATGAGCCAATCGGCGGATTTGATGACCTCTAAGTTGTGTTCTACGACGAGTACGGAATGGCCTTTTTCTACGAGCGCATTCAGTGCGTCCAAGAGTTTGCGGATGTCGTGGAAGTGCAGCCCTGTGGTCGGTTCGTCGAAAATAAAGAGGATATGCTCGCGGGCATTTTCACGCCCCAGAAAAGCCGCCAGCTTTACCCGTTGCGCCTCGCCGCCGGATAGGGTAGAGGAGGATTGCCCCAGTTTGACATAGCCCAGACCAACATCCTGCAAAGGCTTGATTTTTTGTGCAATATCTTTGTGTTCAGCAAAAAGAGGAGCGCCTCATCGATGGTTAAATCCAAAATATCGAAGATGCTTTTTCCTTTGTACTGTACATCCAGCACTTCTTTTTGAAACGCTTGCCTCGGCAGTCCTCACATTCCAATCGCACATCGGCAAGGAACTGCATTTCGATGACTTGCTCGCCTTCGCCGCTGCATGCTTCGCACCTTCCACCTTCTACATTGAAGGAGAAGTGCCCCGGCTTGAAGCCCCGAATTTTCGACAACTGCTGGTCGGCCATCAATTGCCGGATGGTGTCGTAGGCTTTCACATAAGTGATGGGGTTGGGCGGGATGATTTGCCAATGGGTTGCTGGTTGACCATTTCTACGGCGGTCAGCATACCTGTATCCCCTTCGATAGCGCGGTGCAAGCCCGGTGACTGGGAGTAGGTGTCCTCTATGTCTTTGCGCAAAGCGCGGTAGAGTATGTCTTTGACCAAGCTGGTTTGCCACTACCCGACACGCCGCATACCACGGTGAGGGCGTTGAGGGGATGTCCACATCTACATTTTTGAGGTTGTGGTGGCGTGCGCCTTTGATGCGAATGAAATTGCTCACAGGGCGGCGCACTTCCGGCACGGGGATGCTCATACGCCCACTCATGTACCGAGTAGTGAGGCTTTCGCTGGCTTCGTCGTAGATGGCGGCATAAGCCTGCAAAGACGACTTCACCTCCATGCACGCCAGCGGCGGGTAATGTCGATGAGGTAGTCGGCACTTTTGATGACATCCTCTTCGTGTTCTACAACGACGACGGTATTGCCGAGGTCGCGGAGGCGCTCCAATACGCTTACTAATCGGTGGGTGTCGCGTGGGTGAAGCCCAATGCTGGGTTCATCCAGTAGGTACATGGAATTGGTAAGGTTACTGCCGAGGGTACGGGTGAGGTTGATGCGTTGGGTTTCGCCCCCGCTCAGCGAGCTGGACAAACGGCTAAGCCGAAGGTAACCCAGCCCGAGGTTGACCATGAAGTGAAGCCGGTTGGTGATTTCCAACAGCAGTCGTTTGCCAATTTTCTGGTGGTGGGGTGCCAACTCGATTTGGGAAAAAAAGTCGAGCAATTCATGTACGGGCATCTCGGTTAGTTCGGAAATAGGCTTTCCGCTGACCAATACATAAGTAGCTTCCTGACGCAGCCGCCCGCCTTCGCAGGCATTGCAGGTAGTGCGCCCGCGATACCGTGCGAGCATGACACGGTTTTGGATTTTGTACAGTTTTTCCTCCAACTCAGCAAAAAAAGCATGGATGCCGAGGAAATGCTCATTCCTTTCCATAACAGCCGCTGCTGGGCTTTGCTTAAATCTTGGTAAGGGGTATGCACAGGAAAGTCGAATCGGTGGGCGACGTTGAGGAAGGCATCGAGCCAGAGTCCGTAGTTTTCACCTTTCCAACAAGCAATGGCTCCTTGATAAACACTTAAAGCAGGCTGCGGGATGACTTTGCTTTCGTCGATGCCCATGGTCATGCTGAAGCCTTCGCATTTGGGGCAGGCACCGAAGGGTTGTTGAAATTGAAGAGTTGTGGACTTGGCTCAAGGAATGTCAACCCATCGAGTTCAAAACGGTTGTTGAAGTTACGGGTTTCACCTCCCAGTATTTCTACGAAGCAGTCGCCTTCACTTTCGTAAAAAGCCGTTTGTACGGAATCGGCGATGCGTTTGGCGTTTTCCTCATCATCGTGCTGAACGACGAAGCGATCGACCAAAATACGCAGCGGTTCCTCCAACTGGGAGAGGGACAAGGACAAGCGTTTATCTCCTGTGGCGATGAGGTCTTGTATGTCGGTGAGGCTTTCTTCCCAGCGTACGCGGGTATAGCCTTTTTGTTGGAGGAGCTGCAACTCTGCTCCTGTCATGCGGTCGTGATACTTGGTAGGGACACCTGTGAACAGTTGGACTTTAGTGCCGTCGGGTAGGCTTTGGATATAATCGACCACATCCGACACTTCGTGTTTTTTGACTAAAGCACCGGAAATGGGGCTGTATGTCAAGCCTACGCGGGCATAAAGCAGGCGCAGGTAGTCGTATATTTCCGTGAGGGTGCCAACAGTGGAACGGGCATTGGCTGTGCTAACTTTTTGCTCGATGGCAATAGCGGGACAGATGCCTCGGATATAGTCCACCTCTGGTTTTTTCATCCGCATTAGGAACTGGCGGGCGTAGGAGGATAAGCTTTCTACATACCGCCGCTGACCTTCGGCAAAGAGGGTGTCCATCGTCAGGGAAGACTTGCCGGAACCGGAAACTCCTGTTACCACCACCAAGCGGTTTTTGGGGATTTCTATGCTAATGTTTTTTAAGTTATTGGAACGTGCGCCCTTGATAAAAATCGAGTTGCGCAGTGCCGCTTTTTCTTCGGTTCGTAAAGTACTCATGACAATCGGTCGGTTAATATCCCTGTGGGGATGGAAGTGAAGACTCCGATTAATAAAACAGTGACAAAAGTAGTTGAATTAATCGTTTTTCCAACTAAAAGTTTCGATAATGTGCAGCATATCTTCGCGCACAAAGTCGATGACGGGCTTCATAGAGTCGGCTTGCACGTGGGTGTTGAAATAGAGGGAAGCCCGCACGTAGTGGTGAGTACTATCCGTGAGAAAGAACTGAAAAGGACTGGCTACTGCGCCATCAATATCGAAGGCTACGCCACTGACACCTTGTGGATTGCGAACGACTAATTCATCGATATAATCGGCGCGTTTGTTGTGCCAATCGGCCATATTGAAGGCATCTTTGGTGAGGGCATTCAGTTCCTCTTGGTTGCCATTTAATGGTGCGTAAGTAAAATGAATGCGCCCATCAAAAGCGGGGTAATACACGTCGAACCAGCAGCTATGAGGTGGGATTTCGCCAAAGAAGGCCGTATCTTGTTGGATTTGGGTATAAACCGGGTATTCAAAAGTGAATTGGCAGAAATCGGCATCCAAGCGGCTGTATTGGTGTTGTGGAAAATCTACCCGAGGGTAAGACCGGGGCTTGGGGATATAAACGGGGTCGCTGCAAGCCTGAAAAAAAAGTAAGGCAGCAGGGAGAATGAATTTTATATAGTGCATAAAACGTTGTTTGATCTTGTTGCTTCGAGATGGATGTATGTTATTTTTTTAGACGTACTAAATGAATACGGATTCATTCCATAACCAAATAGCGATTGCTTTTGTTGTGTGTCTTGGTTGGGATAAAGAAAGAAGATCATTAGGTGATAAGATAGTTGGGTGGGGGATAGAAACATCAATCTTAGGTAGTGCCTTAATAGCGATGCTATGTTCAGTATCTTTCAAAGTTCTTTGAAAAAATTATAGATTTGCAATACCATATTTGCATTATAAGATATTGCAAATTTAAATTTTTTCGATACGTACCACAAATCTTTGGTAAATTTGCAAAAGCCATTATCCTTTATAAATTGTGATTGCCATTTAAATAAATTTATAAATGTTAGAAGTACTTATTGTCGAAGACGATTTGTCATTTGCTTTAGAATTGGAAATGTTACTAGCAGACCTAGGGTATTCAGTAGCTTCGATAGTAGATAATGCTAAAGATGCATTGCGCCAGATTGCTTCGAAATCTATTGATATTATCCTGATGGACGTTGGACTTAAAGGTCAATGAATGGCTTGGAATTAGGGAGGAAAGTTCAGAGTTACAAAATACCTGTGCTGTATATTACCTGCTTTGGTGCTGAACATCACTATGAGGAAGCACAAAAACGAACTTGGTAGGGTATCTGGTAAAACCGATTGGCAAATACACTTTACGAACCGCTATTGATTTAGCGATGAGCAATTTACTGCTCTCTAAACGCGGGCTTGCCCCTATAGAGGGGAAGAAAACACCTTAATTACGTTTAATAAATACCTCTTTTTTAAAAAAAACGACCTGTACCATAAAGTAGCAGAAGAAGATATCGTATATATAAAAGGGCAGGATGATTATGTTATGGTGCATTTGAAAAATGGTTCTTCCTTTTGTTGCGCAAGACGCTTAAAGCGTTTGAAACCATGTTGTCCGATGCTGATTTTTTGCGAATACATCGTAGTTATATTATAAGCGTTTCTGCCATTGAAACAGTGGACTTCAATAACAACCAACTCATTATTCAAGGCATTGAAATACCCATAAGTAGAAACAAGCGCAATAGTCTGGAGCAGTTATTGAGGCGTGTGGAATAATGAAGGCATTCTTTTGTACCCATCTTTGAATATTTTACCGGAATAAAAAAGCAGTTTACCTTGACTTTATTACTGTTGACCTCAAAGAGGGGTGATTTTTATGCAAAGCTTTACATGCGTATTACCTTTGGGGTGAGATAACTCGGGAATATAAGTGCAGATATAGTACCCTTCTGCTCCTATGAGTTTGATTCAAAGACGACCAAAAAAAGTTTATTTAGTAAAATTACACTTAATCTCATGGTATCAATTCTTCCATTCGGCGAAGTGGGGCGCACCCTGCTTTCCAATCTACAGCTATGTTGTCGAGGCAGTATTTTTTTACTGTTAGCAATGTTCTTGAGCAACAGTGCTTTTGCACAAGTAGTGAGTTGCCCTTACAGTGGGGCACAATCGGCAACTACAACCATTGATACGGATCCGCTTCCTGTTGGGGCAACGACGCAAACGGGGTCCTACCAGGTACTGCCTGCTGCGCTGGCCTCCCGCATAAATGTGGTGGGCAATGCGTCTGTGATAGTGTGCTATTATGGAGACGTAGAAGCTGCGAATGAAACGTGGGGAGTGACGATTTCCGGGCAAAGTGTGGCTACTACAGAAGGGGCTTTTACACCCGCTCCGAGTGCTGCTACCCCCCGTTGCCGGACTTATAACATAGCTAATTCTGCCTTTCAGGCAGACGTTTCCGCCGATGGAGATTTAGACTTTGAATTTAACCTCAATGGATCGGGGTGGCAGTACAATAGTATAGCAGCGGATGCTAGCGGGGACGATTTTTCTTATTATATTCAAACTGTAACGTTTAACTATTTACTGGATGTTCCACTGGTGGCTTCGACTACGGAGGCATGTCCTGGAGCCGCCACAGACCCTACTTTTACCAGTTCGTTTGCGCCTGGTACTTACCCAGGAGATAGCGGCAGTTTTTCTATAGAACCTGCAAGTGCTACAGCGGCTTTGTCTAGTGCAACAGTCGGAAGTGATATTGTGGCTACTCTAGATGTAAGTGCTGTTCCATCGGGGCAATATATGATCACATATACTTACAATATAAGCGGGTGCGAGTACGCTAAGACGGTTAATTTTCGGGTTACTCAACTTCCAAGTGCTGCACTTCAAGACATAAGTCAGACTTGTCTTTCTCCAGGAAGCTCTTTTTCACTTTCTACCATGCTTGCACCAGGGGCAACCCCTGGAGGAACTTTTACGGTAGATGGTAATGCTTCCAACGGGACGTTTACGGTGCCTGTTGGAGGTGGTACTTTTTCAGTAAACTACACCGTTGACGGGGGGCCTTGTTTGGCCACAGGGCCTATAGGTACAGCCATGCTTACTATCACTACTAGCAGAGATGCGTCCTTTACCATCAACGGGCCATCTTCTCCTGCATGTAGCGATGGCGGAAACGTGATTGTTAGTTTGGTAGGCAATGATGCAGCCAATGCTGCTAACCATACGTTTACCGTTAATGGTGCGCCGCCTAGTCCGAGTGCCGCTGCGGCGGCATTACCTGCACCTTCCACCATAGGGACAATATCCTATACGATTTGCATGACAGCTACTAATGGCACACCTGACAATCCAGCCACTACGGATGTGAATGAGTCTTGTCCAACTACGGTTTGCAGAAATTATGTTACACGTAACGACGGCAACGCCTGTGGTGCGAACTCTGCTTTTCCTAGCACTTGCGAACCTTTTGAGACGCAGCTATGTCCAATTGATACCAAAAGTGATTTACGGATAGAATGTGGTTTCTTTCAACTGGATCTTGGACAAATCGCTGAGGCTGGACTTACGCCCAGAGTTGGGCAACTTTCCTGTACCGATACTGAGCTGGTGCTGGATTGGACTGGTCAAAACTTGTTGGACGACTCGGCCTCTCAACCCATCAATTCACCAGGAAACCCCAGTGTCGCGTCACTGGCGGGACTGGGTGGCTTCTGTGAATTTGTGACGGAGGATTTCTGTATTCCCATTCCTTTTGCCGATGATATTTGTCCTTTAGCGCCCATTGGGGATTTATTGCAATGCAACACATCTATCTCAGGGCTATTGTCTGCTGCGCTCACACTGAGTACCCAAGGCTCAAGGGGAGGGCTTATCATGGCTGACACTGATGGGGATGGTGCCTTTGATTATTTGGCCGAAGAATACAGCGAAGGGCCATTTGGTTCAGCCCCACCAACGGCAGGCACAGTAACGATACCCAACAACGTGGTAGGTAGCGGCTATATCTCTGTGCGGAACGTTTACGGCTACCCCGACAACCCCAAAGGCGTTTGTGGCGACCCAGCCGCTGGCGGGCCAGACTTGTTGGAAATCCTGCCTATCGGGGCCATCCCAATTGCAGGCCCCATCATTGAAAACGTACTGACCATAGCAGGTTGTAGCATTGACTTATCCTTTACAGACGAGGCTACGGTTCAAATCCCTGTTTATAATGACCATGAGCCTTCATGGGCCAATTGCCCGGTGGACAGTTACCGGATAATCACAAACACTTCGGATTGTAATGTACCCGCCAATTGGTCGATACCAGTGGCCTATGATGCATGTACGGAATTGGTGCTTCCCTATAACGGACGCACAAATGGTACATCAACCACCTATTTTGAAGGTACGGCTTCGCCAGAGGTGGTGCCAGGACAAGGAGGGTTGACCAAAGGGGTGTATCAAACTGCTGGCCCCGTATTGGGTTCCGATTTGCCAGTGGGCATCCACACTATCGAATTCACGGCTTACTCTTGCGAGGCTCGTACTTCTACCTGTACCTTCAACGTGGTTGTAGAAAATGGTGATTTGCAGCTTATCTGCCCCCGCGACATTACGGTAAAGAACGATGCGGGTATTTGTGAAGCCGTTGTAAACAGCCTTGAGCCACTCAGTGGTTTATCTTGCCTGTCGATTATTAACTACCGTATTGACTACCCGGTTTCTTCCGGTTTGACACCAGTGCTTGTAACTACGCCCTACACAGTAGGAAATGCAGGTACTTGGAATCTGGTTAGTGGTTTGTCTTTCCCTTTGGGTACTTCTACCATTACCTACACCATGTTGATTGATTTCAATGGAGATGGTGACGTGGACGATTTGAATGAGGTGCAAATGTGTGATTTCGAAGTTACAGTACTAGATACAGAGCGGCCTGCTGCTTTGTGTCGCGACATTCATGTAACGTTGGACAATACTGGCAATACAACTGTTTTTGCCGTTGACCAAATGGATGGTACTCCTTTCCTTAACGGAGGGTCTTACGATAACTGCGATACGGATTTGAGTATCCAGCTCCAAGTACCAGGCCAAGCACCTGTAGATTTCATTGGCTTAGACTGTGATAATGTGGGCTATAACGCCTTCAACTTGATTGTAACGGATGATAGCGGTAACGTTTCTACTTGTATAGCAACAGTGGAAGTACACGAATTTTTTGAAAATATTCAACTACAACTTGATTTGCCTGAATTATGTTTGGGAGCTTTGAACCCAGAGCAGCTTGATTTTTCAAACTATCTGAACATTACCCTTCCAGACGGTACTATATTGAACCACAATGACGTATCTGCCAACGCTTTCCTTGGAGATGTGGAAGGAGCATTTGGCATCACCGCGTTTTATGCTGACAACGCCTCTGCTTCACTTGACCCAGGCAGCATCTCTGCCGATGGTATCTACACACCAGGAACAGGATCCGGGTTTGTGACTATTTCTTATGCTATGGCTTTGCCTGGTGTAAATATCCCGCAAAATGGCAATTTGGCTTTTGCAACCTGCTTCACTATTGTACATGCCACCTTCGAATTGCGTCAGCCACTGCAAATGGATGATCCCAATTGTGAGTGTATTGTCCAGAATGACCGCGTGGTCAACTTGGGTGTAGTTTCCGGTGGTTTAGAGCCTTACACAATCCAGTACACAGGTGTTAAGTTGGATATAAACAGCGACGGCATTGCCGATGATGTGGACGGGCAGCATACTTATAGTGTAGAAAACGGTGCTGATATTTCTGACTTTATGGAAGACCTCGGCAATCTCCTCGTTGACTACACTGTACCCATCTGGGCATTCACTATTGTGGATGCGCGCGGATGTGAACTTTTCCACTCTGGTTCCTGCGATAACGACGATGAAACGGGTACGCCGATGATCGACTGCACAGCGTTAGGCGCGGTGACACTTTACACCCGCGATGAACCAGCCTGTGAAGTGCAGGACACTTGGACGCATACCTTACCTACAGATAATTGTGATGTAATCCTTTACACCTACACTATTGAGAACCCCGATGGTACCATTGCAGGTCCTTTTGACTTAACAGCTTTGGTTAATCCTGACATTACCAACCCACTGCCCGATCAGTTCTACGGTGAGTACGACTTCCAACACCATTCTCCTACCGAGAATGTGTCAACGGTGACTTACTACGCTGAAGATGCCGTTGGTAATTATACACAATGTAGTTTCACGGTCACGGTCATAGATGACGATGCGCCGAGCTTCATCAACTGCCCTGAGCCTGCCGTTATCGTTGATGCACCACCTACTTGGTGTGCTGCGTTTGCCAATTATTCTCTACCACTTGCCACTGATAATTGTGGCGAGGTTACTGTTACTCAGATAGACGATACAGGGCTTACCTCTGGTTCTTTGTTCCCAGTAGGTATAACCATCAATACATTCGAGGCGGTGGATGCCACTGGTAATACAACCACTTGTGATGTCAAAATCATTGTCAACGATTACCACACTCCACCCACGCTTGCTTGCCCAAGTGACGTGAATACAATTAATGACGATGGAGATTGTGGTGCTATCGTTGATGACATTGCTCCATCTGGCATATTGGATAACTGCCCCGATAACCTTACCGTTACGTATAGGATAGACGATGAAGACGGCAACCTTATAGCCAGTGGCTTGGACGATGCTAGCGGTACCTTCTTCGACTTGGGAACGAGCACAGTGAGCTACGCCGTACAGGATATGCCCTTGTTACTCATTACCGAGGTAACACATGAACTGGCTAATACCGTAGATGGAGTACCTGTTGTGGCACCTTCGTGCTTCGATGGTATCCAAAATGGAGACGAAACCGGGGTAGATTGCGGCGGCGGCACTTGTCCTTCTTGCAACTGCACTAATAATGAGGTAGTCATCGAAATATTGTTGGATAACAATCCCACACAGACTACTTGGACTATTACTGAACCTAACAATGGCGCTATACTCGCTTCGGGTGACCTTATGCCCCTGCACAGGCTGGTACAACTGTCTTAGCGAGCATTTGCCTTCCCGACGGATGTTATGACTTCGTAATAAGAGACGCAGGCTTGGACGGCATCTGCTGTGCCACTGGAAACGGAGCTTACACGGTAACATCAGCCGGCGATATGTTGGCTTCAGGCGGGGAATTTGGCGTAAGAGAGGTCACCCATTTCTGCCTTAGCGGCACGCCAACTGCGGAAGAACTTGCAGGAAGTGCAGGTTCAAGGGATGCCTTAGAAATCACCAACTTCGGTTCCGCTGACTTGGATGTAAGTTGCCTGATGATTGAGCGCGTTTTTGCAGGAGGTTCCGAAACCTATGCAGTACCAACGGGAGCCGTTCTCGCGCCAGAGTGGTGTTTTGACCGTACATTTCGGTAACGGGCATGACAACTTGGCTGGCAATGTATTCTACGTTCCAGCTACAAGTGACCTCGCCATCGACGAACCTGCTGCCTATATAGTGAGCTTGTCGCGTTCCGTTTTGGATGTAGCAGTAATGAATGGCTTCGATGTAACGAGTACTTTAGTTCCGCCTGCTTATGATTTGGGTGGTAGAACTGCTGCCGATTATTGGTCTGGTAGTGTAGCACCTGTTTATGGTGGTGGCATTGTGCGTACCACTGTCTGGGACACCAATACTGCTGATGACTTCGTACCGGGGAGAGGCTTGTATTCCTACTTCTATTGGTGTACTTAACCCAATGTTGCCGCAGCCTACACCCAATGGAGGTAGTACGGCCATACAGGCGCAGCCAACTGTACGGGTTACTTGTGATCCCTTCACGGTAACAATCACCGATGAGGAAGAAGCCGTTTGCGGCTTGTATGCAGACTACATCGACTACCCTGCCGCAGCTGTAGAAATTGTTTATGGAGAATGCGAGGAGGTATCTATCAATGTACCCCAATCTTACAATGTGGCCGACGTGAATTTGACCGTTGCAGGAACAGCGGGCGATTTGGGTAATTTGACAGTCACACTGATCAGCCCAGAAGGAACCCAAGTGCCCCTCGTTGAAGGGATTTGCAATGGCGACAATATGGTTAACTTTACCTTTGATGGCGACCCAGAGTTTGAGCCGTCAATTCTTACAAGCTGTGGAAACTTGAATGTGGGTGGAGATCCTTTAGTGCCAGTTGGTAATATTGAAATTTTCAATGGAGAAGCTGCTCAAGGCGAATGGATTGTACAAATTGGACACAATGGCAGGGTAAGCACAGCAGCAGCTAATTTGTCATTCAACCTGTCAATAAGTGGAAGAGAAGCCTATACACAAGGAGATGTGACACTTGATAATGATCTTGACGAGTGTGGAGCCGAGTTTACATGGTTGCATCCAATTTTGTTCGATAATTGCCCCGGTGGCACCGTTCAAATGCAAATCATCTTCGAAGAAACGGAAGAGCAGGTGAACACGGCACTACCTATATTTCCTGAGAATACAGAAAACACCTATTTCTTCGAAGTAGGTGTCACTGAGGTTCGATATACGCTTACGGATGCTGCGGGCAACATATCTGGTTGCAGTTTCGAAGTAGAAGTATTGGACGTACAATTCCCGACACTCACTTGTCCACCTGACCGGGTGGTGCAATTAGCAGGTGGAGAATGTACGACAACTGACTACCCAGTCATCCCTGTTACCGCAGATGATAACTGCCCTGGCTATACATTTAGTTCAATACCTCCAGGTACCCCAGTTCCTATTGGAGATACTGTGGTTACACTGATTGTTACGGATGCCTCTGGTAATGCTACGCCATGTACCTACAACCTCTCTGTGTTGGAATTCATACCGGTAGGCACTCCTGCTTGTATTGCAGAACAGAATGTGACACTGGGATATGACTGCGTAGCTGAAATCACAGCGGACATGGTACTTTCTGGCGATGACTACCGCTGTTATGACAATTACATCGTAACATTATACTACGTGGATGCCAACGGCCAGCCTGGTGCTATTATCCCTACATCCCCTGTGGCGGGAATTGATCTGGCTGGGGAAACTATCATCGCAGAAGTATGTAATCCTGCTGACGGGCTTTGCTGTTGGGGTTATTTGAACATCGAGTTCAAGGATGCGCCAGAGTTCATTTGTCCGCCGGATGTACAAGTACTCTGTACAGACAGCACTTTGCCAGCAGCGCTCGGTGAGCCTATTATCACTTCCTGTGTGCCAGGCGGTGCAACGGTGGAGTTTGAAGATGTAGTTACCGACAACGGAATGTGTGGTTCTCCAAGAATGCTTATTCAGCGTACTTGGACGGTTACAGATGGAGAAGGTAATAGTAGTTCTTGTGTACAGACAATTACCATGCGATCGTTTACTTTGGATCAGGTTGTTTTCCCTCCTAACTATGATGGAATTGACGAACCAGTGGTCGATTGTTCAGATGCGTTGGCGAATCCTTCCTTGTTGAGTACTGCCGAATTAGGAGTACCTATGGTAGGGGGGGCGATACCTTTAAGTGTGGTGAGTTTCTGTTCTGGTGCAGTTAATATGACAGAAGAGAGATTTGATATTTGTGAAAACAGTTACATAATTTTTAGGACATGGAGGGTCATCAATCAATGCGCACCTAATCCATTGGCTAGTGCTTTAACTCATGTGCAAACAATTCGAGTTGAGGATGCTGACGGGCCTGATTTGGTTTGCCCAGAGGATATGACTATCAGTACCGGTCCTAATCAATGTTTAGGCAATTTTGTTATTCCTGCTTTGACGGTAGAGGATGCTTGTTCTATGGTTACTTATCAAGTAGCAATCAACGGTGATACCTTGCCCTACCGCCAAGACCATCAATATATGGCTCTAGGGTTGGAAATCGGAGCGCATGAAATTCGCTATATTGCTACGGATCGTTGTGGAAAATGGTCAACTTGTACATTTACACTTAGTGTCGAAGATTGGATATCTCCAACAGCCGTTTGCGACGACCAGTTGAACATCACTATCAATAACGGTGATGCTGTAAGCGGCGTTGAGGGCGTAGCAGCCATTGCTGTCGAGGATATAGATGAAGGTTCTAACGACAATTGCGATGCAGATGTATTCCTTGAAATTAGCCGTACTGGTGAGGAAGGCTCTTGGGTAGCTGAAGATGCAGCAGATCCTCACGTTTACTTCACTTGTGAGGATGTTGGAACAGTTGTCTATGTTTATTTGCGTGCTACTGACGATGCTGGTAACCAGAATATCTGCTGGGTTGAAATCGTACCCGAAGACAAGCGCAACCCTGTATGCGAAGACCTTCCATCTGTGGAAGTGCTGTGCAATGAGTTGCCATTGGATTTCTATAGGGGATATTGCGGATGTATGCAGCCGACCCAACAGGCATGGAAGCGATGTTCAATGACGTATTCAATGGTGGTAACGACCCCGTTGGCTACGATAACTGCTGGCCAGTAGAAGTTGAGTACCGCGCTCCAGACTTCAACATCAACGAATGTGGTTGAAATTTCGGTGTTCGTGAGTTCGCGTAGTGGAAACTCGCACAGGCACAACAGGCACAACCGAAGAGTTGAGGTCAAGCTGGTGTGATCAGGTAATCTGATCGTCAAAACCCGACTGTAATTGACTTCCCAGAAGATACGGATGCAGTGTGTGGCGAACCCAACCCTGCGACGATCTCTATGACCTCTACTGCTTGTGACATCATGACCCGGTGAATATAAGCGAGCCAGTAGAGATACCTTTCTGGTAACGATGCGTGCAAGAAGTTTACCGTGACTTATGATGTGATCAACTGGTGTTTGTGGGATGGAGAGTACGAAGGATATGTAGTTCCTCGTATGACGGAAGTGAATGGCCAGTTGGCAGCAGATGATGCCGTGAAGGTAACGAGCGCCCAGTGATCCGTTATAGCACAGCAAGTGGTTTGTGCATCGACCGCAACCATACGGATCGTGACGGTGATTCAGACGCCGAACTGCGATTCACCGACATTACCGGACTATGGCCGTTACATTTACACCCAGTTCTACAAGGTGATCGACAACGATGCCCCTGTGGTGACGTACCAACATGGAGTAAAGGAAGCGTGTGGCAACCGCGATTTGCCAGCAGGTGTATTCACAGACATCTACGGTAGCTGCGACGCGTGGTAACTATTCCATTCACAGTAGTGAACCAAAGTGCCTTAACATCCCATTCGATTTCAACCTTGGCGACATTGAGTTGCTGTCTGCTCGTGTATATAGACAGAAGGAAACTGGGTAGTTGATACAGAAGGCGACCGTCAGTTGAAGCATGTTGACTTGGCTGCATGGGCAGGAACGCTACATCTGTGACGTTGACACCAACAGGTAACGGAGAAGTTATACGTTCTCAGGTACGTACGCGTTCATTCCATCCGCAGCAGAATAACTTGTTCTACGCGTTGGAGGTAGTATTCACAGATGGATGTGGTAACGTAACGAGCGAGATCATGGAGTGAAGTAATCGACTGCAAAGAGTAAAGCACCTGTATGTATCAACGGCGAGCAGTGACATTGATGCCATTACCAGACGACACAGATGCTGACGGCGATGGAGACGATGACAACTGTGCGATGGCCATCGGGCATCTGACTTCGAAGGGTTCACCCATTTCTGACTGTACAGGTCGGAATCCCCAAGATGAGTTCAGGTAGCCCACGCGTTACGAAGTATGCGATCTACCGTGCCGAGGATGTAGAGCCCGGTAGGCGTAGAAACTTCGTACCGGACGCAGATGACACAGGCTTAGTATTGACTGATGACGATGAGAGCCTACAACGGTTGTTTACGTTTACGCCTTCGACGAAGAAGGAAACTACGACTACTGTGAAACGTACGTATTGGTACAGCAGCTTACACGGACTGCGTCAGCGGCACAGGTAACTTGGCTGGTGTGATCATGACAGAGGCAGAGAGGCAATAGAAGGTGTACAGGTAGAGTGTAAACGGTGCAATGGCACAGATGGTGACCACCGAGAACGGCGCGTTCAGTTTTGAACTGGCGTTGGGCGGTGACTACTCATTGACACCTTACTTGAATGCCCAACTCTTGAATGGCGTGACAGCCTTCGACTTGAGTATTGATGAGCAAGCACATCTTGAATGTGCAGCCATTGAACAGCCCATACAAGTTGATTGCGGCGGACGTAAATCGCTCAGGAACGGTCACGACACTGGATATGATCCAGTTGCGAAAGTTGATCTTGAACATCGATACAGAGTTTGCGAACAACACAAGCTGGAGATTTATCCTGGCTTATGCGTTCCCAATACCAGCGAACCCATGGTCAGAGGAGTTCTCTGGGTTGATCGATTTGTGAATGACTTGGCGGGGGACGTAATGGATGCAGACTTCGTAGGTGTGAAGATAGGTGATGTGAACGGCAGCGCACAGGCAAACGCACTGAGCGGTGACGACCGTACCTTGAACGGCCAGTTCAACTTCAACGTAGCGACAGAAAGCCTGAAAGCAGGAAACGTTTACACGGTATCCTTCACAGGAACAGAGATGGCATCTGTAGGGAAGGGTTCCAAGGCGCTTTGGTACTGAATGGCGCAAGAGTTGGTTGACATCAGCGGTACGTTGTAGCCACGGCTGAGAACTTCGGTACACTCGCTGTGAACGAAGGCATGATTACTACCTCATGGAATGGCAAAGCCACTGCTGAGGACGTACTGGTCAGCTTGGTCATCCGTGCTACGGAGGATAAGGAGTTGAGCGAAGTAAGTAGTGGGCAGCCGCTACGGCTGCGGAAGCTTATGGCAACGGCAACACCATGAACGTAGGCATCCACTTCTCCAACGGTGTTACCACCGCTGCGGAGTTTGTCTTGTACCAGAACAGACCCAACCCTTACAAAATGGAAACTTTGATCGGCTTCAACCTGCCAGTTGACGCGGAAGCAACCGTGACAATCACGGACGTTAGCGGTCGTGTACTGACAGTATTGCGTGGCGATTACGCTGCGGGTTACAACACTATCAACGTGACCAAGGACATGATCCAAGGAGCAACAGGTGTGTTGAGCTACACCGTGACAGCGGGTGAATACACGGCTACTAAAACGATGGTAGTAGTCAAATAATCAGTTTTTAGGGGTAAAACTGAACAAGAACGGGCATCACACCTTTTTGGGTAGTGATGCCCGTTTAGTTTTTGATAAACTACTGTATTCTATAAAATTCTCCTAGATAACCTCTAGTGATAGCAATATAGTTGTCATTTTAGTGTTTCCTATATTATCAACTACCATACAGCATGGGTAACCGCAAGCAAGGTTGGATACTTTATTTTTTACTACTACTATCGTCCATAGGGTGGTCGCAGCCGATGTTGGAATGGGAAACGATGGCGGATGTTCGTTTTTTTGAGAAATATTCCAATAGCCTTGGTGTACCTTATTATCAGGCTGAGTTTGGCGACAAAATTCGCGCCATGGAAGGAAAAGAAGTGGTTGTATTCGGCTACCTGATTCCAATGGATGCATTGGGGCAATCATACGCGCTTTCAAAAAATCCTTTTTCTGCTTGTTTTTTCTGTGGTGCCAGTGGGCCAGAAACAGTCATTGAATTGCGTGTAAAACCTGCTTACCAACAGCGTTATCAAACGGATGAAAAACGCGCCTTCAAAGGCAGATTACGCTTATATGCCAACAGTTTGGAACAGTTTAATTACATATTAGAGGAGGCCGAGCCTTTATAGCACCCATTTCACTAATTCAATAACTCGATGGCTTCCATTCTGAAGCGGGGTATATCCACATAAAAACGCTCGTTATTGTCGGTACGAGCCATGAGGTAGCGACCTTCCATGAATCCTAATGGAGTGGGCAACGGACACCAAGAGTCGTAGGCGTGTACGGCTCCCGCTTCTAAAACGGGCTGTAGCCCAATGACACCTTCGCCTTCCACTTCTCTGGTGAAGCCAATTCCATCCGTGATAATCCAGTGACGGTAGAGTAGTTGCACGGTTTGGTCGCTACAGTTTTCAATGACGATGTGGTAAGAAAACACATATTGCCCCAAGACGGGTCTTGAGTAAGCAGGCTGGTACTGAGGTTGTACGCTGACCCGGATGCCATTGGTGATGAGCATTTCCATATGTCTTTATTATTTATCTAAAAATTGAAGTGCCAGTGCTTCCGCTGCCGCTAGTGCTTCGGCCAAGTCATCGTTCAACAACACTTCATCAAAAGAGTTTTCGTAAGTCAACTCTTCTGCGGCTCGTTCAATTCTACGCGTCAAGCTCTCTTCATTCTCAGTATTGCGGCGGCGTAGGCGTTCAAACAACACTTCCGGACTAGGCGGTTTTACAAAACAGCTAAGGATGAATCGGGGTAAGCGTTTTTTAGGTTTACTGCTCCTTTTACATCAATATCAAAAAGGATGGTTTTTCCTGCTGCCCACAAACGCGATATTTCGCTATGTAGCGTGCCGTAGTACAACCCTTCATATACTTCCTCCCATTCTACAAATGCACCTGCTGCTACTTTTTCTAAAAATGCTTCTGGGGTGATGAAGTAGTAGTCTTTTCCCTCCTCTTCATGCGGCCTTTTAGTGCGTGTGGTAGCGGATATCGAAAAGGCCAGTCCAGGTATTTGCCGTAGCAAATGATGGACGATAGTCGTCTTTCCTGCCCCCGACGGTGCCGCAAAAATCAACATCTTACCCATGATCTCTACACGATATTAGCGGTTTGTTCCTTTATCTTCTCCAACTCGTCCTTCATGCCCACCACTAAGCGCTGTATTTCGGAAGAATACGCCTTGGCACCTAGTGTATTCATTTCGCGGCCAATTTCTTGGCTGATGAAGCTGAGTTTTCTACCCTTGGCCTCTTCATTGTCGTGCAGTACTTCCAAGAAATATTGACAATGTTGCGCCAAACGCATTTTTTCCTCATTGATGTCTATCTTTTCGAGGTAGAAGAGGACTTCTTGTTCATATCGATTTGCATCAATGCGATCTTTTCCCATGTTTTCTTCTAAACTGCGGTACAGGCGGTCGCGAATAGCCGTCACGCGCTCGGTTTCGAATGGGGGTACTTGGTCTAAAAGGGACGTGATGACCGCGATACGTTCGGATAAATCTCTAGCAGTAGCATCACCTTCTTGTTTGCGAAATGCCTGAAAGTTTTCCAAAGCTTCCATGACAGCTGCCTGAAGTGTAGCCCATTCTTCTTCACTCATTTCACCATCGGAGGATGCAGCCACATTGGGCAATCTAAGAATGGCACTCATGAGGTTGTCATCTTTGTAGTTAAATTCTTCAGACAACTGAGAGAGGGCGGCAAAATACTTGCGGAATAGGGGTACATTTAGCCCGAATTGGTCGTCACCAGAGGAAGAGTTTACATCAATGGACATTTCGAATTTGCCGCGTTGGGCAAAGTCAATCACCATTTTGCGGAGGTCGTTTTCTTTTTCGCGCAGATTTTGTGGGCAACGCAACCGCATGTCAGTTACTTTGCTGTTTAGTGCCCTCAATTCAACCTCGTAGGTTTTTTCTCGCCAGGTTTTAGATGCCCTGCCGTAGCCCGTCATGGATAGTAGCATAAAGGAAGTTTTTACTCTTGCCTCGCAAAGATAGCGGCTAGATCTACCAATATCAAATGTGGCGGGATAAAAGATGAGGAAGTTCGTTTGTGGGATAAAATAAGGGTGCTTTTTATGAATTTTGATAAATAATAATAATTGGCCAAACCTTGAGGTGCGCCGCATTGTTAATACAATGTAAAAGGTCATTGCCCTCTTTTATTCCAGTAAGCATAGGTTTTACCTCTCAGCGATTCAGCTGTGTAAAAAAGATTGGTGAAAAATAATGCCATAAAAGTTTCCGATACCGCAAAAAAAGACGAAATTTGCCCCTCGTTTGCCGAAAGGCTCTCGGAATCGTGTAACTAATTAAAAACCAGCAAATAACGATGAGAAAAGCTGATCTTGTGGCAGCTATAGCTGAGAAGACGGGAATCCCTAAGGTGGATGTACTGGTTGCGTTGGAATCATTTTTTACAGAAGTGAAAGAATCCTTGGCCAAAGGTGAAAACGTCTATGTACGTGGCTTTGGGTCATTTGTTATAAAGCGCCGTGCTCAAAAGGTAGGCCGCCATATAAAGGAAAACAAATCATTAGTCATTCCAGAACACTTTATACCTGCCTTTAAGCCTGCTAAGGTGTTCGTGGAGGAAGTGAAAGAGAATGTTTCTGAGCTTCCTGCTGAGGAAGATATTGATTAAGAGACGAAAAAAGCGGTTTGCCTTATGTCAAGACCACAGTACATAGCGATCGGGAGCACATTAGTGCTTTTCCTTGTCTTGTACTTGGGTTGTGAAACCAAGCCCCCCGGGCAAACAAAAGTGGAAAGTGTACGAGCCTTGCAAGCGGAATCGACAGATGTCAACGTATTGATACGGGAAGCACACGATTCACTCTCACAGGCAGAAATAAGCACGTTGCAGGTACTGGAGCAGGAATTATCCAATACCGCCGATGATTCAACCAAAATTGAATTGTTGCAACAGATTTCTGGCACTTGGTTTCAAGCAGGCTTTCCGGCCATAGCGGGCTTTTATGCCCAGCAGGTAGCTGAAACGACTTCTACCGAGGAGGCTTGGTCTATTGCCGGCACCACTTATGCTTTGTGTGTGCAAAGGGAAACAGCGGAAAAAGTCAAGTCATTTTGTAGCCAAAGAGCTGTGACTGCTTTTGAAAACGCCATATCCCTCAATCCTACGGAAGTGCGCCACCGAGTCAATCTCGCGTTGACTTATACCGATGCACCTCCCACAAATGACCCTATGAAAGGGATCATGATGTTGCGCGAATTGGAGCAGTCTTTTCCAGAAAGCCCTATCGTGTACACCACTCTGGCGCGTTTGGCCATGAAAACAGGCCAATTCGATAGAGCCACCCAACGTCTGGAAACAGCACTTGAGCTGCAACCCGATGATTTGACTATCATTTGCCAATTGGCTGCTGCTTATGAAGCAGCAGGCCAGTTGGAAAAAGCCGCTTCTTTTCGGCAGCAATGCCAGGAAGCAGCACAATAGAAATTTTTCTTAACCTAGGAAGTAGGTAAAGACAACGTTCTGTGTTTTAGTTCGAGGACATTTACAATTGCTGGCTCAGCTAGCAGAGAAGAATGTGATCCGTTAAAATGCTCGAATTCGTTTTTATCGTTCCTTCAAATGTCAACTTTATGCCTTGCGGAAAAAAGCGGAAAAGACATAAGATTGCGACCCACAAACGCAAAAAGCGTTTGCGCAAGAATCGTCACAAGAAGAAGAAATAAGTAGTAACCCCACTGCCTCCGTGTGGGTGGATGTGGCGCAAATATATGCGAGCAACATCCCCACACCAGCAAGTAGTTGCTTCTGTCAGCATACAGGCCGATTCCTCTCACGGGGGATCGGCTAAGCTGTTTGAGTATAGGAATGTTGATTCATCCGTTTTTTAAGAACTTCCTACCCACTTGACGGTTGCTCTTGGCACTAAAAGTAATGACCAATAATAGCAATCCGACCTACCAAAATAGGAAAATAGTGAACCTCATTCGGCGTACTCGATATACTAATAGGGTATAGATGAAACCTACTTCACCTAACCTTCGTAAACCCTGGGTATATTTAGATTGTAGCGGGCAATGATTCCCAAACGTGGACAATTTTGATAGTCCTTAGTACATCGGCGCATTGTACGTGCTCTTTTGATGAGGTGCCGTTGATACGACAAGATATTTTCCGGGCTTATTTCCGGAGTTTGGTTTTCAGGGACTTTTACCACGTGTGTTTCATTACGCCACAATCGCAGTACATACTGTGCAGACGTGGTGTTTTCACGGCAAAGCAGTGCAAATCGTACAAGTTTGAACAAGGAACTGATTATCAATTCCACGCCCACGGAAGTAGAAATTGCGCTTTTGGAGGATGGTAAGCTCGTGGAGCTTCACAACCAAAAAACCAATGAAAACTTCTTAGTAGGCGACATCTTCCTGGGGGAAATCAAAAAACTCATGCCCGGGTTGAATGCTGCTTTTGTGGATATTGGCCACAAAAAAGATGCTTTCCTACACTATACCGATCTGGGACCCAAGGTGCTTTCGTTGTTGAAATACACAGAGGGATCTATCAATGGGCAAGTTGGTACGCACCGATTGGACAACTTTACCTACGAACCCGAAATCGTGAAGACGGGCAAGATGGAAAAGGTCGTCAATCGCAAGCAGCCTGTTTTAATACAGATACTCAAGGAGCCTATCTCCACCAAAGGGCCTCGCCTGAGCTGCGAACTCACCATTCCTGGTAGGTATTTGGTCATTACCCCTTTCAATGATGTGATTGCGGTGTCCAAGAAAATTGGCAGTGCAGAAGAGCGCAAACGCCTCCACCTCTTGATTGAAAGCATACGCCCCAAAAACTTCGGGGTCATTGTGCGTACTGCTGCCGAGGGGAAGAAGGTTGCTGATCTCCATGAAGAAATGACTGAGTTGATGGAGAAATGGGAAGATATTCACCAGCAACTCAAAGGAGCCAAGCCACCTCAGAAACTCCTCAGCGAACTCGACAAAACAACTTCCATCCTGCGTGACCTGCTCACGGATTCCTTCAACCGCATCATTGTCAATGATAAGCAGTTGTATGGAAATATCAAAGCCTTCATCGGTAGCATCGCACCCGATAAAGTGAAAATCGTCCAGTTACACAAGACAGGTAAGTCCATTTTCGATACTTTTGGTGTCACCAAACAGATAAAATCTTCGTTTGGCAAGACGGCTACTATGAGCAGCGGCGCCTATATCGTCATTGAGCATACAGAAGCTTTGCACGTGGTGGATGTGAATAGTGGCCACAAAATGCGCGATGCCAATCAGCAGGAAGCCGTTCTAAAAGTAAACATGGAAGCTGCCGAGGAGATTGCCCGCCAATTGCGGCTCAGGGATATCGGTGGTATCATCATCATCGACTTCATCGATATGCGCAACCCCGACCACAAGAAAGAACTCTTGTCGGCTATGCGCAATTTTATGAAGAAGGATCGCGCTCAGCATACCATACTTGCATTGAGCAAGTTCGGGCTGATGCAGATTACTCGCCAACGAGTACGCCCCGAGGTGAATATCAATACCTCAGAGGTTTGCCCCACCTGCAATGGCACGGGCAAAGTGAATGCTACCATCCTTTTGGAAGACGATATTGAGCGAGATTTGCAGTACATTTTACAGTCCCAACCCAAGGCTAAACTCACACTGCGAGCTCATCCGTTTGTGGCATCCTACCTGAAAAAAGGCTGGTGGAATAGTCGTCAGGTTCAATGGTGGCGCGCCAACCAACGCTGGGTTAAAATCATAGAAGATAAGGATTACGGCATCAATAGCTACCGATTCTTTGATGAGCACGATGATGAGATTCGGTTGCAATAAATCGGCCATGTAGAGATAGACGGCCATATGTAGAGATAGACGGCCGTATGTAGAGATAGACGGCCATATGTAGAGATAGACGGCCGTCTATCTCTACATGGCCGATATCACACCTGTTTCACATGAATAATATTCACAGGGCAGGCTTTGGCGGCGGCTTCATTGGATACCAGTGCCTCATCGTCTAACCGGACGGTGTGCATGCCTTTTTTTTCGGATGCGTGTAATAGAACGCTTTTTCCATCGCGTTTCGACATACGCCAATATTCGTGGGCAAGTTCCACGCAGTAATTGCAGCCGATACACTTATTACGGTTGTGGGTAACGATGACCATTAGGCGTTTACAATTTTATATAGTTTATCGCTGGGTCGTATTTTTTCTGGCACTTTCAGCGAACAGGCGGTGCCTTTCGCTGCACTGTCCACGGGCTGGTTGTCCACGCGTATTTCCTCCGCTTCAAACTCCAGCACGCCTGTTACGGGGCCTGTGATGAGCAGCTTGTCGCCCTTGTTCAAGGTGTGGCTTTCAATCAGAAATTCTCCGACAGAAAGTTTATTGAAGTAGTGCCGTCCTTTGCCTAGATACACCTTCTTGGTGGTCGCTTTGGAACCATAAGTGTCAGACCATTCGCCTAATTTTTGCCCTAAATAGTAGCCGCCCCAAAAGCCTCTGTTGTAAACTTGTTCAACGGCTGCTTGCCACGCCATTACTTTTTCGTTACTAAAAGAACCCTCTTGCACGGCGTCGATAGCCTCGCGGTAGGCACGGGTAACGGTTTTTACATACTCAGGGGCACGGGCACGACCCTCAATCTTGAGTACGTCCACTCCAGTATCCAAGAGCTGATCCAGGAAAGGCAGCGTATTGAGGTCTTTAGGCGACATGATGTACTCGTTTTCAATATGGTACTCAATGCCTTCTTCACGATCTTTTACTTCGTAGGTACGGCGGCAATTTTGTATGCAAACGCCTCTGTTGGCCGATGAGTTGTGGGTGTGAAGACTGAGGTAGCATTTGCCGGAAACCGCCATACACAGCGCACCGTGTGCAAAAACCTCGATGCGTACTAGTTCACCCGAAGGGCCTTTGATTTGTTCCTGCGCTATCTGCCGGGTAATCTCCGCCATCTGTTTCATGCTCAATTCGCGAGCCAATACCATTACATCGGCAAAAAGGGCATAAAATTTTACCGTTTCGATGTTGGAAACATTGACCTGCGTTGAAATATGGACGGGCATTCCCTGCGTGGAAGCGTAGTGGATGAGTGCTTGGTCGGCACCGATGATAGCAGAAATACGGTGTTTTTTAGCTTCATCCACGATGCGTTTCATGAGGCTAATATCGTGGTCGTAAAGGATGGTGTTAAGCGTGATGTAAGATTTTACCCCATTGGCTTCGCACACTTCCGCAATCTTCGCCAAATCATTGATGGTGAAATTCATAGTGGCGCGCGCCCGCATATTCAGTTGTTCTATGCCAAAATACACGGCATTGGCCCCACCTTGAATAGCGGCCATCATCGATTCGAAATTTCCGGCAGGAGCCATTAGCTCCACGTAAGGTTTTACCATTTGTTGACGGTATATCAATTCAAACTGCAAAATTACACAGTATTACACAAAAAACAACTTCTCCGTTTCTATCTTCGCCCCATGCAACTACATAAAATACAAGGGTTCATTCATGATTATCTAGCGTGGTTGGCTACCCCGGAGGCTACTACCAACTTACATTATTGGGAAACGCAGGCTAATTGGCAACAGCATTGGAACCTCGACGCGCCCGACTTGCGTGCTATGTATGACCGCAGCCTCACCAATCTTACCAATCGTCGGATATGGAAGCGGCAAGCCTATGAGCCTAAACAAATGATGCTAACTTTCCTAGCGATGGATCCGCATTTTGTGCATACCATGTTTACCGACCTCTTCAATGAGGACAAGGATGCACATCATCGTGCCGATCGGTTTGTATTCTACTGCGATGAACTCATGCGTCAGTATCGGCTGCAATATCCACTCACGGTGGAAACAGGGCATTACCACGATGATGGCTATGAGATGGTTTCCCTTTATCTTGCCTTTCAGTATCCACAGTTGTATGCACCTTTTCAGGCAAAGATACAATACCAGTTGCTAAAGGCAGTAGGAGCGCCCAACTTGCCTGCAACCGGCGATTTTCCCCGTCATGTAAAAGTCATGCGCACCTTGCAAACCCTCCTGCTGAAGCACCCCGCGTTGGATGAAGCCCACCGTGCACGGCTGCGCAATCAGGATTATCAAGGCGATAGCCTATTACTGGCTTTTGATTTTGCTGTTTTTGTAGCCAATATGAGTGGGAAACCCTAACTTTGTAGAGTGCTTATCGTCAACACCATAGTACCAACGAACGTATGAAGTCTTTTATTCAATTAGCTTCCAGCAGGCTTGTCCTCTTCCTGCAACCGCTGATGTTTATCGGTACGGTATTGGTGATTAGTTTAATGTTTCCAACGGCTTCCCGTTTTAAATATGCTTACGAACGCCAACAGATTTGGCAATATGACGATCTGAAGGCTCCTTTTGATTTCGCGATGCTGAAAACAGATGCCGAGTTGCGAGCAGAACAGCAAAGGATAAGAGAACAAGCCTCGTTGGTATATGATATTGACCCGTTAGTGCTGTCACCCCTCCAAACGGAACTTGCTGAAAAAGTAAATGCCTTGTATGCCATCCCGGGTGCTTGCGCAGATGCCAGTGTGAACGTTGCTCGGTTGACGGCTTTTATCAATACCCAACTAGAAAAAACGTATAAGCAGGGGGTGTTGCCTGATGTGGCACAACTCCCGGCTGATAGGGTTGTTACGGTGATTTATGGCAACACCTTTTACGAAATACCCGCCGTGAACCTGACAGATGTAGCTCAATTGAGGCAACAATTACTAGATTCCCTCACGCGGAGTGGATTTACACCTTGCCCTGAATTACTTCAATATATTAATGAATGGGGCGTTGCTAACCTCACCTATAACGAAAAGCGTACAGACGAACTATTGGATAATGCTTTGGGTAAAATCGTTCTTTCCAGTGGTATCATCAGGCAGGGAGAATTGATTGTTAGTAATAATAATGTCATTACCGACGACATCTACCAAAAACTCTATTCCTTCGAGCAGGAATACCTGCGGCAGACATCTTCCGAGCAGTCGTTGCCCAGCGTGTTTGTGGGGTATCTGATTCTTACTACCTTGGTGTTGGTCATCTTTTCCGTTTATCTGCAACGCCACGCTCCCCTCGTTTACAACCGCTATTCCCGGTTGGCCTTCTTGTTGTTATGGATCATTATCTATGCCTATTTGGTCTTCATTATCGAACGCTTGGAAGGCATTAGCACTTACATGATTCCGTTCTGTATTGTGCCCATTGTTATCAAGACGTTTTTTAATGAAAAGCTGGCTTTGTTTACCCACTTGGCTGTAGTATTGCCTGCCAGTTTTCTGTCATCTCTAGGATTTGATTTCCTTGTATTGCAAATATTAGCCGGTGCTGTGGTGGTGATTAGTCAAATCGATACGCGCGATTGGAGCGGATTCTTTACCGTCATACTTTTCATCTTTATCACGTACGCTGTTGGGTATTTAGGGTTGTCGCTCATTACGGAAAACAGCTTTTTAGATATTGATAAAAGCATGGGGATTTGGTTTTTCTTCAACGCTTTTCTTACGTTGTTGTCATATCCGCTGATTCCTTTATTGGAGCGAATATTTGGTTTTGTATCGCCCATCACGTTGGTGGAATTGTCGGATATGAACAGGCCGCTCCTGCGAGAACTAGCCCTGAAGGCACCAGGCACCTTGCAGCACTCCCTTCAAGTGGGCAACTTAGCGGAAGCGGCTGCTAGACGCATCAAAGCCGATCCACTCTTGGTGCGGATAGGGGCATTGTACCACGATATCGGCAAGATGAAACAGCCTGAACTGTTTGTGGAAAACCAATCAGAGATAGACCCACATGAAGCACTTTCCGACCAGCAAAGCGCAACAGCCATCATCGACCACGTGGCCGAAGGCGTGCGCATGGCCAAGAAAGCAGGGCTGCCTCCGCTTGTTATCGATTTCATCCGTACTCATCATGGTACCACACGCACGGAATACTTTTATCGCAAACACCTCAATGACGTACCAGCGGCCGTTTCCAATGACGAAGCTTTTCGCTACCCCGGGCCGTTGCCCCGCAGCAAGGAAGAAGTTATTCTCATGCTAGCCGATTCTATTGAGGCCGCTTGCCGCAGCTTGAAATCTCCTACGGAGGATGAACTCAATGAGTTTATCAATAAAATCATAGCACATAAGCTGAAAGATGGGCAGTTGCAAGAAGCCCGTATTACCTTCCGCGAATTGGAACAGTGTAGGGTAGTTTTTCAGAAAATTATGCGCAGTGTACACCATGTGCGGGTCGTTTATCCGGAATCCGCCGAAGGGAATGATGATGAAGCAGTGGAGATAACGCATGGGTTCTAAAGGACGTGAAAAAATAAGTGATCCCATTTTTGACTTGGCTTTATGCACAAAGCGTGTGTATAAAGACAAGCCTTCAGAAAAATGGGATCAGTTATTTCCGTCAAATTACTTAGTGGTTATGTAGGAAAGTTTTTAAAAATAAGGTTCTTTGACAAATAGTGTGCCTCCCTACGGGCGCTATTGCATCTCGGCTATGCCGACGACGTTCCACAGCTCGCTATTCGCTCGGCCAGCTTCCTACGGTCGCTGTCTGTCCGCTATCGCGGCCACTGTTGCACAACTTGTCTCGGCCTTTTGCCGAGATCGCTAGGCCAGAACGACCACTAGATTTGTCAAAGAACCAAAAATAAAAACCATGAAAATGAAAAAACAATATTTCCTTGGGTTGTTAGTGGTTGCTATACTGCATACAGCTTGTTCAAATAGCGCGGATGCGCCTATGAAAGAGGGTATATCTCCTGAAGATTTGTTGGAGATGCAGTTGCAAAAGACACAAGATGAATTGGCCAAAGCGCAAACGGCATTAGCGGCCATGAAAGCGGAGCGGGGCGAAATTGTACACATTGTCTTTTTTAAAACCCGAACGCCTATAGATACGGCTGCCTTTTTGGCTGCGCTGCAACAGTTGGCTGATATTCCTGAAGTTAAACGCTTCGAGGCGGGGCGTTTTTTATCTTTTCGCGACAAGCGCGCCTTGGAGGATTACCCCTGGATGATGCAGTTAGAAATGGATGAAGAAGACTACGCTTCCTACCAGCAACACCCCATCCATATAGAGGTGCAAAAAAAGACGAGTAGCTTCATGGCTGGCCCTCCGTTGACCTATGACTACAGGGTAAAATAAACATTAAAGTTCAACACACTTGAACAAGTTGGTCAATTGATCATGGTCATCGAAATCGATGATGATTTGGCCTTTGCCTGTCTTTTTATCTTCCAATTTTAGTTTCACCTTTCCCGTGCCGAAGAACGCCTTGAAGTCTTGGGTGATTTTGTCGTATTCCAAGTCGAACTTATTGGTGGGAGTAGGGGTAGGGGTTGCAGGTTTCGCAGTTTCCTTCTTTTCGGGGCTTGATAGACTTTTCCTTGTGTTTCCGTCTGCCTTACCGACCATCCTTTAGCAATTATTTCTTTGAGAAAAGATTCTTGCAGGAGGAGATCCAGGCCAGCTATTACCTTGGCGTGCCCCATGGTGATGGTTTCATTTTTAAGTGCTTCTTGTACACTGATGTGCAGCCCTAATAAGCGAAGGTAGTTGGTGATGGTAGAGGTTTTTTTGCCCATACGCTCTGCCAATGCTTCATTAGTTAGCTCACATTCTTGCTTGAGGCGGCTATAAGAATTGGCAATTTCCAGGGGGGTGAGGTCTTCCCGTTGGATATTTTCAATAATAGCCATTTCCAAGAGCGTCTGGTCGTTGGCTACCCGTATATAGGCGGGAACTTCCGTAAGGCCAGCGAGTTTCGATGCCTTCCAGCGGCGTTCACCGGAGATAATTTGGTAGCGACCCGGCTCCAAATAGCGAACGGTCAGTGGTTGGATGATGCCATGCACTTTGATGCTGTCGGCCAATTCTTCTAATGCCTCTGTATCGAACTCATAGCGAGGCTGATCGGGGTTGCGTTCTATTTCCGCTAAGGGAATCATGGCAAAATGCCGAGCTAACTCCCTAACTACTTCTGTGGGGTTTTCAGCGATTGCTTCGGCCACCTTTTTGGCACCACCGCCAAATAAAGCATCTATTCCTGATCCCAATTGCCCTTTAGAAGGCTTTTTTCCTAATTGTTTAGCCATTACAAATACTACTTGATCCGCCATTGCGGAAAAAAAATTGAACAGGTTATTTCCGTTAAATTACTAAGTGACGGGCGTCAATGCCTGTTCAAACCAAAACATCGTTATTTTTACGAAGCAATTCCTGCGCCAAGTTGAGGAAGTTCACCGCACCTCGGCTGGCTGCATTGACCATTACTACGGGCATGTGCATATTGGGGGCTTCGCTGATACGCGCATTGCGATGAATGATGGTATCAAAAACCTGTGTGCCGAATATCTCACGTACCTTATCGACGACCACATTGGCCAACCGCAGGCGACTGTCGTACATACTCAATAATATGCCTTCTAACTGCAATTCAGGGTTGAAGTTGGCCTGTACCAGGCTGATGCTGTTTTGCAATTTGGAAAGCCCTTCCAGCGCAAAAAACTCGCATTGAACGGGTACGATGACCGAATCTGCAGCCGTCAGTGCATTGATAGTGACAATGCCCAGAGAAGGCAAGCAGTCGATAATAACGTAATCGTAACTGTCCCTGACCTTGTCAACAACTTCCTTGAGGATATAGGCACGGTCTTCCATGGTGGCCAACTCCAGTTCAGCACCCACTAAATTGATATGAGAGGGGATAAGATGGAGGTTGGGCGTGTCTGTTTCATAGATGGCATCCTCTGGCTCCAAACCATTGATAAGGCAATCGTAGAGGGAGGTATCCACGTCTTGTTCCAGTGCTCCTACGCCCGATGAGGCGTTAGCCTGCGGGTCAGCATCTATCAGGAGTACCTTTTTTTCCAATATTGCCAAACTGGCAGCCAAGTTGATGGCTGTGGTAGTTTTACCTACTCCTCCTTTTTGATTGGCAATAGCAATGACTTTTCCCATTGGTTATGGAGATTCGTGGTTTAATCGAAAAAATATTGGTATCCTGTAAGTATCCTGTAAGTAAAGCAGATTACATAGTCCTGCGGGGAAAGCAGTTGCCCATTAGGTGATCTGATCTTAAAGGACAACACGAGGTTTATATGTTAATACTTTCCCCAATGGGCAGCAAAATTAATTCTTTTCCTTGATTCGCAAAGGCATTTTTTGCCGCATCGGCATCTATTTTGATATAACCGAAGGTATCGAAGTGTATGCCTATGACGCGATCTACTTGTAATAGCCCTGCTGCGATAGCCGCATCTTCGTAGCCCATAGTGAAGTTGTCGCCGATGGGTAAGATAGCAAAATCTAAAGGCGGGCAGGTTTTCGGAATAAGCTGCATATCCATCGTCAGGGCGGTATCGCCAGCGTGGTAGAAGCAGCCTTCATCGTTCCAAACCACAAAACCACCCGGATTGCCGCCGTAGCTACCATCGGGGAAGCTGCTGGTGTGAATGGCGTTCACGTATTTTACCGTGCCAAAATCAAAATGGGTTTTACCACCGTGGTTCATGGGGTGGTAAGCCATGCCTTTATTGCCAAAGTGAGAGGCAATCTCAAAGTTGCTGACTACCTTGCTACCGTTCCGCTGGCCGATTCGTTCTACATCGGCAATGTGGTCTCCGTGGGCATGGGTAAGCAAAATGTAATCGGCCTGGATTTGATCGACATCAATATGGGATGCCAATTCATTGGGGGTAATGAATGGGTCGAATAGCAAGTGCGTTCCTTGGGTTTCCACTCCAACGCAAGCGTGACCGTAAAATGTGATTTTCATAAATTTGTTGTTTTCGCAAATGGACAATCAACCAGATGGTAATCGTGTTATTTGAACATTGGTCATTTCCTAAATGTGCAATGTTCAATTTTCAATGTACAATGTCCAACTTTGGCGTGCCTTCCATTGGACATTGATCATTAAACATGGGTCATTGGTCATTTTTTATATTAGCTTTTTTGGTCCTTTGACTTTTTTAGTGGAGGCTACCCTTCGGGTCGCTACGTTTCGCAGCTCTCTAGGCTGAGCCTAGATCGGCCCCGGCAAACCCGGGTCTGTCAGCTAAAAGCTGCCACTGCTGCACATCGCTAGCCCAGTACGACCACTAAATTTATCAAAGAACCGCTTTTTTTAAGTTGACGCATATACGATTCTTATCGGGATCGCGCCCTGCCCACGAGCGGAGTCGAGTGGAAGGGAGGCCCATCACACTATTTATCAAAAACCTGAACATTTTTTTGCCACTCGCGTTCATTTGGGCGAACCATCATTCAGTTATGAATAAGATAACGGTCATTTCCGGCACCAACCGCAGCGGCAGTATTTGCAAAGTGTATGCACAGCAATATTACCACTTTTTATCGCAATACCCAGCACTTGATGTGCAATTATTGGCCTTAGAAGATATTTCCCACGATTGGTTTTCGCCTGCCATGTATGCCAAAGGGCAAATGACACCCGATTTGATAGCTATCCAAGATCAGTATATCCTTCCGGCGGCGCATTTTGTCTTTATCACTCCGGAGTACAACGGCAGCTATCCCGGCATTCTCAAGCTATTCATCGACGCGGTATCGACGCGCCAGTATGCCGCTAATTTTAAAGGTAAAAAAGCAGCGCTCATGGGCGTTTCCAGCGGTAGAGCCGGCAATTTACGTGGTATGACACACCTCACAGGGGTGCTCAACTATCTGGGTGTTACGGTGATGCCGGAACACCTTCCCGTTTCCAAAGCAGATACTTTTATTGATAGTACGGGTCTCATCACGGATGAAGAGACCCTGCGTGTGATAGCTAAACATGCCAGCGATTTCCACGACTTTGTGAATTAAACCCCTAGCCAAGCAAGCTATTGAATCAATACCTTCAAGAGCTGAATGTTCTTGTCGTCTGCCACCCTCAGCCAGTATAAACCAGCAGGTAGGTTAGGCAGGAGAAGGGTGTCATCGGTAGCGTTAGTAAAGGTATGGACTAAGCTGCCAGCATTGTTGAAAAGTTGCAACTGAGCAAGGGGCGAAAGCATGTCTTGGCCAACCAAAGTTAGGGAATGTCGGGCTGGTTGGGGAAACACGCTCCAAGGAGTATCTTCGACTACAGGTTCATTGTCCGCTACCAATCCGCAATATTCACGGCTCTCTTCGCGGTTGTCACATACATCTCCGGGGCCTGAAAGCACAAAGAGTCCTTCTTGCATATCCGATACTAAGATATTGCCGGAAGGTAGAAAAGGATACACGCCCCATGCCCCACGGTAGTTAAAGTCGAAAGGCCAAGCGGAGGTGTCGTAGTACAATACGGGTTGCGGGGCAGCAGGATCGCTGATGTCATACACCATCAGGCCCTCGTAATAGTATGACACGTAGAGGTAGTTACAGGCTACTAATTGGTTGTGGGGGATGGTTTGTTGCAAATCGGGATTGAGCGACCCAATGGTCGCCACCACCTCCATATCCGTAGGGTCGCTTACATCCACTACTTTGAGGGGGAAGCCGTGGGTTTCATCACCGAGGTAGTAATATTGGCCATCTACGGAAGGCCATCCTGAATGGTTGTAGCCGGCAAAGATGTAATCGGTAAGGATGCCCAGTGTTTGGGGGTTGAGCGGGTCGTTGAAATCTACCACCGCCATGCCATCGAAACCGCAATTGAGGTAGGCAATACCGTTTTGAACAAAAGCATCGTGGACGTGGCCGGCTGTTAATCCGCCAAACTGGTTGTATGCTCCAAGAAATTGGGGGTTATCGGGAGTGGAAAGATCGTATATACGCATAGCTGACCCACTTTGAGGGCCGCCCGATGTGGCCAACGTGTAGAGGGTAGCACGTGCCGTATCTATAAAGATGTTATGCGCCCTGCGCAGCAGGATATCACTGTCATAAACGAGTGCCACGGAATCGGGCAGGAAACTTATGTCCATAATTTGCAGGGAGCTAGCCCCTTCATCCGACACGGCATACAGATAGCAGCCCATAGTGGTAATCGCGGTGAATGATGTGTACCTGAGGAGGCACCCGGTACGAAAAACACCTCCGAGGCCGCTGCTGGCTGTGTAACATCAATAAAATGTGTACCAGCCGTAGAGCCTATCACTGCATATTCGCGGTCTCCGATAGCCAATCCCCAAATTTCATTGTAGGTGTTGTCATAAGCGGAAGACCCATCCAAAGACATATCTTGCCACCGTCCCAGCAGCGTAGCTTGTTGCTGAGCTTGTGCGAAGTGTAGCGTTAATCCAAAAACAAAGAGTAAAAATGCTTTCATGCAGCGAAAATTTGGCTGCAAAGTAAGAACTTTTCCATAACTCCTGTCGTTGATGCGGGATGCTAAACCTAGAAAGCTTATGTTTTTTAGTATAATTGTCCTGTAGCTTGCACTATGGGGCGGTTGTTTTTTCGCCTCCGCAGAGGGCAGGGATATATAAAAAATACAATATTTGTTTTTTATTAAAATAAATATTATTTTTTATTTTTTTTAAATTAAAAACACCTATCTTTGCCCTACAAAATCCGCTCCTCATGGCGAATACCAATCCACACGACGCATTGTTTAAGGCGACGATGTCTCACCCTTCGGAGGTAGAGGCATTGGTGCGCGGATTTCTGCCCGCGATTATTTCCGAAAACTTAGACTTTACTACTCTTCAAATGGAGAATACCGCGTACATCAGTGCCGATTTGCGCGATTATTTCTCTGACGTGAGCTATTCCTGCCACTGGAAGGGTAACGCTGATAAGCCGCCCGCACAAATTACGCTACTGTTGGAGCACAAAAGCTACCTGCCTGACAACATCTACTTGCAACTGCTCCGATACATTACGGAAAGTTACCAGTACCAGTATCGAAACGGGGAGAAGCTCTTGCGCCTTGTACTGCCTGTGGTGGTCTATCACGGCGACCAAGCTTGAACGTGCGCGACTTCGCCGACCACTTCGACCTGCCTCATCCGAACTTGAAGCGGTACATCCCGTTTTTCAGTTATGAGCTGCTTGATTTGTCGCAGGTGTCCGAGCAGACGCTCTTCCACTTAGAGTACGGATTCATGCTGCGTAGCACCTTCTTGCTCTACAAATTCCGGTGGGACAAGCCGATGCTATTGCATTTTGGTGGGAAAATATTTAACTTTGCAAAGCAGTCGGACTTGCCAGAAGATGTGGTTGTGGAAGCTGCTCTACAGTTACTACATTACATTTATAAGGCTTACAAACTCAATACATCTGACATGGAACAGTTGAAGGAGAACTTTTTTGAAGGGGTCGATTATGAACCGGGTAGTCTGTGGGATCAGGCGATACAGCTTGGTGAAGCGAAAGGCGAAGCCAAAGGTAAATTAGAAGGTAAGTTAGAAGGCGAGGCCATAGGAGAACTTATCTCTACCTTGGATGAAGAACTCGAACTCCTCTCTCGCATGTCCGCCCAAGACCTGCCCTACGACTTGATGCGCAAACTCACCGATGTACCAGAAGCCTTGCTGTTGGCATTTCGTGAAGTTTATACCGCCGAAACAGCAGCACACCTACTCGAACAAGTACGCGATGCTCGCACGCTGAATGACTTGCCTGCTATCCGTCAGCACTTGTTCGACGCGCTGCTGGTTTTCGGCATCGTGGAGGAAGTGGCACAGGGTATTTGGCGGAGCGGTAAGAGCACGATTTATTGGGAAGAATAGGTGCTAGTGGACTGCTAAAGCTCGTTTTGCTTACGCCTCCTAAACACAACCACTCCACAGTTTGCACTATGGTAGCCGGTGTTTTTTACTTCTTGCTGTTATCAGGAAAACCAGGCTGCAAGCCCTACAAGCATCGTCCGTCGTAGCGAGGACGCTACGACGAGCTGGGATGACAAAAAAGCCCGTCAAGTAAATTGACAGGCTTTTTCATTGCATGGAAAACATGATGAACTCGAAACTGCGCTAAGGTGCGGCTTCGCCCACTTAACACTACACGTCTATACGCTAGGGGCGGCCATCGTGTAGCTTAGCCAGTGGGGGGATGTGATTTCAAGAACTCATCAATAGCTTTATCAGCAGTGGTGTCAATGAATAATTCTACTTTTTCTATTTGAACTCTTCCACGACGTTTAACCAAATAAAAAACGGTATCCACTCCTGTTTCAGAAAAAAATGGAGACTGAATTAAATACTCATAACCTGAGTTACTGTATTTAGCCATTAAACCGTCTGGTAAATTGAGGTTGCAATCTTTATTCTCATAAACAAAGACAAAGCCTCCTTCAAAGCTGAAGTACCGACACAAAGAAGATGTTCCAAACAAAGATATAGTATCTGCCAGACGATTATTGATCCAAAGGTGCAGAAGTTTCGTGTCTGAAGCTAACGAATCTATTCGCACGTGGTAATTGTTCGGTTTATGCTCATCTTTGAACTGCGTCAATATATCTTTTATCTGCTGGTCGGAGAAAACATCTAAATTTCTATTGCAGCAAAACATAAAGACTACAATAGCACCTATTAATGATAGCTTTTTCATCATTCTAGTAATTATTTGTCATTTTAGCATGGGCACCAATGTATGTTTTATACTCAATAGCTTTTGCTGTATTAATGTATTTACTGATTGAATTCTTTCCTGTTGATCCATTATAAGTAGCACTTCTAGCATTATTGGGAAGATTGCGTGCCAGCGGGCTTTCGTTATGAACTGGTAATGTTATATAAATCAACGTTTTCTAGTAAATCACTGAAATACTCAAATTCCACCATCACAAGTTCTTCGTGAGTGATGCTTGCCAGTATTTCTTCGTTTTGCTTCCAAAACGAAGGGTCTTCAATAAACTTGTTTTTCCAGTATCCAAAGTTCTTTAAAAACTCAATCATCTTTTGTTCAATTTCTTTAGATGAAAATACCACGATCTTTGATGTTGCATAAAATTTATCGCTCCTCACTCCTTCTGTCACAGAACCTCCTAGTCCCTGCAAGAACTCTTCGTCTTCTTTAGTAAGATGGTAGAGAATGTTAAATTTTATTGTGTCAGAATGTATCAGTGCCCTAGCAACTAATACTTCCCATAGACTATAATTTTCTTCTATCAATGAAAGTATCTTCTTCATAAAAAAAATTAAAACCGAAATGGTGTATATCTACAAGTGGATAACGCATCCCATTTTCGAGGGTTAAAAATTAGGTGAAATTGATTGATGTTCATATGAGTCGCACTTATACTCCCTGGATACCCACGCCCTTTAATTGAGCTAAGGTGATGCTTGTGCAACTGAGCTCTTAGGCTATTATTGATAAGAAAACCACTGTCTATACGCCTAAATTTCAGCATAGATAATGCTACGACTCCTTCATCGACCAACTACTCCCGCTCGCCCAAACGTAGAAGCACCTTTCGGAATTGGAGCAATAGTAAGGTATCTGCCAGAGCTGCATTTATTCCATTATTTGACCCTTTAACAACAACCCCACCATTAAGCGTTGGAATAGAATAACCACGGCCATAGAACGTTTGACGCGCTGCAACATTAAGACCATTTGCTTATATTTTCAAGTAGTTTCCATTTTCCAGACGTACCCAAAAATTAGGTTCTGGTGCGCTTTTTAAGAGAGGAGTGTTATCAAAATTATGGTCACCACTGATATTGAGAAACCCTTTGATAATAGACTTGTCTCCATCTCCATCTGTATACTCGTAAGTGACAGAGTTTCTCTATTGTTTTCAATTTGAAAATTATCTCCATCCCTTACAATACGATCTCCTTTTATCCATCTCCACAACCTACCTCCATTTTGGCTTTGATGAGACTTAGCATCATTTTTCGTCTCAAACTGTGCTTCCTCGGTGAGGAGGAGGCCGTCGTTGTTCTTGTTTTCAAAAATGCCGAGGTGGTCGCTTGGCAAAGATACACATTCCCCAAGCGGGTTTTGTTGTAATTTGATTTATTTTTTTGTTTTATTTTTTTTAAAAAATACATTTTTATTTTTAAATAAATACCAATTCACTATCTTTGCCCTACAAAAACCGCTCCTCATGGCGAATACCAATCCACACGACGCACTGTTTAAGGCGACGATGTCTCACCTTCGGAGGTAGAGGCATTGGTGCGCGGCTTTCTGCCCGCGATAATTTCCGAAAACTTAGACTTTACTACCCTCCAAATGGAGAATACCGCGTACATCAGTGCCGATCTATGCGATTATTTCTCTGACGTGAGCTATTCCTGTCACTGGAAGGGTGACGCTGATAAGCCGCCCGCACAAATTACGCTACTGTTGGAGCACAAAAGCTACCTGCCCGACAACATCTACTTGCAACTGCTCCGATACATTACGGAAAGTTACCAGTACCAGTATCGAAACGGGGAGAAGCTCCTGCGCCTTGTACTGCCTGTGGTGGTCTATCACGGCGACCAAGCTTGGAACGTGCGCGACTTCGCCGACCACTTCGACCTGCCTCATCCAGACTTGAAGCGATACATCCCGTTTTTTAGTTATGAGTTGCTGGATTTGTCGCAGGTGTCCGAGCAGACGCTCTTCCACTTAGAGTACGGATTCATGCTGCGCAGCACATTGCTGCTGTACAAATACCGCTCTGATAAGGATTCGTTCTTGCGTTTTGTTGGAAAAATCTTTAACTTTGCCAACGAGTCAAATTCGCCAGAGGACATCGTCCTCCAAGTGTTCCAACAACTGTTACAATACATATACTCATCCTACCAACTAACCCCGTCTGATATGGAAAAAATGAAAGAAAACATCTTTGAGGGAGTTGCCTATCTGCCCGGCAGCCTGTGGGATCAGGCCGTTCAAGAAGGCAAGATAGAAGGCAAATTAGAAGGTAAGTTAGAAGGTAAGTTAGAAGGTAAGTTAGAAGGCGAGGCCATAGGAGAACTTATCTCTACATTGGATGAAGAACTCGAGCTTCTCTCCCGCATGTCCGCCCAAGACCTGCCCTACGACCTGATGCGCAAACTCACCGATGTGCCAGAAGCCTTGCTGTTGGCATTTCGTGAAGTTTATACCGCTGAAACAGCAGCACACCTACTCGAACAAGTACGCGATGCTCGCACGCTGAATGACTTGCCTGCTATCCGTCAGCACTTGTTTGATGCGCTGCTGGTTTTCGGCATCGCGGAGGAAGTGGCACAGGGGTATTTGGCGGAGCGGTAAGAGCACGATTTATTGGGAAGACTAGGTGCTAGTGGACTGCTAAAGCTCGTAAAACTTATGCCTTGTAGTATTAACCACCCCACAGCTTGCACTACGGATGTATGTTTTTTTACTTTTTGTGGTTATCAGGAAAATCGGGCTGTATGCTTTGCGAGGGTAGGTCGTTGTAGCACGGGGGCTACGATGAGTAAATCAATCTGGTAATTCGCCACTCAATTCCACATAGATTGGTTTCATATAAACCAAATAAGGAATATTTTCAACGAAAACAGATGTATGACACTGTATTTTTCCCCAGTAATCAATTATTAAATCATCAAGTGGTAACTCAAACTGAACACATTTGTTTTCTTTTTGTGATAAAATAATCGGAGATGAGATCCCCCTCTTATATTCATCACCTATTAAAAATTTTTGATGACCTCTGAAGTCATAAAAACCTATGGTGAATTTCTTAAAATGAACAGAATGTAGATTGTTGTTATTGATACAGATTTCAAAGCTAACACTATTTGAATCGACTCCTTTTAGTGTTACGAGAGCATCAAATCCCTCCCCCTCCAATCTTTCAGAAATCCTCCTCCTTTTACTTTTTCTAACTTCGCCGAAAAGAACTTCAGTTGACATACCACTGTAATGCTGTAAACTATCACAAATAAGAAGATAGGCTGCTTGGCTTGTTAGCATTGCACTGCTATCCATCGAAATTACTAAACTAATGTTTTTACATGTTTCACTGGATAATACTTCTTGATGCCTGTTTACACAACTCGTAAAAACTAAATACAATATAATGGACACGGATACTTGGAAATAGTGCATCTTATTTAGCATTGTATTCAACCGATTCAACCGTCAATATTAAGATATCAAAAAGACAATCACTTTGGTCTTCACATTCTTTGAAAGGAATCCGTTTACTGAGTAAATCAAGTACAAAGTGAGCATCTTCATTAAATTCCATACAAAAAGTACTTTGAGGTTTTATTATTACATCATTAGATTCTTGTTCAGGGAAATACTCATAATTAAACCAGAACAACAAATCCCCTAATATGTCATAAAATCCAATCTGCAGTTTTTGCAATTCAATGTTCATATGGGTTTTGTTATTACTGCAAACCTGAAAGTTAATTTGATTATTCCTAACTGACAATATATTTGTGCTTATCTCTATCAACAAAGAATCATTCACTTTCGGAATATGCACTAATTTCCTATAATCATCAGTATGCCATAATTCCACAATAGACCAAAGCGAATCATTGGGTAAAATCTTTTCATCTCCCGTTTTCAATAATTGATACAACAGCTTACAAGCATCTTGACTTGCAAGTTTTGAATCAGCATTCCACTTCATAACTTCGTAACAATAACTTCGCTCATTTTTCTCATTTTGCGATCTTGTGCAAGCCCAAACCGATAAGGAAGCTATTATTATGAACAATCTTAAAACCATCTGATTATCTTTTTTCAATTTGAAAATCATACATGGGAATTGATCTACCAGTTTTACCTCCATACGGGCTTAAACCTGTAAATTCCCTTACGATTTGTCTAAGAATAATTGAATCCCTTAACCCATTATTCCAAATCTGGTAACCATTGACTACAGTATCCCTAAATTTTCCGTTTGCAGGAAAAGAACTGAGGTTTGGATCTACCGCTTGCGTCATAACGAATCTATATGGGTGTGCGTTTGCAGCCACAGTACCTGATTGCCCAGATCCATTAGAACTACTCCCAGAGGGAATCTGACTAGCCATAGAAGCAAAATCAGTAACTTTATCTAAACTCCAGATAAGCGTTGAGCTGCCACGGCCTCCTCCTGCTCCTCCGCCAAAAGGTACATATAGAAAGTCAATAATCACTGATGATGTTCCTGAAGGATCATTTTCTATAACACCAGAGCCTCCGCTCATCATAATTTCAACACCTCCCCTTTCGCGTTGAGTCTTCTCTTTGGAAAAGAGGCGATCTAGTTTATTATGTGCAAGGGTGAATAAAGAACCTCCCTCATACTTATTCTTGAAATTCGAATGTAATTCTTTGCCGTTACCCCATACATTGAAGCCATGTTCATCACCCGATTGATACACATCACCGGTGCTGTACCCTAAGCGCTCCGCTCTGCTTTTTGCCCTTCTAGCTTGGCCTTTTCTTTCAAACAATCCCAACGGGTCCATATAGCTAATCGGATTATCGAAAGCGTTTCGATAAGGTGACCAGCTAGGCGCCCAGTCTGCCAGCGGGTCAACTTGCAACCACCTACCTATGCTTGGATCGTAGCTTCGGAAGGGAGCTAAGTAAAGGCCACTGCTCTCATCTTTTTCGTTCCCGTTATAGCGATAACACTACGCTGTCGTTCAACGCTTAAGCCACATTTGTGCTTCTTTAAGCACCCTCCAAAGCTACACTTTTTTCAGTTAAAATCTTTCCAATTAAAAGAAAAAAAGGAATACGTCCTGTTCGCTGCTCCGTTGGGGCAAGTGCTAGGGGGTGGTTGTTTATTCGCTTCTTGCTGTTATCTGGAAAATTGGGATATATGCTGTGCGAGGGTAGGTCGTTGTGGCGGGGAGGCTACGACGAGCAGTTTTTTTAAAGCTACCAAGTACCTGTTATATTCACATCTTCGTATAGTTTATCAAGCCGAGTTCTAATTATTCTTAAGTTTTGGGAATTTTCCTGATTAATTGAAACTGTTTTAATTAAGTAATGTTCACTGATTCTGCTTTCAAAAATCACATAATCGTACATCCCCAAATTAGAGCTGTATGTTTCATCCTTCATTTTATCAATATCTGATTTTATTGGGTATTCTCTAAAAAAAAACCAAATATATTTGGAGATAGGAGTTGACTGTTCATCCAGAAAACGTGTAAATGAAATTGCCGATTGGTTTACAATCATTTCCTTTTTTATTTTATAAATATTTCTCCCGGGAGGGTTGTTAACCGCTTTTTTTATAATGGTGTATACATAACTAGTGTCATATTTGGAAACATGACTTATTCTTAAAATATCTGATTGATGACTCAAATGTTTAATATCTATCGGAATAATATCGGGATAAATCCCATAATCAAAATATGTACTATCATGTGCAATTTCACGTATTTGTTCAGAATAAGAAATAGGTTGTTCTTTACAGCTATTTATAAAAATAATGAATAGCATGAACAACAATCGCAGATGGTTTAATATCAGCAATTCAAATTTCATTACGTTATATTAAGTTTATTTTTCTGGTACATTTCTCAAAAATGAACCATTATAGGAATAAGTTTGGCCAAAATTAATTGGTAAATAAGAATTTTGCCACGGAAGGCCGAGGGAGTGTATAGTGTACCTATGACGAGTAGCAAGAAGGCTGAATCTAAACCCAGCTTCTTTCGCCATTGTTGACCCAGAATAATCAACTTTGAATGATGGCTCTGCTAAGGATATATTATCCATTTCACGGTAAACTCCTATGCCTCTCTGCCGTGCCAATACAGAGTAATAACCGTGCGTATGTACATCAGTTACAAGTCCTGAGTTTGCACCAATTTGACTTTGAGAAAATCCAACTGAAAGATTAACAGAAGCTCCATTTCGACAATGGTTACAAGGCACTAAACCGACGCCAATTGGAATACTTCCTGAAATATCATCTAACCTTAGCTCTCTATTTGCATCTGGGACTCCTATAGCATAAGCCTCTGTGCTTTCTGAAATTCCGCGAGTACTTAGATTGCTTAGATCCTGCCGAGTGTTTTTTCCTACATAAAAATCAGAACTTGTTCGTAAATATAGCGCAGCAGTATTATTATCAAATATTCCAGCAGCGTTCATTCCAAGAATAAAACCCGCAGAAGCTGTTTTTGAGAAAAAGTGTTCCTGATTAGGATAAGAATCATTAACTGTTCCCATTAATGCTCCTTCCGTAGAATAAACCCTTGTGCTATCCCCATTCACATCAATAAAAGCGATTGGATTATTTCCTGCATGCGCGTAGGGGGACTGCCAAGGAAACTTATCCGCAAATCTGTCTATACTTGTGAAGCGGCAAATTGATGGATCTTGCCATCTCGCTCCAAATTCATACAACCCCGTCGCCTCATCCTTCTCCTTACCGTTATAGCGATAATCCTGCGCTGGTGTCGCCAACTGCTGCCCGATGCCTTCTAAGTGCATACCGAATGGGTAGTACCACAGCCGTTGTATGACTTCCAACTCATCGGGATCGTCGGTGCTTTCCTCGGTGAGGAGGAGGCCGTCGTTGTTCTTGTTTTCAAAAATGCCGAGGTGGTCGCTTGGCAAAGATACACATTCCCCAAGCGGGTTTTGTTGTAATTTGATTTATTTTTTTGTTTTATTTTTTTTAAAAAATACATTTTTATTTTTAAATAAATACCAATTCACTATCTTTGCCCTACAAAACCCGCTCCTCATGGCGAATACCAATCCACACGACGCACTGTTTAAGGCGACGATGTCTCACCCTTCGGAGGTAGAGGCATTGGTGCGCGGCTTTCTGCCCGCGATAATTTCCGAAAACTTAGACTTTACTACCCTCCAAATGGAGAATACCGCGTACATCAGTGCCGATCTGCGCGATTATTTCTCTGACGTGAGCTATTCCTGCCACTGGAAGGGTGACGCTGATAAGCCGCCCGCACAAATTACGCTACTGTTGGAGCACAAAAGCTACCTGCCCGACAACATCTACTTGCAACTGCTTCGATACATTACGGAAAGTTACCAGTACCAGTATCGAAGCGGGGAGAAGCTCCTGCGCCTTGTACTGCCTGTGGTGGTCTATCACGGCGACCAAGCTTGGAACGTGCGCGACTTCGCCGACCACTTCGACCTGCCTCATCCAGACTTGAAGCGGTACATCCCGTTTTTCAGTTACGAGCTGCTTGATTTGTCGCAGGTGTCCGAGCAGACGCTCTTCCACTTAGAGTACGGATTCATGCTGCGCAGCACATTGCTGCTGTACAAATACCGCTCTGATAAGGATTCGTTCTTGTGTTTTGTTGGAAAAATCTTTAACTTTGCCAACGAGTCAAATTCG
>JAWKLL010000002.1:0-228480 GCA_041392765.1 Saprospiraceae bacterium
ATTTTAGAAAATGACCAATGACCAATGTTTAATGACCAATGTTCATTGGGACGATCTTGAATTGGACATTGCACATTGAAAACTACACATTGAACATTTTAGAAAATGACCAATGACCAATGTTTAATGACCAATGTTCATTGGGACGATCTAGAAATTGGACATTGCACATTGAAAACTACACATTGAACATTTTAGAAAATGACCAATGACCAATGTTTAATGACCAATGTTCATTGGGACGATCTATAAATTGGACATTGCACATTGAAAACTACACATTGAACATTTTAGAAAATGACCAATGTTCAATGTTCAATGACCAATGTTCAATTGGGGGCGTACTTGAACATTGAAAATTGTACATTGTACATTGAAAATTTCTAATCCTTTTTCCATGCCACGCAAAATATTCCTTTCCTTCCTCGGCACAAACGCCTACGTGCCTTGCAACTACTATTGGGAACACCAGCCTGAGAGCCGTGTGGATAATGTGCAGTATATTCAGGAGGCTTTACTGCGGATGCATCCGTTTGGGGAAGGTGATACCTGCTATTTTTTTCTTACTGAACTGGCGCATAAAACCAACTGGCAATCTGATGGCTTGTTCAACCCTGCCACCAAAAAATACGATGGACAGAATGACGGGCTTCTCAAGCGGTTGTCGCTGATGAAACAGGACGGGGTTTTAGCGGCGAATCTGGTGCCTGTTTCCATTCCAGACGGCTTTACCTCGGAGGAGGTATGGACGATTTTCGACCGCATTTTTTCCCGACTTCAAAACGGCGATCAGCTAGTTCTTGATGTCACGCATGCTTTTCGGTCTTTGCCTATGCTGGCGATGGTGTTGATAAGCTATGCCAAAGCTATTAAGCAGGTGGAAGTGGAAGCCATTTATTACGGTGCTTTTGAAAAACTGGGGTTAGCAGCACAAGTGCGCAACATGCCACTGGAAGAACGGAATGCGCCTGTTCTCGATTTGAAAAGTTTTTCGGAATTGCAGAACTGGACAACCGCAGCTCATGATTTTGTCCATTATGGCAATCCTTCTCTTTGGAATAAGTTGGCCAAGAAGGAGACCGGAGGTCTTTTAACGAAGGTTAGTGAGCAGCACCAGTTGAACGTAATACTCAGGAGAATAGGTGCAAAAATGGAGTACTTGAGCCAAAATATAGCAACCAACAGAGGTGGCCACCTGCTGAATTTTCCCTTTAGTGAGCTTCAAGATGATCTGGATGCTTTTATGAAAAATGCTTCGGATTCCTTGTTGCCCGTCAATGCTATTATCGAACAGGTGCAGGACAAAATACGCCCTTTTGAACAAGGGTCGCGATTGATTTGGTTGGAAGCGGTACATTGGTGTATCAAACATCAATTGATACCGCAGGGATTTAGCCAATTGCAGGAAGGGTTGCTCACTTTTCTTTGTCAGTATTATGATAGCCGAGGCATTATGGCTGGCTTTTTCAACTGGCAAAAAGTTGAACCTCGTAATTTCATCAATGCCCTGCTGAATATCCTAGATAGTGGGAAGAAAGAAAACGAATGGACGGGTATCGTTGCTAAACATAGCTCGCTGGCGTTGACAGTAATGCATGATCCTATGCTAAAAAACTTGTCTAAACCTTACAGCAGCTTGACCAAATCGCGCAACGATATTATGCATGGTGGCTATACCAAAACGAAAAAGGCATGTTTGTTTTATGCTGAACTCAATACTTATTACGAGCAAATACGCAAGGAGGTGGAAGCACACGCAGGAGACACGTTGGCACCGCCCTATGGCCTCCTCAACCTTTCCAACCACCCTGTAGATCGCTGGCCCGATCGTCAACGACAGGTTGCTATTCAGCAGTTTAGCGATATTCAAGACCTTCCTTTTCCGGCGATTGATCCTCTTTTAACTCCAAGCGAATTGGAAATGTTGGTGCATGAATACTTTGAACGGGTCGTGGCACTCAACCCCGCCGCCGTGCACCTCATGGGCGAGATGACGTTCACTTTCGCGTTGGTACAGCGGCTCAAGGCTATCGGTATCCCGTGCGTCGCCTCTACTACCGAGCGCATCGCCGAAGAGCGCGATGGGCAAAAAGTGGTGACATTTCGGTTTGTGCAGTTTCGGGCGTATTGAGGCGGCCAGCCAAAAAAACACCCAAAAACCGCAACCCTTTGCCCCAAAAACCGTATCATTGCAGTACGGATCCGCACGTGCGGACAACTGGCATGGCGGCACCCAACACGTCGCCGCAGTTCGAAAAGGTGGGATTTTTTATAGGGGAGGCAAGCACAATACCCAAAATTCGGTGTGCCTACCTTCCTGCTCTGGCGTGTGGCTGGGGCGGGCACATAGTCCAGTGAAAGTAGGATTAAGACCATGCTCCCCTACCCGTGCGTAGGATAGCAGGCAGGGATTGTCAGAGCACATAGTCCAGTGAAAGTAGGATTAAGACTAATGCTGGTCAGGAGGGATAGCTAAAAGACCTTTCAGGTCAGAGCACATAGTCCAGTGAAAGTAGGATTAAGACGCTTTAGCCCCAATCCGTGCGTTTTGTCGTAGTGCGTCAGAGCACATAGTCCAGTGAAAGTAGGATTAAGACTATTTATGGACTAAATTTTAAAGTAAGACTTTCTGCTAGTCAGAGCACATAGTCCAGTGAAAGTAGGATTAAGACTTGTGCTCAAGTCGTGTTCCAAGTCCTTTCTTCGTGAATGTCAGAGCACATAGTCCAGTGAAAGTAGGATTAAGACTTTGCAAATGATGTAAGACTGCGAAATTTCACGTTGGGTCAGAGCACATAGTCCAGTGAAAGTAGGATTAAGACCCGTTACCTCTTGGTGTTGATGAGACAAGGTGCTGTCAGAGCACATAGTCCAGTGAAAGTAGGATTAAGACAAGATTTCTTCACCATTTTGCTTTCGTCCACATTTACGGTCAGAGCACATAGTCCAGTGAAAGTAGGATTAAGACATTAAGATCTGCTTTTTGCCGGAGCTTCCAGCTCGTCAGAGCACATAGTCCAGTGAAAGTAGGATTAAGACTTGCTGGTATCTTTTTCGGCAGATCTCCGAAGTATTCGGTCAGAGCACATAGTCCAGTGAAAGTAGGATTAAGACATATAGTTAAAAGAATAAGAAGAAAATATGCTAAACGTCAGAGCACATAGTCCAGTGAAAGTAGGATTAAGACCACCTGCCTTTTAGAAGAGTAAAAACCCGAACTAAATAGGTCAGAGCACATAGTCCAGTGAAAGTAGGGATTAAGACGCTGACTTTGCAGTTGGTATCATTGTCGGCTGCTCCGAAGTCAGAGCACATAGTCCAGTGAAAGTAGGATTAAGACACTTTTGTTTTTGCCATGATAGACATTTTTTTAGAAAGTCAGAGCACATAGTCCAGTGAAAGTAGGATTAAGACAATAATTGTTCGTTGTGTCTTAGTTTCATTGAGGCGTTGTCAGAGCACATAGTCCAGTGAAAGTAGGGATTAAGACCTCATATTTGCTTTTGTGTTTTGTTAAATTATCATAGTAGTCAGAGCACATAGTCCAGTGAAAGTAGGATTAAGACCGATTCGTCTATGACCTTTGGGAGTTCCCCAAAATATTCGGTCAGAGCACATAGTCCAGTGAAAGTAGGATTAAGACGGAAATTAATCCACCGACCTCTACTCAACAAACTGTAATCGTCAGAGCACATAGTCCAGTGAAAGTAGGATTAAGACTAGCTGTTGTTTTTGCTGTTGAACATCTTGTTTGGTCAGAGCACATAGTCCAGTGAAAGTAGGATTAAGACTTCTAAAATAAAAAGAAAAAAACAAAGAAAGAAGGGGTCAGAGCACATAGTCCAGTGAAAGTAGGATTAACCTGCCTTACAGGCCTTGCCAACTCAGGGCATCCCAGTGTCAGAGCACATAGTCCAGTGAAAGTAGGATTAAGACCTGTCCATAGAAGAAGCCCAGATCCTGCCAAATCCTGTGGGTCAGAGCACATAGTCCAGTGAAAGTAGGATTAAGACTGCTAGTGGCGCACAGGTCTATTTTTTCAATTTGTCAGAGCACATAGTCCAGTGAAAGTAGGATTAAGACCATATCGTACTGTACAGTAGTATAAGTTCTTGCAGGCGCTCAGAGCACATAAGCAAACCAGTGAAAGTAGGATTAAGACTATGCATATCCACAACGTCTCCCTCGATATTGAAATAGGTCAGACACATAGTCCAGTGAAAGTAGGATTAAGACAAGCAGTTAACACAGATCAACAGCAAGGGGCGAATATTGGTCAGAGCACATAGTCCAGTGAAAGTAGGATTAAGACTACACGAATTTGTGGCCGCTAAGGCGTGACTGGTGGGTCAGAGCACATCTCGGTTCTCAATGTCCACTGGACATTGCCGAGATGAAAAACCTGCGGGGCACGTTTTTCATAGTCCAGTGCTGGGTATGCCCCGCATAACCAGTCCCGAAGCAAATGGGCGAAAGATTCGGGGAATCTTTGGCACAGTCGCATTCGGGGAAAGTAGGATTAAGACTTATTCCTTCATTACACAATGTTATTATTTCAACACTGTCAGAGCACATAGTCCAGTGAAAGTAGGATTAAGACAATCGGGGTGTGGAAGTAGCATACTCTTCCGCTTCTTGTCAGAGCACATAGTCCAGTGAAAGTAGGATTAAGACAACCCAGACGGGTTAAATAATAACGAAGCAATGCCGTGTCAGAGCACATAGTCCAGTGAAAGTAGGATTAAGACGAATGTTCTCCAAGAATTACTGTAGTATAAGTATTCTAAGTCAGAGCACATAGTCCAGTGAAAGTAGGATTAAGCACAGTTTATTAATTGTTTGCATTGCTCAACATTTACACGTCAGAGCACATAGTCCAGTGAAAGTAGGGATTAAGACCTCTTGGACTTGCAAACACGTAATTTTGACCTGACACAGTCAGAGCACACATCTCACCAATGTCCACCGGACATTACGAGATGAAAAATTCGCGGGGCACGTTTTTCATAGTCCAGTGCTGGGTATGCCCCGCATAACCAGTCCCGAAGCGGGATGGGCGAAAGATTCGGGGAATCTTTGGCACAGTCGCAGTCGGGGAAAGTAGGATTAAGCACATTGAGTAAAGAATCCTACCATTAGATCTTTTCGTGTGTCAGAGCGTTATCCCGAGTAAATGTCCACTGGACATTTCCTGCGGGATGAAAAACCTGCGGGGCACGTTTTTACTCTCGGTTCTCAATGTCCACTGGACATTGCCGAGATGAAAACCTGCGGGCACGTTTTTACCTCGGTTCTCAATGTCCACTGGACATTGCCGAGATGGAAAACCTGCGGGGCACGTTTTTCATAGTCCAGTGCTGGGTATGCCCTCCGGAAGCGGATGGGTTAAAGATTCTGGAATCTTTGGCGCAACAGCATTCGGGAAAAGTTACCCTTAGATACCAGCTCTCCATCTTTCGTGCCTTGTAGTCCAGAATCATAAAAAATTTCTAAAAAAAACCAAAAACAGTCAAACAAATCAACAATAAAGTAGTTTATACTATAAACCAAATATGCTATGACCGATACAAACTTCTCACATGAAGATGGCCTGAGGCTCATCACCCAGATGATTGAGCAGACAAAACACAAGCCCCGCTCGGCAGATAGTTATCAAACTTTATTATGGGGCTATCTTTTGCTAGCAGCGGCTTTGCTAAACTATTATCTACTGAGCACAGCATGGGCGGATTATGCATCAATGGCCTGGTATTGATGCTAGTGGGCATGATACTGAGTTTTTGGATAGCCATACAGCAGCGCAAAGCTAAGCGTGTCAAACGTATATTGGACGTGACCAGTAAGACAGGTGTGGGCTGGCTGGGGTATTGCTTTTGGGGTATTATGTCTTTCGGTACAACCTACTTCAGCAGTTTTTTTTCCTGCATTGTTGCTGCTTTACGGCATGGCATTATGGATGCAGGGGGCAATTAGTAAAGTTTCCGTGGTACAAGGCGGGCGGTGTGGTGTGTTTAGTGGCTGCTGGCATAGGGTACCAGATACCTATGGCTTGGCATTTGCCGCTTTTAGCAGGAACTAGGCGTTGGCATATCTGATTCCAGACACATTCTTCACGCACAAAAAAACTAGGCCATGTTTGACGATCTCGACCCCTTATTACACCCCAACTGAGACTTGCGGTTGTATCGTTGTTAGTTGGCGTAGGAACAGGCCGAGTTTGTTTTTTCTGCAAGAACAAACCCAATCGACTGCGGGCAACCTCAGCATCCAGATTAAAAAATTATTGAGGCTGGTTATGTAGAGGTAGAAAACCTACCGTAATAATTACCCTCTGACACCAGCCGACTTACCCCCATCGGGTTGGCCGCATTTGAGCGCTGGTGTAAAAGCGCTAGAGCAGTACATTCGTAAAAGTAACTTTTTATCGTTCATTCCATAAACTACTTTAACAAAATCATCATGAAAACACGCATACTTCTGGGGGTTATTATTCTCAGTATTTGGAGTGTATCTACCCCCCTTTCTGCTCAAACTCAGCACAGCGAGCGTTTCCGCATAGGCTTTCAAATAGGGCAGTCAGGTTTAGATTTCGGGTTGGGGCTTAACATGAGCATTCCCATTGTACGAGAGGTAGTTTCGCTACGGCTTACGGCTAGCAATCATTGGCTAACATACCAGCAGGCGGAAACATCCGTTTCAACAACCTACCAAATTGTACGATTGGGTACCGCACCAATGGGTTGGTTTGTTGCCGACCGAATGAGGGTGTATGGTGAAGGCGGGGTATCGGTATTGTTCCCCAGCGCAGAACTCTCTGCAACTCGGCAGACCGTAGGCGGTTATGGTGTCTTTGGTTTCGAGTGTTTTGTACAAGAAGCTTATGGGTCTTCGCTTTATTTTGAAATTGGCGGAACCAGCGCAGGTGCACAGACTAGCTCAACCATCGAGCAGCCATCTTTTGGTGCCGGCTTGTTGATCAATGCGGGATTTAGGCTCGCGCTTTAGTTTTTTTCTATCCAGACCATCGTTATCTTACAACGCATAGTTACCCGATAACGATGGTCATTGTCTGTGAAATTTTCAGGATTTTAGATCACCAACGGGCATCAGCCCCCCTTCTGTCCTCCCCCCTACCTTTCGTGCCTTTCGTGTCTTTCGTGGTTACCCCCACACACCTTTCGTGCCTTTCGTGTCTTTCGTGGTTACCCCCACACCTTTCGTGCCTTTCGTGCCTTTCGTGGTTACCCACACACACCTTGTCCGAAGCAGGATTTTCAGAATTTCCAAGATTATGCCGAATCAAACAACCTCAAACGGGCGAAGCCCATCAAACCACATTACTCCCTAGGAGGCTCTGCTTGCGCAGTAGGCGCTTTCCACTTCTCAAACCCGATGGGGGTATCCTTGGCTTGCTGAAGTGCGGCTCCGGTTCGCTGCTTGTCTTTTATCATAGCCCAAGTCATGACCAAGCTTGTGCCGATGATAATGAATAGCAGGATGCCGGGTTCAAAACCTTCTACTAAGGCATCTTCCGGCAAATCGTAGAACAACAAAATGGTGATGAGGCCACGCGGTGCGATGAACAGTTGCGGCATGATGTCTCGCCCCTCGATGAGGCGCAGCAGCACAAACCGAACGAGGTAGATGGAGGCGATAATAATAAAGCTGACCAAAGCTACTTCTAAATTGGCCAATGAAGCCAGCGATATGGTAATACCAAAAATGACAAAGAAAAAGGTTCGCACCACAAAAGCCGTTTCGAGGGTAATGACGTGCAAGCCTTCGTACAAGTGGTTGGCGCGTTCCAAGTGCAGCCACTCGCCCAAACGCCCTCGAAAGAAGAGCTTCATGTTCGCTATCAGCAGGCCGAATACCAGGATGATAATTAAAGAGGAAAGATGCAGTTTTTTACCTATCGCGTACAGCATGAGCAACACAGCTATGAGTAAAAACAACCTAGCACTGCTGCGATATTCTGGAAAATCAGTACGATGATATAACTAGCCACCACCGACAGAATGATGGTTAGCAGTACATTACCTCCAAACTCTATACCCGTTGCCACTGCCCGTTTCTGCTTCCAACTGCCCGGTGAGGTAGTAAAACATCATAATGCCGAGGATGTCGGAAAAAGTACTCTCGTAAATATGAAATTCCCGTTTGTGATCCTTCAAGCCTACCACGCTGGGAATGATAATGGCGCTGGACAATATAGACAAAGGCGTGGCATACAACCAAGCAGAGAGTGCTGTTCATATTGGGTATGAAGTACATCAAAATCATAGCCGCCAACCAAGCTGATACCAATAGCCCCACCAAGGCAACTAACATTGATTTTAAGATGGGCAGGAACTTCTCCTTCTTCAACTCCAGCTCTAAGGCAGCTTCTAGGACAATCATAATAAGCCTCTACGGCACCTAAAACTTTCAAAACGGGGAGGAAGTCGAGTTCTTCGCCTATCCATTTGTCGATACCAAATTTCAGTAAGATGCCCAGTACAATGAGCATCAACACGGAAGGCACATTCGTCCTGCGCGACAGCTCGCCAAAGAAGAAGGAAGCGACCAAAATCACCGAGGCACCGATGATTAGTAAGTAAGGATCAACTGTTTCCATGTATCCGGTATGGTTTGGAGGGCTGGCAAGAGAAGTTTTTTCTTGCAGCAAGCCCATCAGGTCTCGTAAATGTTGTTCATCAAAAAGTGCCAGGCGCACCTCCCATCCTTGGGTCTCACCATTTTCGGTGGCAGGTTGTACTTCCACCAAGTGTTGGTGGTTGATATAGGGTGCTACTTGCAAAGGTGTTTGAGTTGTTCCAACCCGGGCGCTCGCTCGGCTTCACCATGCAAGGGTTTTACATACAGGTGAAAAGAAGCCTCCATCTGTATCGCCCGTGAGGATGGTGAAACCGTTTTGCAACATGCTGGTGTATTCCAACAAGTGCAGCCCTTCTTCGGATTGCAGCCGCAGCCGCAGCCGCCTGATACGTGTAATGATGCCGCTGTGTCCGTTCCCGCTCAATCGGCTACCGACTTCGATATCTGCATCGAAGCGGATGATTTGCCCACTGAAGTAGTTGCGAATGTGGTGGTGGTTGGTCAGTATCAACAACCCCACTGCTAAGCCATGCCATAGTGGATTGATCCACACAAAATAGCTAGTAAGCCATAAGATAGCCGCAGGTTCAAAAAGCAGCAGGGCGTTGTGCAACCATTTGAGAAGCCGTTGCCGCCAATGGTGATGCCAGTGGATGCGTTCCAACAGGTATCCCCCACCTTGTAGTAGCAGGTATAGCAAGATCAATTGTAGCAACAACACCCCCAGCCCCATCCATGAGGGGGCGAAATCTTGCCAGAAGTATAGTAAGGGGTGCTCAGTCTGCATGCAGGTATTTTTTGTAACCAACCAATGAGTTACCTCATTCGCCACGGTTTCATTCAGTTCCAACCAGTTGTCAATGTGCCGTTCCACTACTTTCATCCCCATCAAGCGCAACAGTGCCTGGCTATAGGTAGGGTTGTATGCAGGGCCAAACCGCTTGCGCAGGCGGTATTCCGTGGTTCTTTTCTCCAGCACAAGGATGCGAAGTATAAGTGCCATGGCCGCATCGGGAAAATCGGTCATCACCTGCCGCCCAAGCGGCACAAAACGCATCAGTTGTTCATCGGTCATCTCCACCGACACGGCCCAGTTGTTGAGGGTTTCTCCTATGTTGGCAGCACTTTGGCGGAACACCTGTTGCACAAAAGCATTAAATTCGCCAGGCCCTACGGCCATGTTTTCCTCTCCTTGCACCATCACCTTGTGGGTCGCTCCATGCCGGATAGAAACCGCCTGCCGAATAGCCTCGAAGGGCATTGTATCCAAAGGAACCACCGCTTGAAAAGCGTGCGAAAACTGATGGGTCGTTTCCAATAAAGTAGCTAAGGGGTTGCCCACTGCTACCATAAAAAAAATGCGATTGGCGTACCGATCTATGTAGTGCTGAAGAGTAGCTACATTCAAGCTGATGTTGTACTGATGATCATGCCACAGTTCTAAGTCATCGATCCAGACCAACGGTTTTTGATCAGTGCTATGGCGAGCTATGACCTCCAAGGCGTCTTTGAGGTTGTAGCCACAGTAGTAGCGTTTGCCTTTCCAATGAAAATGGCTATTGGGGTGTAGCTGTAGCGTACTAGTTGGAAAATATCGGTTGCTGACGACATCCCCGAACAAGGACTTTCCACACAGGCGTGGCCCCGTCAATAAAGCTGCGCCTCGGTAGCCGTCCAACCAGCGCGTAATGAGGGTATCCATGCGCTCCATTTCCTGCTGTCTGCCTACCCAAAACGATTCCCCAACATATCCTTTCGTCAAAAAAATGCTGGTATAAGGATGGTTGTGAGCGCGGGGCGTGCGCTGGTATATGTGGCGGCTTATTTTTTCAGCATGGCCTAAAGCATCTTCGGCTCGTAGTTTTGCCAACCCCTTTTCAACGGTTTGCTGGCCTACTTTCCACCAGTTGGCGATCAGTGTCCCTAGTGCATTTTGACTTTTGCGAAACTGTGTGATATTGGATGAAAAAGGAACGCTGAGAAAAAGTTCTTCTTTTTGATACAAGTTGGACAGGCAGAAGTTGCCTTCCATACGTTCGCGCAAGGTGGACTGTAGGTTTGACAACTCTTGCTGAAGCAATTGTAGTTGCTGCTGGAAGTTGGCGAGCGGTAAGAACAAGGCGTTGCCTTCCGATGCGTTGCTCTTATTTTCTCCGGAAAGAATGACGGCGCGGTTGCGGATGTTTACCAGCGCCATCTTTAGGTTGTTGCGGATATTGATGGTCAGTTCCCATATCTCGTACAGCAACGGAAACACCTCAGCATCCAACCAGCGGTTGATAAATTTTTGCAGGTTTAGCTCCTTGGTTGTCAATTGCCCAGCCTTGCTACCAATCATAATACTGATATCGCCGGGTAGTCGCTTTACAGCTTGTTCAACCTCCTGATTACAAGAAACCCCATATTGTGTTTGTGGGATGCTGTTTTCCAATTCTTCAACGAAAGGTATCGCAACATCGGTAGCACCATCGAAAGCCAGCCCCTGCTGCGCGATGGTATTGAGGCTTTTGAGTTCCTGCTCGCAATCACTGATATTAATGGTAATCAACTGCTCAATCTGTTGAATCAAGGGACGCTTATCCAACAGGAAGGCCGCTTGCTTTTCAATACCCGCGATTTGTTGACCTACCATGATAAACTGCTCCTTGTAAACGGGCCATGGCAAATCCTGATGCTTCCAGCGATCCAATTGCTGCTGAGTGGTACGGTTTTGCGCAGGATAGGCAGCCAAAAGGGTGTCGTAATAATCGGATAATTCGCTGCTGGCTTGTACCAAAGTAGCATGAGCCGATTGATGCCATTTTTCGTAAGAAGCATTGGTCATTCGGTTGTCCAACCACAGCAAATGAGCTTTTTGACACTCCAAAGCGGTATCGCGCAAAAAAAGCAGTACAAACGATTTAGCCGCAGGCATCCACTCGTAATGCAGCAAGAATTCCGCATACAAGTTTTCGGGTGCGGCCATATCCAATGTTCGGAAAGCTGCTGCCGTTTCGTCGCCTGCCAGTACAAACGCTTCCCTTCAACTCTTTGCCTATACGGATTAGTTCGGAAAAAGAGCAGACACTACGCTCTTCATCCCATACCGCTGCGGCCAATGTGTCTAGCGCGGGTGTTATGTGTTGTAAGACGTTGTCGTTTGCGATCATAGCTCAAATATCGGTCAGCTTACCACTTATCAAATAGCGTAATTCATTTGTAAAATCTTTCTCACAATGTTCACAATGCTGTCGAATTTCTAACATATATCAATTATTATCACTCCATTTTCAAAATCACTGCTTGATAAGAAGTAAAACCACTTCGTACCGCTATGGTCTAATGTTTGATAGTTATTGATAACTACTTGGGTAGCACTTTCCAATTCCGGTAAGGCGATGGTTGCGTTTTTGTCGGAGAAATTCAGCAAGACAAGCAGTTGCTCTTGTTCCAACGTCCGTTTGAAAGCATAAACAGTAGGATGTTCCCTTTGAAGAATTTCGTATTGGCCATAAACCAAAACGGGGTTGGCTTTCCTCACCTTGGTCATTTTCCTAAAATGGTTGAGGATGCTATTGGGGTCGTTTTCTTGTGCAGCAACATTCATCTCATGAGTAGTTATCATTCACCCTTTTCCAAGGCGTACCCGTTGAAAACCCTGCATTGGGGGTATCATTCCATTGCATGGGTGTCCTGCCGTTTTCACAGGAACTGAAGTTCAAATACTTCCATAATGCCACGGGTCTTCCCCATTGGCTACAAGCTCTTTTGTATTGCCCGATGGCATCCACATCCACATATTCTTCAATATTGGGCATGTCGATGTTTGTCATGCCAATTTCATCCCGTAGTAAGTATAGGGCGTGCCTCTCATACTCAGCAAAAAAGTGTTCAACAATTGGGTTGAAGGCGTCCTAAAAGCAGGGCTGGGGTTGCCAAAACGGTTCACCAACCGAGCATTGTCATGGTTGGACAAGAAAATGGCGAGCCACCCTTTCAATTTGCAAAGCACTGTCCCAACAGGTAAAAACGTCTTTAAAGCCGACAATTCGTAGCCCTCCGGCGTTTGGCATATCCACATATTCAAAGTGATAGGCGTTTGCAACTCATTGCGGTCAGCATCAACTAAATCATGGGCATCCTGAAAAGAACTGCCCGCACCTTCGGCTTCGGCAAAGACATCGTATTTTGCCATGACTTCGTTGTACATCTCGTTTAAATAAGTATGCAGTTGCGGGCGCATACCATACCATTTGATGAAGTCTTTTTCGTGCCCTTCTGGAAATACGGGCCAAGTGGTGTCTTTTAGCAAATTGAAAAGCATCCATTCTAAAACCATCAACCCCCATTTTCGCCCAAAACTTCATGATGTTGTACACTTCTTGGCGCAACTGTAGTTCCCAGACCAAATCGGGTTGCTCCTCCGCAAAAGTATGTAAGTAGTAAGCATTCACCGCTTCCACGTAATCCCAGCCACCTTCGGGGTCGAAAAGGCTGTGGCGTGGAGCGTCGCCTTTTTCAGCAGGCCACCAGTGGTAGTAATGGTGGTATTTGCTGTCGCGAGATGGCTGGCCTCCAGGAACCACTCATGCTGATTACTGCTGTGGTTGACCACCACATCAAGGACAAATTTGATGCCGCGCTCGTGGAAACCGTCAAGCATGGCTTTGAAGTCCTCCATCGTACCATACCGCGGATGAATGGCGCGATAGTCCGCCGCATCGTAGCCGTTATCTATCATGGGCGAGGCAAAAAACGGGTTCATCCACACTATATCCACCCCAAGGCGCTCTATGTAATCAAGCTGCTCGATGACACCCTTGAAATCTCCGAAACCATCCCCATCCGTATCCTCGAAACTTTCTGCGGATATATTTGATACAGTATCCCTTCTTTCACACCAAGTCCTTTCCTGTCCTTGAAATTGCATCTTGCGACTCCACCTGTTCACTATTAGTACACCCCATCAGGAGGAAAAGCATAAAAGTTTGTAATAAAAGACGCTGCATGATATACTATTTTACTGAAAAGCAACAAACCCGGTTTGCCCTCGAAACCAAGGACAAACCGGGCGGTATTCGAAAACGAAATAGATCAATTAGAATTGAAAGCACCAAAATCAAACAGCAAGCTGAAACGCAAGGTATTGTCCAGTGGGTTGCGCTGATTGGTAGTTGGGATGAGGTAACTAAAGTTCAATCCAAAGATATTGTACTTCAATCCCAAACCCATCGTCAGATACTTGCGGCCTCCTTTCTGGAGGTGTTCGCCGAAGTAGCCTGCACGCACGGCGAATTGTTCATTATACCAATACTCCAACCCTACGCTTACCATCAATTCCTTCATCTCTTCGCTAAAGCCTTCCGGGGCATCTCCGAAGCTGGAAAACATAGCACTGACTGGCGATTGGGCACGGCGATCCTCATTATCAGGGTCACATTCTACACCTAAGGGACAAGGCGTTGGCACCATCAGCTTATTCACATCAGCGGCAATCGTGAGGGTATTGTAGTCGTCGAAGCCCATCTTCCAAGCAGCACCCAACCCGAAATTGGCGGGTAGGAAGTCGCGGTCAATGGATTTGGTATAGGTGATCTTCGACCCAATATTCGTCAGCGCCAGACCTACCGTCAGCTCACTATCCTCTAGTGAGCCAGATTTCAATTCATTGTGGTAAGTGAACGACACATCTGCCGCCCCAGCGATACCCGCCTTGATGATTTCTCCACCATCCAACTGCTGGCCGGCAGCCAAATTGGAATAAATAAATTTACCCGTAAGGCCAGCGGTGAAATTATCCGATAGCACCCGCGAATAAGCCAACGCAACCTCAAATTCATTGGGGCGACCTGTCAGCAACGGCTCACCGTTCACATCCGTAAATTGGATGCTGCCCAAGGAGAAGTAGCGCAAACCAAACCCTAAGGCTTCCAAATCGGAAAGTTTCTTGAATCCCGTCAGATAGGCTAAATATACATCGCTCAAGCCCAAGGAACGAAGCCAAGGTGTATAAGTAGCCGACAATGCTAGGTCTTCTTCTGCCAGTACCAATTTAGACGCATTGAAATGAATCGCGTTGGGATCAGCAGATATTCCTATCCCCACATCACCCATACCGCCAGAACGCGCATCACCTACAATGCGCAGAAAAGGCACCGCAGTGACTACGGTATTGGTACACGGGGAGCCGTCTAAGTTTAATAGGCAATCACAGTCTGCATCATAAAAACACTGTGCTTGCAGGGATGTCGAAGTGGCCATCGTTACGAGAAAAACCACTAAGAAAGAGGAGAAACGTAGTACGTTCTTCATGAGTTTGAATACTTTTTCTGAAAAATCAGCAGCAAATATAGGCATTGCTGGTTTGTGTTGAACTATTTATACCAAAAGCATTGACTGCTTTTCAAATTTATCAAGTAAAACCACTTTACTATGGCTTTATTTTACAATCGGTGTTTTTTATTAGCGAAGGATGACTAATTTTTCAAATTCGCTTTCGCCTGAGAGTTCCTGACCCGAGCTGGTACGCACCCGCACTTTGTAAAGATACACCCCACGCGCCAGTTCATCGCCAAAATCATCCCGCCCATCCCATGTGATGCAGTCATCTAAACGCAAAGCACCATCCACCGCAGGCAGGAAGGCTTCCAGCGTTTTGACTAAACGCCCAGAGATGGTGTATATCTGTATCAAAACATCCATATCTTCGCCCGCAACATTGGTATCGAACTGGAAGCAGGTCTGGGTCGTAAAGGGATTGGGATAATTGAGCACGCGATCCAACGCCAGTTTGCCATCATCGGCAACTACAAACTCCGTTTGCCCTTCGCCCATATTGTTGGCCACATCCCACGCCCGAACGCGCATAGTGTAAGTACCCGCCGCCAAATCTTTCAGCGGAAAGCGTACCTCTCCCTTGCTGTAATCATTGTTGGCCGCCTCGTAAAAATCATTCAACAAATAACTATTCTGTGTATTCTCGTTGAGGAATCCTTCCAAGTCATGCCCAATGCTATTACCTGTTACATTGATCCCCAAGTCATCCGACAATTTCACCAACAATACCGGGTCAGTTGTAACTTGGCTGCCCGCCACAAAGTCCTCTGAGTTCATAAATACCTCTACCAAAGGTGGCGTATCATCTTCCAAACCGTCGGGATTAGAACCACCAATGATAAACCGTTCTTCGCTTCCCGCCGCATCAACCACCGAAGAAGGATCCGCTGCATAGTAAATAATTTTGCCCGGGCCAAAAGCGTAGTTCACGTCTTTAGGCACAACAAAAGAAAAACTAAACACCCCGTTTGTTACCGTAGCCTTCCCTCGGAACAGGATGTTCTTGCGCACCATATAGGTACGCTCCGGGCTGGATTCAGGGTCGTTGCGCAGTGCCTGTGCAGGTAATTCCTTGTCGTAAATCGTGGCATATACCGTGCCATTAAAATTGGACAACAACTGGCCGTTCAAATCTTCAATTCTCCCGGCAATCGTGGCGGTTTCCAACGCACTCAGGGTATCCGGCATTGATGGATCGATGGGTTGCCCGTTGATACTGGTCGTAGCAATCTTGTAGCGCGGGAAAGCAACACGCTGGGCGGGGTCGCCTAATAGCGTAAATTTCCGCTCGTTGTCAAAACTACCCGTAGTGCTAAGCGAATTTTTAGCAATGCGGATTACATCGCCAAAAGCAGCCCATTGGCCTGTGTTCGTATTCTGTGTCATCAATTCCGTCAGGGAGCGATTCGTCAAAGCGGCATTGCGGAACGCCACCACAGGGCGGGTAGTCGTTAGCAATGCGATAGCCCCTCCCCTACCCGACAGCAATAATTCTTCCCCTGCCGACACAAAGGCACTATTATCAAAATCGCCGAAGGTACACGTTGCCGTTAGGAAGAGGCTCATTTTATCGCGATTCTCCCACGATTGGATGCGAGGAATATCCAATACCCGCTCCTGCGCCCAGCCTCGTGGCCCGCCGTGACCCAAGTAAGTCGTAATGACCGCCCCTTTGAAAATAGCCCGATCCAATTCATCCTGTACGGCAGGGAAACGATCGCCTGCCGCCGTTGATTCCTGTGGGAATAAGTCAAAAAACAGTTTATTGACGGCAAACATCGGTTGCGTGGCCAACACTAAATTGGCAGCGTCGTTGGCATCATCCGAGTGGGTAGCCGTGTCTTCGTCGTCTCCTAAGAAAGTCATGCGTGTCCGCCAGTCCAACAAGTAATCGGGATTGGTATCGTAATCAATGATTTTAGCCACCACCGTTTGGGCTTCTTCTACGGACTTCACCGGTAATCTGCCCACTGAAATACTAATATCGTTAGCCAATGGATCAGCACCGGGGGCATTTTCAAAGATGACGAAATAATCATCGGCGGGATAACCGCGTATTTCACTGTTGCTGTCTTTTTCATATACGGGGATGAAGTTGTTCCCAAATTCATAAATATCCCTGCAATCGAAAGAGCCGTCGCCAATGACCAATAGGTATTGAAGCCCCCCATCGCGTTCAAAAATAAGGCGTGAGAAATCGCGTATAGCCGTGGGATCCACCCGCCCCGAGGAGAACTCATTGTAAACCTGCCCAACAGGAACCGCCTCTACCGTCAGCCCACCAAAACTGCGTCGGTGCTCGGCTAAAGTAAGTGCTTGTTCTTCAAAATCAGGATGATAGATAATCAACATCTGGCGGCTACCCAATGCGTGCAAGTTCTGTGCAGCTACCCGCCCTACCGCTTCGGCTGTAGCAAAGTTCATATTGGTTTCAAAAACGTGAAACTCCCGCAACAGTCCTGCCGTTGCCACACCAAAAGACCGCGTGGTGCCATCCACCGACAACTGCTGGCTTACTGGCAACAAAGGATGGGTGATATCCCAAATCTCTACCTCCCTATTCACATTGGACAAGGTAAACTTCACTGAACCTCGCGTGCGAGTCCGAACATCGCGGAAAGCCATCTCTTGCCCTACCATTTGTAGTGCCATTCTGGCTTGTACTTGAATGAAGTCCAACCAGCCTTGGCTTTCTGCTCCACCGGGGTTGGGATAGCGCAATACGGGCGAAAAAATCTCATTGCTCAACATCACTTGCTGGTTGATGACGGCGGTGCGCGCTAAATCTCCATTAATTTCACTGGGCGAACCAATGGGAATACCAGATGCCGTGGTGCTTTGCAGCGTCTGACCATCAATGTCGATAAAAAAGCGGGAAGCTAAGTTGCCCCGCAAGGCCATCTCCGACCATATTCGAGCAGGCTCGTCCGTGCGTAAGCCTGTTAATTGAAAAAGATTGTCATAAGATTTTTCGCGAGCAAAGCGGAAAAAATCGCCGTACCAGCGTTGGCCTGTACCCGTGCCTGTGGATTCTATTTCGTGCAGCGCATTGACTTTATCTTCCTCCAAACGGAAACGACCATCGTAGGTAGTGGAGGTGACTTCCGTTGAATTCAGAGTAGGGCGTTCAGCCACCCGAATCCCTTGACCAGTAGCACCTGTTTTTATAAAGTAGTAGTTGCGGGTATCGAAAATATTTTTTTCGAGATAAAAAGTGGAGTCGCTTTCGCGAAAACGCCATTTATCGGCTGCTTCGGCATAAAAAAGGATGTAGTCGCCGCTATCGAAACGCCCGTCGGCTTCGCCTACAATTCGAATAGCATTTTCTACCAAGTCCTCCGGGCGTTCAGTATTGACATCGAACGGAACGATGCCACCTCCATTGCCATACAGGCGGATGGTGCGAGGATCAATATTATCTAAATCGTTGATGCCGAGGTCGTTTTTCAGGAAGCTGTACGTGAGTTTGTGCATACCCGTCGTATTGACCGCCAATTGATACACTTGCCCATCACTCAGCACAGAGTTGAAAGGCGGCCCTCCGCGTTGCTTGCCTTTAGCGGTGTGTTGTACCAAAAGCGTCATAGAAACCGCCCGCTGGAACTGATTGCCATTGCGAATAAATGGAACACAAGAAATTTTCCCAAAAAGCCCTCCGGTTCCCTGACAATGTTAGTAGCAAACTGAAGCTCGGTACCGATAGCATCATCTTCGGGTGCCAAGCGTTTCGTAAAAACTTCCCATTGTACATCCAACACCTGTACCTCCAATGTGCCGTACCCTGTGGTAGGAAAGCGATGTACCCATACGGGGTGGGAAGGGGCATTGTCGCCAAATTTCGCTCCTTCATATTCCCATGCTTCAAAAGATTCATTATCCAAGTAGTAAACCTGCGGCTGGTCACTCCATTGGAAGGTTGTAACAACACGGGTAGCCTGAGCAGCGAGGTGGTTCATACCCACAGACAACCAACATATCAAGAGCAATAAGGGCAAGAGTAGTTTTTTCATCACTTCCATTTTATGAACACAAGGGAAACGAAAAGAAATCCATCCTATTTTCCGTTAACCTTTACTAAATTGTCGTTAGTACAGCAAGTTTACGACCTATACCTTACAATTTGTTAAAAACCTTTAGCTTATCGCAAAGGTTTATTAGTTTGGCGTTCAAATAGTAATTATGCATCGAAAACTACACATTCCACTGCTGCTGCCGCTGCTTTACTGCGCCCTGCTCCCGTACACTTGGGGGCAAGATGTGGTTTTCAGTCAGTTTTTTGCAGCCCCCTACAACTCAACCCGGCCATGGCGGGTACGACCGTAGCACCGCGTTTAGTTTTAATCATCGCAACCAATACATAGCTGGCCCGATGCCTATATTACTTATGCTGCTTCTTTCGAACAAGAAATCGCATCGCTCAACAGCGGTTTCGGCCTGCAAGTGATGACCGATGCGGCGGGGCAGGCGTATATAAGACGCATCACGTGGCTGGTATCTACAGCTATAAGGTGTCGTTCAACCGCAACACTCATATCCGTATTGGGTTAGAAGCTGGTTTCTACCAAGCCCGCTTAGATTGGGATCAGTTGATTTTTGGCGACCAACAAGACCCACTCACGGGTTCCACCGATGTGAATGGCAATCCTTTCATTTCGGAAGAAAATGCCCCCGCCTCGCTAAATAACACCCAGTTTGATGCAGGGGCAGGGCTGCTTGTTTACAACCGAAAGGCGTATGGGGGCATTAGCTTGAAACACCTCAACCGCCCTAACGAAAGCTTTTTGCGTATCAATGAAAATCTACAAGCTGGCAGACCGCTACGACTGACGGTACACGGAGGTGTAGAAATCCCCCTCGCATCAGGCAATAAAAACAAAGGGGGCGCGTTTATTGCTCCGAATGCTATGTTTGTAAAACAAGCAGATACAGGCCAGTTCGTGGCGGGCGCATGGATCGGTAGCGGGCGCATATTTGGAGGTAGCTGGTTTCGGCATAATTTCACCTTGCCAGATGCCGCTATTTTTGCCATCGGAGTTCGAGAAGGAGTGTTCAGGATTGCCTACAGCTACGACTTCACCGTTTCTGCTTTGGCTGCCGCCCAAGTGGCACTGGCAATACACACGAGGTGTCCTTCGTTATCAACATCGAAGACAGCAAAGCACTGCAAAAGAAGTTGCGCAGCGCCCGTTGGAACAACTGCTTCAATATGTTTCAATAGCCTTATTAGGCTCTTTTTTTAAGCGGCACGTAATCATATTCTGGCTTTAAAATGTTAAAGTTGACCATTTTTCACTCCATATCAGGTAAGAAAAGCTCAACCAAAAACATTTATTCTATATTTGTTGGTCGATTCGCAAAATCAAACTCGTTAAAGGGAATGAAAAATCTGTTAAAAACTGGCTCTTTCGCCTTGAGCCTTATGCTAGTGTTGAGTTCTTGTGGTAAAAAAGAATCCTCAGACGTCACTGGCTGGAACTTCAATGATCAAAAGTGGGGAGGTTTTGAAAAAAACCTAGACTACGAAGGACAGCCCACTGGGCCTAACCTCGTACTCATTCCTGGTGGTACCTTCGTTATGGGGCATACCGAACAGGATGTCACGATGGAGTGGAACAACATCTCCCGCCGTGTGACAGTATCCTCCTTCTACATGGATGAAACTGAAATTTCCAACCACAATTACCGGGAATACCTCTATTGGATCAACCGCGTATTCGGGGAAAGCTATCCAGAAGTTTATCTCAATGCTCTACCTGATACCTTGGTTTGGCGTGATGAGCTTTCTTTCAACGAACCACTTGTTGAAACTTATTTCCGCCACCCTTCCTATGATGACTATCCTGTGGTAGGTGTAAGTTGGGTGCAAGCCAATGAGTTCTGTAAATGGCGCAGCGACCGCGTGAACGAGGCGATCCTCATTGAGCGCGGTGTACTGAACCCCAATATGGAGCAAAAAGATGAAGACAACTTCAATACCCAAGCTTATTTGGTAGGTCAGTATCAGGGCGATGTTCGCAAGAACCTCAAAGACCTGCAAACTGGCGGCGAGCGTCCTGTACGCTTCGAAGATGGTATCGTGTTGCCCGAGTACCGCCTGCCTACTGAAGCAGAATGGGAATATGCCGCTTTGGCACTCGTAGGTCTGCAGGAAAATGAAAAAGATGAACTCTACACCGACCGCCGTACCTATCCTTGGGATGGCAATACAGTTCGTTATCAGCAGCGCGACCGCTACCAAGGTTATATCTTGGCTAACTTCAAGCGCGGACGTGGTGACTATATGGGTGTTGCGGGTCGCTTGAACGACAACGCTTGCCCCACTGCTCCTGTACGTGCTTACCTACCCAACGACTTCGGCCTGTACAATATGGCAGGTAACGTAAATGAATGGGTAGCAGACCTCTACCGCCCGTTGACAAACATCGACTTGGTGGACGCTGACAACCACGATATGAACCCTTACCGCGGTAACAAATTCCAGCACTTGGAATTGGATCAAGATGGTCGCCCTGTTGAAAAAGACAGCTTGGGCCGCCTCAAATACCGCTATGTAGAAGACGAAGAAGCCGCCAACCGCGATAACTACAAAACGGGTATGGCATACAACTTCTTGGACGGTGACCAGCAGTCAGAAGCATTCTACGATTATGGCCGTCATACGCTTATCAGCGATGAATCACGTGTTTATAAAGGTGGTTCTTGGGCCGACCGCGCCTACTGGCTCACACCCGGTACTCGCCGTTTCAAGGATGAAAACAAAGGCGACCGCGCTATCGGTTTCCGTTGTGCTATGATACGCATGGGTGCTCCTACCGGCAACGAAGCAGAAAGCGGCCACGTGTTCAAGACCAAACGCAGCAGCCGTCGCCGATAGTCCCTATCGCGTATGGCCTTGAGGCAGAAAAAAGCCATTCCGCTTATTAGTGGGATGGCTTTTTTCGTACTTGCTTTTTCATGCACTTCTTTACGCCTGACGAGCAGGTTGATGGTACTTTTTATGCCCGAATGGGTGAATAAAATGTTTTTGCCTCCCTATTTTGCCGCCGCTTCAACGTTTTTATCGCTACAAATGTATTAGAGGTATTGGTAAAATGTGGGTGCCACCCTGCGGCATTTCGCTTCGCTACATTACCACAGGGTCGGGCTATCCGTTGCGGCAAAGCCTCCACTGCTATCCCTGGCACGGGCGGTTTGCAAGATTCACCGTATTTTGACGGAAATAAAGTGTTCAACTTTTTCCGACACTTACACGGGTGAGGGATAGAAATGGTGGCGGCCTTCTGGCCGACAGCCCCGATGGAGCTTGCGGAAATCGAGTACGGAGCCATGTATAGCCCGACCTCGGCCTCAGCAGGGATTTGCCTAGCCTTGGCCGAGGCACCCCCGAAAAAAAACTTCAAACCATCTTCACTATGCGTTTTTTATGTGGGCTTTGCCCTTCTTATTACTGCTTGCCGCTTGTGGACAAACGCCACAGGCCACCTCCACGCCTCCTGATGAAGTAGTGATGGCGCAAGGGGTTTCAACTACTTGAAACCAATTGCTTTTCCTGCCACAGTCCCTAATGCGGCTATCGACAACCGCGTTGCCCCGCCGATGGAGGCCGTAAAAAGACATTATATCACAAGCGAAACGACCGCCGATGCCTTTGCCGATGCCCTGGTGGCTTTCTTGAAAGACCCCTCCAAGGAGCGTTCTATCATGCCTGGGGCGGTTGCCAAGTTCGGACTCATGCCCAAGATGAACTTTCAAGAAGAGCAGGTGCGCGCCATTGCCCAGTACATTTACCACACCGAGTTGGAAAAGCCCGATTGGTTTGAAGCGCATTACCAGCAAGAGCGCAAAAAATATAAGGATATGGATGGCCAGCCCCTCAGTCCCTTGGAAAAAGGCAGCCAGTTGGCGATGCAAACCAAAGGAGCATTGGGTAAAAACCTATTAGCGGCCATGAATGAAGGTGGGCCAGTACACGCATTGGGCTTCTGTAATACGCGTGCCATACCCCTTACCGATAGCGTATCCACCGCGCTGAATGCCCGCATCCGGCGCGTATCCGATAGGAATCGCAATCCCGACAATGCAGCCAATGAGCAAGAGCTGGCCTATATCCAATTGGCCAAGGCTGCCATCGCTGCCGGAGAAGAAGCCAAAGCGCAACTCATTGTTAGCGGCAATCGGCATATTGGCTACTACCCCATTATGACCAACGATATGTGCCTGAAGTGCCATGGCACAGTCGGTGAAACCATCAGCCCCGAAACCCTGTCGGAAATCCATAAATACTACCCCAATGATAAAGCAGTTGGCTACAAAGCCAACGAGCTACGGGGCATTTTTGTAGTGGAGATGTTGGATGAAGCAGATAAGTAGTTTGGTATTCCTTTTTTCTAAAAAAGATTAGTAAATTTGCCTAAATAGAGGACGGGGAAAAAGTAAACTGTACAACTTTTGATTCGGGGAAATTGTGTGAAAATATTTGCGAATTTTCTAGAAGAAGTTGTACAGTTTATTTCCGTCAAGATGCTAAGGGACGGAAAAAAAATAAGTGATCCCATTTTTGGCTTAGCTTTATGCACTAAGCGTAGGAATACTTGCACAAAGCGTGTGCATAAAGACAAGCCTTCAGGAAAAATGGGATCAGTTATTTCCGTCAAAATGCTAAGCAATTTATGCACAATAGAAAATATCCAAGGCAAACAAGACTTCCCGAAACTTCGCAATGAAGGCTTTGTGTATGTGGACAAAACTCGTTATGCCACAGAAATGGCAGTGCTGGGCGATCATATTTTATGTCCAAACCCCGCCGCTTTGGTAAGTTCTATTCATCAGCACCTTAGAAAGTGTGTTTTTAGGTAAAAAAGAACTTTTTGGAAGGGCTTTATATTTATGACAAATGGCAGTTTGAGGAATATCCGATTATAAGAATATCATTTTCTAATATTGGGTACAGAGAAATAGGTTTAGCTAAAGCCATCAATAACGATTTAGATAGAATTCTATCAAAGTACAACTTGCCAAATGGACAAGGCCGTATCGCAAAAATTTGAACATTTAATTCAAGCGTTATTCAAATTATACGACAAAGGCGTAGTTATCCTCATAGACGAATATGACAAGCCGCTGATAGACTATTTAGGTAAAGATAAAATTGAAATAGCCAAAGAAAACCGCGATATTCTCAAGACTTTTTATTCCATCTTGAAAGATGCTGAGCCGTTTATCAAATTACTTTTCATCACGGGGGTGAGCAAATTTAAAGCAAAGTGAGCATTTTTTCAGATTTGAATAATCTGACAGATATATCTACACATATCAAATTTTCGGAGATTTGTGGTATTTCGCAAGAGGAATTAGAAGAAAATTTTGTGGAAGAACTCCAAATATACGACAAAGAGAAAATCAAAAATTGGTACAACGGCTATAAATTTAATCCCAACGGAAAGACAGTCTATAACCCCTATTCTATCCTTAATTTCTTTATGGACAAGGGAGTTCAAGAACTTTTGGTATGAAACGGGCACCCCACTTTTTGATGAAAATGTGTCGTGGGGAGAATCATTTATTCGACTAAAAATACTATTATACACAAAGACGATTTGGGTAATTTTGATATTGAAAACCTAAAAATAGAACCCTCTTATTTCAAACGGGTTATCTAACCATAACTGATTTCAACCCCTCAATTTGATGAGTACACGTTGTCTTTCCCTAACAATGAAGTACGTGTTCTTATCTAAGAAACTTGTTAGAGGCATATCTAAATTCCACACAATTGGAGGCTACTCCAATTTTAAGTGGATAAGAACACTTCTCAAAAACAAAAGACTCAGACAAACTCAAAGACAATCTAAATCAGGCTCCTTTTCGCATATCCTTTATTCGCTTTGGCAAAAGAAAACGAGCAATACTACCACGCTTTTTGCGCATTTTGATGTTTTCGTTGTTGGGCGTGTATATTTTTAGTGAAGTACAAACCCAAAAAGGCAGAACCGATTCAATAGTGATGTTTGAAAACGAAGTTTTTATCTTTGAGTTCAAGCTCAATAAATCAGCCGATGAAGCTTTTTTTCAAATCGAAACAAAGGTTATACCGACAGGTTTAAGGATAGCGGTATGCCTATCTATAAAATTGGCGTGAATTTTAGCAGCGAGAAGAAAGAGGTAGAAGAGGTGTTACTTCGTCACGAGTAAGGTACAGGGTAAAAGTAACTTGAGGACGGAAAAAATAAGTGATCCCATTTTCGGGCTAGGTAAGCATCTGTAAATCTATAAAGTTTCCTAGTTTTTAGATAGCTCCATTACGCATGGGGTATTTTCACACCTGATTTTATATCAAATTTCTTTTTTAAAGTTGATACCTATACAATAGCAATCGGAATAGCTAATTGAGGAAATCCCACCCTACCCCCCATTCTATTTTTTTGGTAAATTTTACGCTACGCGCTTGCAGAAGTGTAAAAGATGCTTTACCTTAGTTTCAAAATAAAACTAACTAATGATACCTACCTCACACCTGAGCAAGGTTTACAAGGCTGGATGGGGCAATTTTTGGATGGATCTATACCAGCTAACAATGGCCTATGGTTATTGGAAACAGCAGGTGCACGAGCAAAAAGCTGTGTTCCATTTATTTTTCCGCAATCACCCTTTTAAGGGGCAATACACCGTGGCTGCTGGCTTGGCATTAGTAGCCGATTACCTATCGAACTGGTCGTTTTCGGTAGGAGAAATCCAATATCTCGGTAGTCTGAAAGGGAATGATGGCCGTGCCTTGTTTGACGAAACTTTTCTACACTATTTGCAGCGACTTCGGTTCACGGGGATGTGCATGCTGTAACAGAGGGAACGGTAATGCTTCCTCACGAGCCACTGATACGGGTAGAAGCTCCATTGATACAAGCTCAATTGGTGGAGACGGCTTCGTTGAACCTCGTCAATTTTTCAACGCTCATAGCCACGAAGGCAGCAAGAGTTCGGCAGTCCTGCGGAACGGATCAGGTGCTGGAGTTTGGCTTGCGTCGCGCTCAGGGGCCGGATGGAGGACTGATGGCCAGCAGAGCCGCCTACCTAGGAGGTGCCGATGCTACCAGCAATGTGTGGGCGGGGCAGCACTTAGGCGTTCCTGTGCGGGGTACCCATGCACATAGCTGGGTCATGGTATTTAAGGAGGAGTTGGATGCCTTTGAACGATATGCGGATGCTTTGCCTAATAACTGTGTTTTTTTGGTGGACACCTACGATACGATAGAGGGGGTACGCCATGCCATTTCGGTGGGAATCGCCCTACGGGAAAAAGGACATCGGCTACAAGGGGTACGGCTCGACAGTGGAGATTTGGCAGCACTGAGCAAAAAAGCGCGGCAGTTATTGGACGAGGCGGGTTTTGAGGATGCAGTGGTCATTGCCAGCAATGATTTAGACGAACATATCATCCACGACCTGAAAGACAGCGGTGGCAAAATAGACGTTTGGGGCGTGGGGACTCGCTTAGTGACGGCTTTTGAGCAGCCCGCATTGGGAGGTGTTTACAAATTGGCAGCGATTGAGGACGAAAACGGCCAATGGCAGCCACGCATCAAGCGCAGCGAACAGGAAATTAAAACCTCCAATCCAGGACGACAACAGGTGAGGCGGTTCTTTTCTCCGGAAGGACAACCGATGGCTGATGTCATCTACGATATAGACCTGCCTCCTTCGGGTACTGGTATTGTGTTTACACCTTTCCATAGAACAGGCCAAGAGACGATCACAGAAGCAACTTTTACCGATCTTTTGCAGCCTATTTTTCTAGCGGGGCGGTGCGTTTATACATTTCCAGATTGGGAAGCATTGCGCCAATTGTGCCGACAGCAAGTGGAATCTTTTGTTTCACGCAGCGAGAAACCGTATATTTACGGGTTGGAAGACAATTTGTTGGCTCAGAAAAAAGAATTGCTCGCAACTCATTGAATTATGCCCTACCAGTACGAATACCCCCGCCCGGCACTCACCGTTGATTGTGTGATCTTTGGGCTAGATGAATCTCAGCAGTTAAAGGTGTTGCTCATTGAGCGCAATAGAGAGCCATATATGGGCAAATGGGCACTACCAGGGGGCTTTGTCCAGATGGATGAATCATTGGAAGATGCCGCCAGAAGGGAGTTGCAAGAGGAAACAGGCGTTAAAGATGTGTTCATGGAGCAGCTTTTTACGTTTGGCAGACCTGAACGCGACCCACGAGGCAGGGTCGTGAGTGTAGCCTATTATGCATTGGTCAACCGACTGGAACACCCCGTCAAAGCAGACACAGATGCCAGCGAGGCCGCTTGGTTTGCCACGGACAATCTACCCGAATTGGCCTTCGACCACAGCCATATTCTTTCGACGGCACTAGAGCGATTGCGCGCCAAAGTGCGTTATCAGCCCGTAGGCTTTGAGCTGCTGCCCGAGCATTTCACGCTTTCGCAGTTGCAACGACTCTATGAAACCATCCTTGGCGTTCCAGCCCTTAATAAGCGAAATTTTCGATCGCGCATCCTCAAGATGGGTGTACTCCGTGAGGTAGGCAAACAAACGTATGTAGCCCACCGTCCGGCCATGCTATATACTTTCGATAAAGAAGCCTATCAACAACTTTTCCAAAGCCGTGAACCCGATTTGCTACGCCGTGGGGTTGATTTTGAAATCTGAGTGGGGGACATCATTCCTTCCGCACCACATCCAAATAAACAGGCAAATGATCGCTATAACCACCATAGTATTGATTGCCACCATACGTGCGGTTGGGGGCGGTATCTTTGTATAGCAACCAATCTTGACGAAAAACACCATAGCCTTGCATCCGCCACAAATTGGGTGCCTGCAAACCAGCATAGATGATTTGATCTAGCATATTCCACTGCCCTTTGTAGTTGTAGGAACCTGTTAGTTTCGTATCAACATTCAAAAAAGCATTGTACAACAGCCCGGGTACTTGCCGCTTGTCGTCCACCTTTAGTGTGCCTAGCGCGTAAGAAAGGCTGCGATTTCGAGGTTCATCATTGAAATCACCCATGATAAAAAGGGTAGCAAGCGGGTTGTCTATCAATACCGCATCCACTGCCCGACGCAGATGTGCCGATACCCAAAGCCTTCGGTGTTCACTCTCTGCTCCCCCCCCTCTGCGTGACGGCCAATGGTTTACAAACACATGAATTACCTCCTTTGTAACAGTATGCCGGAGCGTGACGTGCAAAATATCCCTTGAGGTATAGGATTCTGGTTCTAACCAAGATGGAAAATCTATGCGAATAGGCGTTGCGTCAAGCAATTCAAAATCATTTTTCTGATACAGCAGTGCTACGTCTATACCCCGCAAATCTGGGCTATCAAAATGAACGGGAGTGTATGCCTTGCCTTTCAAAGTGGCATGTTCGCAAAGCGCCGTTAGTACCGCCTTGTTCTCTACTTCGCAAAAACCCATAATAGCTGGATATTCCATCCCTGTCATCACCTGTGCGATCTTATCCAATTTCGCCTGAAAACGATCTTGAGTCCAAGCCTTGTCACCTTCCGGGGTAAACTCTTCATCCATCGTCACAGGGTCGTCTGCTGTATCGAAAAGATTTTCGACATTATAAAAAGCAAGACGAAAGGCACTATCCGATTGTGCCCATCCTATATGTAAAGTCAACAGGAGAGCTAGTACAATCTTTAACTTCGCGTGTCGCATGTAATGACAGTTTGTGCTTCGACAATTACCCTTCAAAATGAAAACTGATGGTAAAAGTACGGCTGAGGACTTTTTCTAAAACGGTAGATTCTTCTAAATCAGGATTGAAAATCAACGTATTGCCAATGCCGTGGCTGAATTTCAACTCTGGCGAGAAGATGAAATAAGGAAGGAAAAACTGCACCCCCGCACCATATTCCAAAGAAAAGTCGTGGGGGGATATTTTCACAAAACTCTCCGCCTGTTTCGCTCTTGAGTCGCTGGCCACGTCGAAGCTGTATTTCACTCCTGCTAATATAAACAGCCTTTTATCGCGGTAAGGGGCAGATTTATAACGGAAGTGAAAAGGCATTTCCACAAAAACAGATTCTACGGGTCGTGGCTTCACTTCTGAAAAGGGGTTGCTGCGGGTGTAATCCAATTTGCGCTCGGCAAAAGAAAGGGTAGGAAGAAAACGAAAATCGAAATAATCGCCAATTTTCAGATTGGTAACAATACCCAAATTAAACCCCGCGCCTTTGAGTGAACTGACAGACTGAATGCTATCCGAGTAAATAAACTCCTCGGAGCGGTAGGGACTGAAGCTACTATTGTTGATAGCCAGTGTGATGCCAAAATAGTAAGGCTTGGATTGGAAATCAAAAAAGTTGTAATTTCCCTTGCCTGACTGTGCTTGCGCAAACGGTTGCCATAGCCCCAATACTAGCAACAGACAAGTTACTTGATACCTATATAAAGAGAAGAAATCCCGAAGGTTAATGACTTGCATTGATTTGATTTATAACCGATTGATGACATTTGTTGTAAAAAAGCCTTTTGGTCCAAAAAAGCTTGTACCGAATCGTAAAGATAAGTATAAGCTTTTTCGTCCTTGGAGATAACGCGCCCAACGAAGGGAAGAATATATCGGAAGTAAAAATTAAATAACTGTTTGATAGGAAAAACAGTAGGATGGCTGAATTCCAATACCACTAATTTGCCGCCAGGGCGAAGTACGCGGTATATCTCGGCTAGACCTTTTTCTAAGTGCTCGAAATTGCGAACCCCAAAAGCAACGGTCACTGCATCGAAAGTATTATCTTCAAAAGGCAGGTCTTCAGAATCGCCTTCTATCAAACTAATTTGCTTATCCCATGCCTTTCGGGCAATTTTTTCGCGACCTACTACCAGCATTTCCGCACTGATGTCCAAGCCTGTAATATGTTCCACCTCAGGTAGTTGCCTACGAATCTCCAATGCTACATCAGCAGTGCCGGTAGCTACATCCAATATTTTACGATGTTCTTGAGGATTCAAATGTGCAATCGCTTTCTTCCGCCAAATCACGTCTATCCCAAAAGAAGTCAACCGATTCAGCAAATCGTAACTGCTGGCAATGCGGTTGAACATCGTTGAAACTTGATTTTTTTTAGAATCGCTGCTGCCGTAAGGCGTTACAGGTTGTGTCATATTACTGAATTAAGGGTGCAAATATACCTACAACCAACAAATCGGCCAATTTTATGGGGAAAACAATGCACTTAATAATTCGTTCACCCAACACTTTTTCTTATCTTTGTCCGCCTTTAGCGACCTTTGGGAATACAAAGGAGGCAAGCAGGGCTTTGCTTATTGTTTCAACCAAAATATTCAATACGCTAGATGTCATCTAATCAGCGAATTATCCCGGTTAATATCGAGGAACAAATGAAAACAGCCTACATAGACTATTCTATGTCGGTAATTGTTTCCCGCGCATTGCCGGATGTAAGAGACGGACTCAAACCTGTTCACCGCAGGGTTTTATACGGTATGCACGAATTGGGGCTTTCCTATAATAAGTCCCACAAAAAATCTGCTCGTATCGTAGGGGAAGTACTGGGTAAATACCACCCTCACGGCGACTCCTCTGTGTATGACACGATGGTGCGTATGGCGCAAGATTGGTCATTGCGTTACCCCTTAGTGGATGGCCAAGGTAACTTTGGTAGTATGGATGGCGACAGCCCTGCTGCCATGCGTTATACCGAAGCGAAATTGCGCAGGATTGCCGACGAGTTGCTTTCCGATATCAATAAGGATACCGTCGATTTTAATCTCAACTTTGACGATACCTTAGAGGAACCCTCTGTCTTACCTGCTCGTATCCCGAATTTGCTTATCAATGGAGCATCGGGTATTGCGGTGGGTATGGCTACGAATATGGTGCCCCACAATTTGGTAGAAGTGGTTGATGGCGTCATTGCCACTATCGAAAAGCCAGACATCACCATTGATGAACTCATGCAGTATGTCAAGGCACCCGATTTCCCAACAGGCGGCATCCTCTTCGACTACGAAGGCATCAAAGAGGCTTTCCATACGGGACGAGGCAGAGTAGTAGTACGCGGTAAAGCCGAAATCCAAACCGACAACCGCGACAAAGAGACAATCATCATCACGGAAATTCCCTACCAAGTTAACAAGGCCAACCTCGTTGCTAAAATAGCCGAAATGGTGGGCGAAAGAATCGAGGGCATCAGCGATGTAAGGGATGAATCCAGCAAAGACGGTTTGCGCATCGTTGTAGAAGTGAAACGCGATGCCATGGCCAGCGTGGTACTGAGTAAACTGTACAAGTACACACCGCTTCAAACCAGTTTTGGTGTCAACAATGTGGCCTTGGTGGACGGTCGCCCCATGACGCTCAACCTCAAGGACTTAATCGTTGAGTTCATCAAATTTCGCTTGGAAGTAGTGGTACGCCGTACCCTTTTCGAGTTAAACAAGGCACTCAGTCGCGCCCATATCTTAGTTGGATTTCTCATTGCTTTGGACTACTTAGATGAGGTCATTGCCCTCATTCGACGTTCCCGTACACCAGAAGAAGCCAAAGATGGCTTGATGCGCGGCGACTTCATAGAAGACAAAGAAGCATTTTGGAAGAAATTTGGCGATCTAGTTGCAGAGGCGCAAACAGCGGACTTAGTCGTATTAGAAGGCAATGTATTGTCCGATGCGCAGGCAAAAGCCATCTTGGATATGCGCCTTCAAAAGCTGACAGGCCTAGAACGCGACAAGATCAAGGAAGAATATGCCGAAATTAAGGCATTGATTGACCACCTTCGCGCTATTTTGGCTAGCGAAGAAATGCAGCGCGACATCATCAAAGACGAGTTGCGCGAAGTAAAAGAAAAATACGGTGACGCACGCCGCTCTGAGATCAGCCTCGAAGCCGGAGACATCTCCATTGAGGATATGATCAAGGACGAAGGGGTGGTAGTGACCATCAGCCACTTAGGGTATATCAAGCGTACCCCCATGTCGGAATACAAGTTACAAAGCCGTGGTGGTCGTGGCAGCCAAGGTAGCCGTACCCGCGACGAAGACTTTGTAGAACACATCTTCGGAGCCACCAACCACAACTATCTTTTGCTATTTACCGAGCAAGGACGTTGTTTTTGGATGCGTGTTTATGAGATACCCGAAGCGTCCAAGAATTCTGCGGGTCGGGTGATCCAAAACATTTTAGCCATTCCCAAGGACGACAAGGTGCGGGCATTCATTATCATCAGCGATTTGAATGACAAAGCCTTCCAAGAAAGCCACTATATCATGTTTGCTACCAAACAAGGTATGGTAAAGAAAACCTCCGTTGAGGCTTACTCTCGCCCGAGGTTGGGAGGCATCAATGCCATCTCCATCAACGAAGGCGACCAGTTATTGGAAGCCCGCTTGACGACAGGCGATAGCGAAATATTCTTGGCTTCCCGCTCTGGTAATGCCGTCCGTTTTGAGGAATCTAAAGTTCGCCCTATGGGGCGCACCGCCGCCGGTGTCAGAGGTATTACATTAGCAGACGAATCCGACCAAGTAGTGGGAATGGTTTGCATCGACCCCCAAGATCAGGATATTACCGTGATGGTCATCTCTGAAAAAGGATTAGGCAAACGCTCCGACTTCCGCGACTATCGACTCACCAACCGAGGTGGTAAGGGGGTTCGCACAATGATGGTAACAGATAAAACTGGGGCTGTCATTGCCATCAAAGCCGTAAAAGACGACAACGACCTAATGATTACCAGCAAGGCGGGGGTAGTCATTCGCATGCGAGCAGATGACATCCGCGTGATGGGGCGTGCTACACAAGGCGTAAAAGTCATTCGTTTAGATGCTAATGACGAGATCGCCGACGTTACAGTAGTGGTGCGAGAAGAAGACAGCACCGAAGAAGAATAAAAAAGGGGCTATTTCCCCATTAAAAACAGGGTGTTTTAAAGATTTTAATATTTCATTAAGACACCCCGCTATACATCATTACGTCTTACAGGTGGTTTTATCACCAAACAACATTAAATTTGACTATGAAAAAGCTGATGTTAAGTTGTATGGCGTTATTGATCCTTGCTGCGAGCGTACAAGCACAGGAAGACCCGGCAAAAGCACTTAAGAAAGCAGGTACCGCCCTGAAAACTTTCTCTTTGGATCAAAGTGCAAACTTGGACAAACTGCACGAAGCCGTGCAAATGATTGCTATCGCTGAAGAGGGCGATGCCACCAAAGGACTGGTGGAAACCTGGCAAACAAGCGGTGATATCTACAATGCTATCGCCAGCCAAATTGTGAGTATTCGCCAGTACAACATCGGTTCTGAAAGCGATTTACCTAAGGTGGATCAACCCGCCGTTAAAGCTTTCACCGCTTACCAACAAGCAATGACTTTGGCAGAAAAAAATACCAAACCAAAGGCGCCCTGAAAGGTATTCGTTCTGTACAGAACAACCTTAACAATATGGGTATTTACAGCTTTGAATCTGGTGATTTTGCCAATGCTTACGAAAATTTCAACGATGTGTTACTTGCGCACGATCTGTTAACGGCTGGAGCTGAAAGCAGTATGTTGGAATCTCCCGAGTCTGTAAATGACCAATTGTATATTACAGGCCTGGCTGCACTGAATGCCAACAATATAGAAGCCGCTACGCCTATTTTCGGTAAATTAAAAGATGCTGGTTCCGATAAGCCTGCCATTTACGAAGCACTCTATAAGATAGATGCTGCCGCTGCCTTGGCGGATAACTCCGCACTGAGCGTGGACGAGCAGAATGCCTTGTTGGAAAAAGCATACAAGCACTTGGCAGAAGGCCGCCAGCAATTCCCGGATGATGTGTCGCTTCTTTTTGCCGAAATCAACCACTTCTTGCGCATCAACAAGCTGGAAGAATTGATTTCTAAACTGGAGAATGCGATTCAAAAGGAACCAGACAACATTTCCCTTTACACGACGATGGGTAATGTTTATGACAACCTTTTCCAAAAAGAATCCAAAGAAGGTAACGAAGAGAAAGGAAACGAGTACTTCAATAAAGCTTTGGATTTCTACGGTCAGGCATTGGCCAAAGATCCCAACTATACAGATGCCACTTACAGCATCGGTGCGCTTTACTTCAACCGTGCTGCCAACATGACACAGGAACTTTCCAAGTTAGCAGACGACTTTTCCAAGGAAGGACAGCGCAAGTACGAAGCATTGCAAGCTAAAGTGAACGCTGAGTTCGAAGCTGCACTACCCTACTTCATCGAAGTGGAGAAGAAAAAACCAACGGATATCAACACGTTGATCGCCTTGAAGGAAATTTACGCCCGCAAGAGCGATTACGAAATGTCTAACGAGTTTAAAACTCGCTACGAAGCCGCTTCGGCAGGTGAGACATTGAGTCTTACTTCATGAAGAACTAAGATCATTTTAAATAACGGTCATTAGGTTTTTACAAAAGCCACGCTGGTTTTTCAGTGTGGCTTTTGTAGTTTTGGGCGAGAAATAAATCCCCTTTTTAGCATGGCTATGCAACGGATTTTTATTTACATCATTATTTTAATGGTCTTATGGGTAGCTTCCTGTGAAGACAAGGTTTGGCAAGTGCCTATTGAACCCGGTATTTCATGGGAACTAGCCTCTTATCGCGCTACTAAAGTGAGTGGCGTAGCTTATGCCCTAACATTCGACCTGCCCGAAAATCCTTCCACGCCTATTCAGGCATCCCTTGATTTAGTGTTTGTTTTAGCCCCCAACTGGGATGACATACCGCTGGATTTCAAAGGCGCTGATTCGTTGGTTTCTACCCTACAAGTGAATGGCAACACCGTGGAAATTATTGGTGCAAAAGAACATATTATACTGAAGAAAAACTGTCTCAATGAAGGTGTAAACCAAGTACGTATCACTTTCACCGCTGGTGAAACGGGATTAAACAGAAAACCTCAGTTCATCTATTCCCTTTTAGTACCAGACAGAGCCTCAACGGTTTTTCCCTGTTTTGACCAACCCAATTTAAAAGCACGGTTCAGCTTGCAACTAGAAATGCCTGCTCATTGGGATGCATTAGCCAACGGTTCGCTTGAAAAAGCCATACCGCTGCCCGACACGAAGCGAAAAAAATGCTACTATAAGGAAACCGCCCCTATCAGCACTTATCTTTTTGCCTTCACTGCCGGAGAATACCAACGCATAACTCGCATCATCGATGGGCAGGAAGTGAGTATGCTATACAGGGAAAGTGACGGGGCTAAAGTACGCAGCAATACGGATGAAATTTTTGCCCTCCATCAAGCCTCCATCGAATGGATGGAGGGGTACACCGGCATACAAATGCCCTTTGAAAAATTGGATTTTGCCCTCATTCCCGATTTTCAGTATGGCGGGATGGAACACGTAGGAGCTATTTTTTATAAGGAAGCCAGCCTGATGCTGGATAACAATGCTACTACTAACCAAAAAATCAGGCGAGCCTCGCTCATCGCCCATGAGACGGCACATCTTTGGTTTGGCGATTTAGTGACGATGCACTGGTTTAGTGATGTATGGTTGAAAGAAGTTTTTGCCAATTTTATGGCAGCAAAAATCGTGAATCCTAGGTTTCCTTCTGTCAATCACGACCTCAATTTCTTGATGAGTCACCAGCCCTCTGCTTACAATGAAGATCGCTCGCAAGGTAGCCACCCCATACAACAACCCTTGGTCAACCTTCAAGAGGCAGGCACGCTTTACGGTCGCATCATTTACCAAAAAGCGCCCGTGGTAATGAATATGTTGGAACACAAAATGGGCGACGTACCATTTCGGGACGGCTTGCGTGCCTACCTCCAACGCTTCGCCTACAGCAATGCCAGCTGGGATGACCTCATCGGTCTGCTGGATGAGCTAACAGCAGAAGATTTAGCAAGCTGGAGCAACAGTTGGGTAAAGACTTATGGTATGCCCGTTTATGCCCCGTCCTTGCGAGTTGATGAGGATAGTACTCAATACGAATGGCGATTTATCCAGCGAAATGATAGAGATAAATACTGGGCGCAGGAGGCCACTTTGGCACTTTTCTATCCAGATACCCTTATAAAAGTAACGGTATCCCTAGAAGATGAACGCATGGCAGGCAAAATCGTATTAGATAGTTTGCCACTCGCTGTACTGGCCAATGCCTCTGCTCGTAGTTATGGGTATTTCCCCTTGGATCAAGCCAGTCAAGATCATTTCCTACATGCGACCCCTGGTATCGAGGATCCTTTTTTAAGAGGCGCTGCTTGGATGGCACTTTATGAAGATTTCTTGCATCACACTATCGACAAACACGATATGCTAGGGGCTTTACTGATGGCCATTCCCCTGGAAAACGACCCCTTGAATCGGGATTATATTTTACAGGTATTCCAAACAATTTACTGGAAATTCCTCACGAAAGAAGAGCGTGTCCACTACACGGAACAGGTAGAACAAATCCTCTATCAGGCATTTACTACGGCGCTCTTACCTTCGGAGCAATTGACTTATTTTCGAGCTTTTTACCAAACAGCTTTGTCAGACTCGGCTATTGCCCAACTAGTTACTATTTGGGAGTGTGATGAGATTGCCTGCTTACCCTTAACGGAAACAGAATCTACGGATTTGTTGGCGGAGATCGCACTACGGATACCTCATCAGGCCGATAGCCTTATTTATCTTCAATGGTCGCATATTCGCAACCCGGATCGCAAGGATCGCTTTGCTTTTATTGCTCCTGCCCTTTCGGGTAATCCGCTGAAAATGGACACCTTTTTCAATACCATTCGGCTACCCGAAAACCGCGTGACAGAACCTTGGGTCGTCGATGGATTATCGTATCTCAACCATCCTCTAAAAGCGGACTATAGCATTAAATACCTACCTGATTGCCTAGCTATGATGCAGGAAATACAAGCTACTGGTGATATTTTCTTCCCACGCCAGTTTATCACCGCAGCTTTGAGTGGGCACCAGTCCAAGGAGGCTGCAAATACCGTACGGCATTTCCTTTCGGTGCAAAAAGACTACCCTTACCGGTTGCGGAATAAAATACTCATGGCGTCAGACTTGCTATTTCGTGCCAACTTATGAGTTATTTGAGGTGCCTGTTTGTCCCTTTTACAACCGCCCCATCTCTTAGTCATTTGACGGAAATAACTGATCCCATTTTTTCTGAAGGCTTGTCTTTATGCACACGCTTTGTGCAAGTATTCCTACGCTTAAAGACGGGAAAAAAATTAATCGAACAACTTTTGATTCGGAAAAATTTTCTAAACAATTGATCACGATAGCTATCGGGAAAAATTGTGTGAAAATATTTGCGAATCTTTTAGAAAAAGTTGTTCAATTAATTTCCGTCAAATTACTTAGTGCATAAAGCCAAGCCAAAAATGGGATCACTTATTTTTTTCCCGTCCCTTAACATTGGGGATTTACCTATATTTGTGTACCGAATGTTGATAACAAGGGGCGCAGGAAAGCAGTTGGGGATATACTTTTGATTTATTAAATTGATTTTCAACGAAATGAATACAAAGTAATCCCGTTAGAAATCAAATTACTTCCTTCACCCCATTTGCCGAAAATAATTGCACATGAGGCTTTCCTTACTATTGTGTCTGCTACTATCCATAGCAGGTGTACAGGCGCAAAACGAACGCGCTACCGTTACAGGTATCATCAAGGATGCTGTTTCTGAACAAGCTATCGATTTAGTAACTGTATATATCAAAGGTAGCCAATATGCTACTGAAACAGCACCCAATGGCCGATATAGCATTGTTGTGCCAGCAGGCGAAGTGTTTACGCTCATCTTCTCCAGAATTGGTTACCAAGAAGCCGCTGCGACCCTTGGCCCGCTACCTGCCCGATCTAACCAACAGATAGATGTGAGTATGGCACCGATGGAAAGTGACATTGAAATCATCGTTCGCGAAAGTAAAATAGAAGAAGGCGGTATGGTACGGGAAGATGTATCCCAGCTAAAACTCCTACCAACTACAACTGGCAACTTAGAAAGCGTATTACCCCATATAGCACTTGGCGTAAGTAGCGGAACAGGTGGAGAACTCAGCAGCCAATACAACGTAAGAGGTGGCAACTATGATGAAAACTTAGTGTATGTAAATGATTTCGAAATTTACAGACCTCAATTAGTGCGAGCTGGGCAGCAGGAAGGGCTTACCTTTGCCAATATCGACCTCATCCGCGATTTATCATTTTCTTCTGGAGGTTTTGAAGCTCGTTTTGGCGATAAGTTATCGAGTGTCTTAGATATCAAATACAAACGTCCAGATAGTTTGCGCGCCTCGGTAAGTGCCAGTTTTTTAGGAGGATCGGCTCATCTTGAGGGTAGTTTTCGCCCCAACAAAGATTCTTACCGCCGCTTTCGCTACTTAGTAGGTGCGCGCTACAAGGACACTCGCTATCTGCTCGGCTCTTTGGATGTTTCAGGAGAGTACACCCCTAGTTTTACGGATGTACAAACCTACCTCACGTATGACATCACAAGTGATTGGCAAGTGGGTTTTCTCGGCAACTTTAACCAGAGTATTTACCGATTCAAACCCGTGGAAAGAAGTACAGGGTTTGGGCTTATCAATCTAGCTTTGCAATTGTTTAGCGTATTCGATGGGCAGGAAGTCAACGACTTTACAACTCAAATGGGAGGACTAAGTTTCACCTATTTACCAGACCGCAGCGTCAATCCATTTTTCCTCAAATTCTTATTCTCCGCCTTCCGAAGCGATGAAAATGAACGCATTGACATCATCGGGCGGTATAGCCTTCGACAGATAGACAGCAACTTAGGCAGTGATAATTTCGGGGAGGTATTAGCCGAGTTAGGTGCTGGTACTCAGCAGCAATACATTCGCAACTTCCTCGACATACAAATCTATAATGCCGAACACAAAGGAGGGATTGAAGTACAGAAAGGCAATGAAGAAGTTGATGCCTCCCACTTTTTGCAATGGAGTTTTAAGGCGCAGCACGAGCGCATTAATGACCGTATAAATGAATGGGAACGCTTGGATTCTGCTGGCTACAGCCTGCCTTATGACACTTCTCAGGTGTTGTTGTTTACCACGCTGAAAACACAAAACGACCTACAGTCTATGCGGTTTTCCAGCTATTTTCAAGATACTTACACTTGGCGAAAGGATGATAAAGGAGAGCTTCGCCTCTCGGCGGGTGTCCGAGCTAGCTACTGGACGACCAACGAAGAATGGCTATTGTCGCCACGGGTACAACTGTTATACAAGCCTCTTACGGGCAAACGAGATATTAGCTACCGATTAGCCTCCGGTTTATACTTTCAGGCACCCTTTTATCGCGAAATGCGTGCGTTCGACGGCACTGTGAATACAGATTTGTTGGCTCAAAAATCTTTTCACATAGTGGGTGGCTTTACGCTAGATTTTTACCTCGGCAAACGCAATCCTAAGAAATTCCGCTTTATTACAGAAACCTACTACAAGGAATTATGGGACTTGGTAAGCTATGAAATTGAAAACGTACGAATCCGATACAGCGGGCTGAATGATGCAAGCGGCTATGCGGCGGGTATCGACTTTCGCTTGAATGGTGAATTTGTTCCTGGAGCAGAAAGCTGGATTAATTTATCCCTATTACGAACTAGAGAGCGGCTTCTAGGTGTGCAACACCTGCGGCGTGAACTGAACGTGGATGAGGCTATCCCAGTGAAGGATGTTCCGCGCAATACCGACCAGCTCATGCAATTGAGTATGTTCTTCCAAGATTACTTAAAAACAGACGAAAACTTCAAAATGCACTTGAACTTAACCATAGGTACGGGCCTGCCCTATGGTTTATTGGGCAACAATAGAGAGTTTCGTAATACCTATCGGTTCAATCCTTATCATCGTGTGGATATAGGGTTTAGCATGCTGTTATTCGATCAGAAACGGTTGGCCAAGCGCCCCAACCATCTACTAAAATTCACAGAGTCAACATGGTTGAGTCTTGAAGTATTTAACCTTATGCAGGTGCAAAACCAAGCGGGCAACACCTGGATAAAAACCATATTCAACCAACAGTACGCCATCCCCAACTACTTGACTTCTAGGCGAATTAACCTGCGGTTGAAAATGGATTTTTAATTTATTAAAGTTGGTGATATGGAGACGATATGGGGGCAGAAAATAGCCCCCCATATCACCAACTCTATTTTATAGAAAAGAAGACGAGGCGAGTGCAATAAGTAGATTGACGGATATAAACTGCTCAACTTTTTCTAAAAGATTCGCAGCAAGGATGGGAACGGTATATCGGCCTTAGCCGATATAGCCCGTCAGGGCCGTCAGCCGTGGACAGCCTGACGGCCCCGCCCGAGATGTAGGCGCAGTAGAAAGATATTTTGCGGGGGCGGGCTGCCCTAAAGAAACACCGCTGTGAATATCAAACACGTTGCTTACCTTTGCGGTATTATCATTTCTCTCAACCAGATTGAACGTTTTATGTCAAAAGTACTCATCATTGGAGCGGGAGGCGTAGGTCGTGTAACGGCTTTCAAGTGTGCCCAGCATCCCGATGTTTTTTCAGGTATCCTATTGGCTAGTCGCACCGTATCCAAATGCGATGTGATTGCGCAGGATATTCGCCAACAATTGGGGTATGCCCCTATCCAAACGGCGCGAGTGGATGCCGATGTAGTGCCTGAATTGGTGGCACTTATCAAAAGTTACCAACCTGCGATGGTAATCAATGTAGCACTCCCCTATCAGGATCTGACGATCATGGACGCTTGCTTGGAAACGGGGGTACACTACTTGGATACGGCTAACTACGAGCCTAAGGAAGAAGCAAAATTTGAGTATAGCTGGCAGTGGGCCTACCAAGACCGCTTTCGCGAGAAGGGTTTGTTGGCAGTGCTGGGCTGTGGCTTCGATCCGGGTGTAACGGGGGTTTTTACGGCACGTGCAGCCAAGCATTTCTTTGATGAAATTCACTACTTGGATATTGTAGATGCCAATGCTGGCGACCACGGCAAGGCGTTTGCGACCAACTTCAATCCAGAAATCAACATTAGGGAAATCACCCAAAAAGGGCGATACTGGGAAAACGGTCAATGGGTGGAAACGGAGCCGCACGAGATAATGAAGGAGATCAACTACCCGGACATAGGCCCTAAAAAGTCCTACCTTATATACCACGAGGAGCTGGAATCGTTGGTGAAGAACTACCCTACCCTGAAGCGTGCACGCTTCTGGATGACCTTCGGAGACGAGTATCTGACGCATTTGCGCGTGATACAAAACATAGGCATGGCTGGCATTGAGCCTGTGATGCACAAGGGAATGGAAATCATTCCGCTGGAATTTCTGAAATCCGTATTGCCAGACCCGGGTGATTTGGGGGAAAATTACACGGGGCAAACGAGTATCGGCTGCCGCATACGCGGGATCAAAGACGGTAAAGAGCGCACCTATTATATATGGAACAACTGTAGCCACCAGGCTGCTTACAACGAAACAGGTGCCCAAGGTGTAAGCTACACCACAGGCGTGCCCGCCATGACAGGTGCCATGATGATGCTAACAGGGCAATGGACAGGCACGGGTGTAAAAAATGTGGAAGAGTTCAATCCTGATCCGTTCTTGCATGCGCTGGGTGCACATGGGCTACCTTGGCACGAGGCCGTGGATGTGGACTTGGAATTGTAGCGGCAAGTGGGTGCACAAGATTGTTTTTTAATTATTTTTAAAAAATAATTTGTTTTTTACGGCAAATGGTATTACCTTTGCTGAGTAATTTGACCCCAAAAGACTTAAGGTCAAATTGTCTCATAGGTAATCTACTTCGGGTTAGTCGCCGAAGCATTCAGAGGAAAGTTTGCCGGAGCCGTATTTACGGCTATCATGTACTGTTGCGTGGGGTGGTGTCCCGATGCAACAGAGAAGCACTTTTTTCCTTATGGAAAATAAGGGAGAAAGTGTTGGCGAACCGGAAAGTAAGGGTGGGACCCGCCCAGGCGGGGTGTGCCATGTAGGTACGTACCCGCTACAAACAGACATACTTATGGACATAAAAAACATCCCCTCGCCTTCCTTTGTGTTGGAGGAAGAAAAGTTGATCCAAAATCTGGAACATATCGCGGAAGTGCAGCGAGCGGCTGACATACACATTATTCTAGCGCTGAAAGCTTTTGCCATGTGGCCCGTTTTTCCGTTGGTGTATAAATACCTCAGTGGTGCTACTGCTTCTTCCTTGGCGGAAGCAAGGCTCATTTATGAAGAAATGGGATGCAAGGCACACACCTATTCTCCAGCGTACTTACCGGAGGAATTTGATGATCTATTGCGATACAGCAGCCACATTACTTTCAATTCCCTGAACCAGTACCACCGTTTCATTGAGCAGGTACACAATAGCCAAGAGAAGGTATCTCCTGGACTGCGCGTGAATCCCGAATATTCGGAAGTGGAGACCGATCTCTACAATCCAGCATCTCCGGTGGGTAGATTAGGAGAAACGCTACCGAACTTGGCAGGAGGTCTGCCCGAGGGGATTGAGGGATTGCATTTTCATACGCTGTGCGAATCTTCCAGTTACACTTTCGAGCGCACGTTGGCTGTCTTTGAAGAAAAATTCAGCCCATTTTTTGCACAACTGAAGTGGGTGAACTTCGGCGGTGGTCATCTGATGACACGCGCCGATTATGATCGTCCTCACCTGATACGTGTATTGCAGGGTTTTAGGGAACGCCACCCCCATTTGCAAGTCATCATGGAACCCGGCAGTGCCATTGCGTGGCAAACGGGATTCTTACTGACACGCGTATTAGATATTGTGGAAAATCATGGGGTGAAAACAGCATTATTAGATGTCTCCTTCACCGCTCATATGCCCGATACGTTGGAGATGCCTTACCGCCCCGCCGTCAGAGGGGGGAGCGAACCACAAGCAGGAAATCCTACCTATCGACTGGGCGGAGTGAGTTGCTTGGCGGGCGATTATATGACCGAATACAGTTTTGACCACGAGTTGCGCATTGGAGAAAGGTTGATTTTGGAAGACATGATCCATTACACCATGGTAAAGACAACGATGTTTAATGGTGTAAAGCACCCAAACATTTGTGTACTAAAAGGCAACGGGCAATTGGAAGTAATTCGGCAGTTTGGTTATGAAGATTTTAAAGGACGATTGGGGTAGATGCTAATATCTGAGGCACATCAACAACTGAAGGAGCAATTGTCGCCCCTGATGGGTAGCCGAGAAGCTGCTTCCGTGGCTAGAATCGTGATGGAAGATGTTTGGGGATGGCATAGCGGCAAGCGCGACCGCGATTTTCTACCATCGGAGGTAGAGCAACTAGCAGCGATTACAAAAAGGCTAACAGCAGGAGAACCCGTGCAATACATTACGCGTGTGGCTGATTTCTACGGAAAAACATTCGTCGTTTCACCTGATGTTTTGATACCCCGCCCAGAAACGGAAGAGTTGGTGCGTTGGGTGCTATCCTACCAATCGAAAATTCCATCAGCCCGAATATTGGATATTGGTACAGGCAGCGGCTGCATCCCGGTCATGTTGAAATACCACTGGCCAGATGCAGAGGTGCACGCGTTGGATGTGTGCAGTGATGCCCTTGCGGTCGCAACCCACAATGCGGAACGATTGCGTACTCCCATCCATTTCCATTTGGCAGACATTTTAGCCGAAGCGACTACCAACGACCTGCCCTCATTCGACATCATCGTCAGCAACCCACCTTATATACCTGAAAGCGAGATAGCTCTGATGCCCTCACAGGTATTGGAACACGAGCCTCACTTGGCCTTGTTCGTTCCCGATGCAGACCCCTTGTTGTTTTACCGCCGCATTCTACAATGGGCGAAAGGGCATCTCAATGCAGGTGGTAGGGTCTTTTTTGAATGCAATGAATTCAACGCCTCACAGATAGCAACATTAGCCCCCGCATTTGGCTTTCAATCAGGTACACTCCAGCAAGATATGCAAGGAAAAGATAGGATGTGGATGGGGAAGTTGGTATAAGATTTAATGGTGATACTTTAGCATCAAAGGTACTTATCAAAGTATTTATCGTACTTTTGCTAAAAGGGGGGAATGAATAAAGAATCATCCTGCGATGAGATTCCCTTTGTATCTTTTTTACCAACTTCATTCGTACACATGAAATTTATTTACACGCTGTTGTTAGCGATGGCTACAACACTCGTGCTTCAAGCACAGCATCGTCAGTGTGCCAGTATGGATAACTTGCAAGAACAACTGCAAGCAGACCCCAAAATGCAGGTAAAACGTGCACAATTAGAAGCACACATTCAGCAATATGAACAACTTCAGGCACGCCCCAAAACCATTATCACTATTCCTGTTGTATTCCATATAGTTCATAATGGAGACGCGGTGGGCAGTAATGAAAATATTTCGGATGCGCTGATTTACGCCCAAATCGATCAATTGAACGATGACTTTCGGTTAATGAATTCCGATGCCAACTTGATTCCTGCTGCTTTTCTACCATTAGCAGCTGATACTGAAATCAATTTTGCCTTGCGCAGCGAACGCCTGACTGCCAAACTACGAATGGCATCAATCGCATTAACGGTGGGCAAGCCTCTTGGACACGATCGGCAATTAATTCTACCTTAAAGCCGAGCACTATATGGAATCGAGATGAATACCTCAATATATGGACAGTAATTTTTGGTGCCCCTGATGATGGATTGCTTGGGTATGCCCAATTTCCTTGCGGCCTTCCGCTACAGATGGTGTGGTCGTAACCTACTCCAGCGTAGGTTCATTGGCTGTACGCAACCCTGACGGTGGTAATTATGATGCTGGCCGAACTGCTACCCACGAAGTCGGACATTGGCTCAATCTTTATCATACATGGGGTGATGATGATGACGAAGCAGATACTTGCTCAGGAACAGATCTAGTAGCTGACACCCCTAATCAGGCCTTGCCTAGTAGTGGTTGTCCACCTTTTCCTTCCATATCCTGTGGAAATGGGTCGAATGGTGATATGCACATGAATTATATGGATTATTCTGATGATAATTGCTTACAAATGTTTTCCATGGGGCAAAGCACTCGAATGCGTGCCGTATTAGAAAACTCAGGTGGCAGAGTATCACTAATGTCTTCCTTAGGTTGTGTCGCACCGGGTATTTGCTATTGCGCTGCTGGTTCTGACGACTTGGCTCCTAATGAAAAAATTGGCAATGTTACTTTTTCCGACATTAGTCAAAGCTCAACTTCGAATGCTGGGTATGAAAATTTTATTTTAGTGACGGGAAATATTGAACAGAGTGCTACCTATTCCCTGAGTGTAACGATCAGCAACGCTTTTTCAACCGACCAAGTCTTGGCATGGATAGACTACAACCAAAACGGTGACTTCACCGATGCTGGAGAGCAAGTTATGGTATCTTCAATTGGGACTGTAGCTTTTTCAACTAATGTGACGATTCCTGCCACTGCCTCATTGGGTGAAACACGTATGCGTATTCGACTACATGATACCACCTTAGGCCCCAATGCCGCTTCCTGTGGCTTTTCGTCGTATGGGCAAGTAGAAGACTATACCCTCCAAATAAGTGCGGCTTTGCCTGTTGAATTTGTCAACTTCGAAGTAAAGGAAACAATAGGCAATCGGGCGCTTATTCAATGGTCAACTGCTAATGAACGCAATGTAAAAGATTTCTCCGTGGAAATGATGGATGCACCCAGCCATGAGTTCCGCAGTATTGGCCGCGTAGCACCAACTGCTGAACAATCCTATCAATTCACCACAGATAGATTAGTGGCTGGCAATTATTATTTCCGCATAAAAGAAACAGATTTCGAGGGACAAGCAACTTACACCAACATTAAAAGCCTCCGTATCGGTAATGACGTGCCTGTTATCCGCGTCGTCCCAAATCCAGTACATGACGGTGTGGCTTCCTTACAGTTAGGTTCTCCTATATTGGATAATTCGGCTGTCCTGCAAATCATCAACCAATTAGGTATTGTTTGTACCACTATGCAGTTGGATCAAGGTACCGTACAGGCATCCATTCCCACTGCTGGTTTGCCATCGGGCACTTATTTTGTCCAGCTTATCACAAAGGATGGTATTGTGACAACAAAAGTAATGGTACAGGAGTAGTACGTACCATTACTTAGGATAAGAAAAAAATAGATTCAGAATTCGTCAAAGACGATCGGATGAATAAACGGCTCATTTAAAGCGTTTTATCCGATTTCTTTGACTAAGAAAATTCTGAATTTATTTTTTTCCTTATACTTAGGGAGTCTTCGGTTGTTGGATAACCTTTTCCCACAACTGCACTCCTTCCTTGTTTAGGATGCGGATATGCAACTGGCGCTCACCTCGCTTGCCGCTAAAGCGCAGCAACCCAAAGTTGTGTTCAAATACATGCGTACCAGCCACCCGCAACTCATTAATTTCTGTTTTATTACTGCTCACTCCAGATGTGAGGGGCGATACCGTGAGGTCATATACCGCTATGCCCCGTGCGTTGGTGTATTGGCTCAATTCAGTATGGTGGCGATCGCCGCTGAGGAAGACTACGCCCGTGATACCTTCTTCCTCGATGCGCCCCAACAGCCAAGCGCGTTCCTCGGGTGCTAATCGGATGTAATTTTCATACACTACCGCCGTGTTCAGTACCTGCCCTCCTATGGCTATCATCTTAAAAGGAGCCTTGCTGAAGGTTAGCGCATCCACCAACCACTCAAGTTGGTCTTTTCCTAACAGTGTTTGTTCTCCCGATTCTCTATCATTGGGATTGCGAAAATAGCGGTTGTCCAACAGGAAAAAATCAATGTCTGCCCATTGAAAGGCTGTGGTGATACCCGGCTGGCGGTTGACCCCAAAAGTAGGATTGCCCCAAAATCGCTCGAATGCGAACAAGGTTTTATCTTTATGAATGTAGCTGCGGTCGCTATCGTTGGGGCCAAAATCGTGGTCATCCCAAATGGCGTAATGGTGTGTATTGGCCAGCAGTGGCTGCAACTCAGGTATGGAACGAGAATGAGTATAGCGCTTGAAGATGCCCGTTTGGGAAAACCAATCCACCTCCCGCAAGTAGGTATTATCCCCCAACCACAGCATGACATCAGGTGATTGCTTATGAATGGTAGAAAAAATGCGGTAATCACTGCCATAAGGCGTGCCGGGGCGGTCGTACACAGGCTCATTCATGTAAGCACAACTCCCTGTGGCTACGGTAAAATCAGGCGGGTCGGTTCTCCATTGCCATAATGGTTGGGTGGTAAAAGTAGTTGGATACTTGAACTTGACAGGCTGATTATTGATGAGCAATTCATACGTATAGGATACACCTGGCTCTACCTCATCGGCAATGAGCTTGGCCGTGTAGGCTTCATTCCGCTGGGTGGTATAAGCTATCGTAAAATGCTTGTCGGAGGGGGTATCCGTGGGCCAATAGGTAAACTGTACCGTCGCTTCCGTTTTAGTTTGTGCCCAGAGCATGACCTCCCGCATTTCATTGTACCCCAGCATAGGGCCGGATTGAAGAAAGTCGATTTGCGCGGAAGCCGCCCAAAAAAAGAAGCTGCATAGCAAAAAAAGTGCCGTCCTCATTTTTTTTTGCCGCAAAATAATAAATGTGTGTTAACACAAGATGAAATTATAGGTATTCAAACTACAAAAAAAACTTCTTAGTTAAAAACCAAAAGGCAATGTGGTATCTACTTACCTTTATGCGTTGAATTAATATGTTGCCATTGAATCTCATTTTTCGATTTCTATTATTGCTCGGTACGGCTATGCTGCTCCCTGTTGGGGCAACGGCACAAGCTAAGCCGTTGAAACCTAGCCGGCCTGCTGCAAGAGACACCGTACCTGCCGCTCAGCGCATACGGGTGGACCATGCCAACACCTTGGAATACCTCCGCTTGGGCGATACGGTGACTACCCAAAAACTCATCGGGGAAGTGGAATTGAGCCAGGACAGCATTTTTATGTATTGCGATAGTGCCTATTTAGAAAACAGTACCCGCCTCTTCGCTTTTGGCAAGGAAGTCCTAATCCAGCAAGGCGATTCTATCGCGGCCTTTTCCGATACGCTGTATTACAATAGCCAGCTCAAAATAGCCGACCTTATCGGTAATGTGGTCTTGATTAATGGCACCAAAAAACTATTTACCGACAAGCTGCATTACGACCTAAACACCAAAATTGCCACCTACGAAACGCCTGCTACCATTACGGATGGAGAAACCCAATTGAGTAGTAAAAAGGGGTACTATTACACGGAATCTGACGACATCTTCTTCAAGGACAGCGTTGTTGTTATCCACCCTCGATTTCAACTACGAGCAGACACCCTGCAATTTAATACCACCTCACAAATCGCCACCTTCCTAGGGCCAACAGTGATGCGCAGCGACTCCACCCGCGTGTATTGCGAGGCAGGTTTTTATGACGTAGGCTTACAAGTGGCAGAATTCCGGGAAAATGCCCAGTACATTCGCGGGCAACAACAAGCTACCGCTGAAATCATCCGCTACGACGGCACCAACGGCATCTACTCCTTGGAAGGCAATGCCGACTTTAAGGAAGGGACTCGCCGCGAAGCCCGTGGCGCGCTGATTCGGTACGATGAAAAAAACGATATTACTACCTTGGAAGGCAACGCCTTTTTCCGAGATTCTACCCAAGTAATACGTGGAGAAGCCATCCGATATGATGCCAAACGCAAAGTATATAAAACCGCTGGCAGATCGCGGATTGAAGACGGCGCACAAGTGCTACAAGCCGATGCCGTAGATTATTCCGAAGCCGACAGCTTGGGTATTGCCTCTGGCAACGTAATCTGGCAAGACACCAGTGCCCATATTACCATCCAATGCGATACGGCGGTGTACAAGCAGCAGTCTGGGTATCTGAAAGCCACCGGAGGTAACAGAGGCCGCCCCTTGCTCATTACTATATTGGAAGGTGACAGCCTGTTTCTAACAGCCGACACCCTGCTCTCCCTGAGCATCGATACCCTGCCAAGCGATAGCAACCGACTTTTGTTGGCCTATCACGATGTACGAATCTTCAAAACAGATTTGCAGGCATTGTGCGATTCCCTTTCCTATAGTACGGCGGATTCTCTTTTCAAAATGTTCAGGGCACCTATCATCTGGTCCGACACCTCGCAGTTTACAGCCGATGTACTACACCTTCAGCTTGCCAATGAACAGTTAGATAAGATATTCCTATACAATAACAGTTTCATCATCAATAGCCCCGATGAGCTGTTTTTTAATCAAATTAAAGGAAGAGACATCATTGCCCGTTTCGATAGCAGTGAATTAAGGCAAATGGATGTGCTGGGAAATGCCCAATCGGTCTATTACCCCCGCGACGATAGCAACGCTTATGTAGGTGTGAATAAGACGGTTTGCAGTGACATGGTGCTTTTCTTTGAAGACAACCAAGTAGGCGAAATTATTTTCATGAACCAGTTGGAAGGAAAATTAGAACCCATGACGGGGGTTGACCACGAAGCCCTACAATTAGAAGGGTTCAATTGGCAAACATCTCCCCCTAGGCCACGTTCCTTCGACGACCTGTTCGGGCCGCCATTGCGCACCTTACAACCCGCTGCCCGTGGTGGATACCCTGGTGCTGATAAGCCCGGCTCGCCTGATGGGCCTCCGCCGCCAAAACCGGAGCGCAGCCCAGTAGGAAGCGATAGCAAGGATGAAAATAAAGAGTGAGGATGCGCAAAAGGTGTACTATGAAGCTTTTTACTACTGGTTCTTTGACAAATCTAGTGGTCGTACTGGGCTAGCGATGTGCAGCAGTGGCAGCTTTTAGCTGACAGACCCGGGTTTGCCGGGGCCGAGTGAATAGCGAGCTGTCCCGATGTTTTATCGGGATAGCGACCCGAAGGGTAGCCTCCACTAAAAAAGTCAAAGAACCTTACTACTTTAATTGCTTTTTTTTTAGTCTTTAACCTATTAAAGGCACAAGAAAATCTAACCGTGTCCCCACTACCCTTCTCTTTTAAACTTACCCGCTAACTGAATCTTTGCCGACACAAAAAATGTACGTCCCCAGTGGACGTTGCTAACCGTACCGCCCCCCGTGTGGCCGATGCCCGTAGCTGCACCTGTGCGTATTTGACGTACATCCAGCAGGTTTTTGACACCCGTTGTCAGTGTCAACTTGCGCTCCCAGCCCGTGTAGCAGAGAGAGGCATTGAGTTGGTGCCAGCCTTCCGTTTCGCCGCGCACGACTTGCCCATCTTCCTCGAAGAAATACGGGAGTTGGCCTGTCATCTTGTGCCAAACATTGACGTTCAAGTGTTCATCCCAAAAAGAAACCGTCAGATCGTTGCTCCAATCCGGCGACCAGTTGAAAAGTCGTAGGGAGTCGGCGGCAGTTTCATTGAAAAACCCAGTGTGTAAAAAATTCGACTGCAAACGCACTCGTTCTCCCAAACGCATCTTGGCACTCAGCCCGGCACCCGTCGTTTTCCACTCGCTCAGGTTCGCGTAGTTATACTCAGCCAGTGCATACTCCGTGAGGATAATGCGATCTTTTACCGAGTTGAAAAAGCCATTAGCGGTCAATTCGAGTTTACTCTGGGCTGATAGCCGCAGCGCGGGAAAATTGATTTCTACTTTATAGTTATTGGATCGTTCCGGTTTCAAATCGGGGTTGCCCACAATAAAGTGGTTGACATCAATAAAATTGAAATAACGCTCCTTCAAACCCGGCGTACGGAATCCCTGCGACCAAGAAGTACGAACCACCCAGCCCGGTGCAGGTTTATACATCAGCCAAAGCGAGGGTGTCAAAGCAGTGCCATAATCGGGGTTTCCTGTGATGCGAAAACCGCCTTGAGCCGTCAGTCGCTGTTGGAGATACTGCCCTTTGACACTCGCAAAAACACCTACGTCTGTGTTGTAAGCAACACCTACCTGCTGAGCCGCGCTATCTAAGAAACGAACCCCTTCGGCTACCTCTCTAAACCATTCTACCCCTGCTAAGTAATTGTACCTTTTATTGGATTGGTCGCTGGCGATGGTATAGCGTCCTAACCAGCCTGTGTTGCGGGTGGTATCCTGCTCGCCCGGCAAAAGTGAGCGCGATTCTTCTTCCAATTCAAAACGCCATGAGTTTTTAATGCGGTCAAACTGGTTGCGCGCTAGCGTTGCTTGCCAAAACCAATTGCTTTTAGTGCGTCCTTCTGTATGCAGCGTCAGGTCTTGCCGAGTGGTTTGGTAGTAATCATCAAAGGCGTAGGGCTTGAATTGAGGTCGGCGTATTTCGCCTAAATTGGTCACTAACTCATCAAACCAATTGCCCGTAAGGCGAATATCTAAGCCGGGGGATGCTTTGTAGCGCAAGGTGGCACCAGCGGTTTGTTGTTCTTTGGGATTCCAAAGCTGGTTGCGCCCCAGCGCTGTATCCGTAGCGGGCTGAAAGTGCAGCATACTCCCATGCAGCGCAAAGTGCCACTTATTAGATTGGGTAGCCACCCTTGCGTTCAAGGTATTGAATCCATTGGACTCTGTTTGTGCTTGTACGCTAGCTTCCCAAGGATTTACTTGGCTTTTTTTGGTTACTAAGTTGATAACACCCGCGCTTGCATCTGAACCATACAACAGCGACTGCGCCCCCTCAATGATCTCTACTTGCACCACATTTTGCAGTGGAAGCTGGCCAGGATCAACGCTACCATTGAGTCGTCCTACCACAGGTACACCATCGATTAGTATCTTCACATTTTCGCCCTGCATACCATTCACGCTGAGCGAACCGCCCAACACACCATCTTGCGAAAAGCGCAACCCAGCTTCCGTTTGGAGCAGTTCCTCCAGATTCGTTACTGCCCGCTGGCTAATGGTGCGTTGGTTGATGATGCGTACCGTATTCACACTGTTGCGCACATCAGTAGGCAAATACTGGGCGGTTACCACTACTGCGGAAAGATCCACATAGTTGGAGACCGTATCGGCAGGCGACTGTGCGTTAACCACAGTCGCCATAGCCAAAAATATAATCAACTTAATCCAAAACTTCATAGGTAAGCCCAATTATTGCTTGCTAATATTTCCTAAGGGTATGCGCTCTTCATTCGTTTGCAAGCTGACAAAATAAAGCCCTGAAGGCCACTGGCTTGCTTCGATTTGGTGTACCTGGAAGCCTCCGTTTAGTACCGTTGCTTGCTGATAAACAGCTACACCAGCCATATTATGAAGGGTCAACATGGCGCGCTTCCCTGCTAATTCTTGTGGCGTCGTCAATGCAACCGTCAATTGAGATGTTACAGGGTTAGGATACGTAAGCACTTCCATGTTGATCGCACTTGGAGTGGTAACGTTGGTAAAAAGTCCCATATCCGTGCTTTGGTACACAGCGGTACCCGTGCTGCTCCCCTCGAAATCCACGAAATGGAGTTTCCAAACGCGGTCTTCGGTTGTCTTCACGAAATAAACGAGATCTTGGGGTAATACCCATCCATCGGTAAAGCTAAAGTACTTCCAATCGTGGCCAATGACATCTAATGAGTCGTTAAGCTGAGATTGAAAACCTTCAAAGGCCACCGTTGCAGGATCTACGCCATTTGCTTGGGCGGTCTGAACGCCGTCGCCATGCAAAATACCCGTTACCGCATAAGGGATATAAACATCATTATCGACATCATACAATGGGGTGATATAACGCTTAAATACAAGGTCAAAACCACCTGCGGGTTCCACCTCCACGGTGCTGCCCGTAGCGAAACTGAAGTAAGCAAGCGTTTCCCCTGCATGGTCTTCTTTGGCTATGGTAGCCGTCACTTCGTCTGTGCCATCCAAATTGGCGTATTTGAAGGTGTAAGCACCATTTGCCAAGCTCACTACTTGGAATTTTTTATAAGAACCATCCCGTAGCTGAATGGCATATACGGCACTTCCCGCCAATTGATGCGTCTGCGGATTGTAGGCACCCCAACCGTAGTCAAAAGGGTTGGCGGTATCACGAAGCTCGTTGAATGCCCCGTTCTGCCAGTTCAGCTCGCTATTGTACAATTGTACATCCTCTATCAACAGCGCAGGGTCGATTGTTTCGTTAAAGTCAGTGGTGAGTGCATTGTAAAGTGCAATGCTGTTTTGCGGTACGCCCATCGAAGAGCCGGCACTTTCGTTGATGAAGATACCACCATCTGTTTGGCCTTGTACGGAAAAGGCAATATCCCATGCGTTGTTGGCAACGGTGTGCTCTGTGCTGTTTGTCAATGAAACATAATGCTGGTTGTTGTAGCCAGCTCCCGTGCTGATTTCCCGAAACTCTTGGGCTGTGAGCACCACGGTCGTCATCAAAAACACAGTAATGGGTAATGCTTTTATCATTTTCAGTTAATTTTGAGGTAAAAATTTAAATTGTGAACTGTTGATAGAAAGTGCTTTACTTCCAAAGCAACGTATCTAATAATGTCAGTTTACCTTTTTCCAAATCCAATTGGTTTGAAGTAAGGGAGGAATTTTTTGTACTCGAAAGCAAGCAGCCAAATAGCCCGAAAAACATCAATCCTGTTTCAATAATTCTCTTATCTCTTCTGGTTCCAAAAAATGTGGAATAAAAAGATATTGAATAACATCGGCAGTGCCACGGCCCTATCAGGCCGAAGAATTGACTCAAGAGCAACAATCCGGCTGCAATTTCCGAAATCCCTAGCACTTGCCAGAAGTAGCCAGTCTGCTTCATTCCGAAAACGTAGTTCCTCAACTTTAGTTCGGCAGTCGTTTCGGCAATTTTTCCCCTGCTTAGGCTTTTTCAATCATCTGCTCGAAGGGTGCGGCAAAGGCTTGCTAAATTTTGCAAAACCACCTTTCAGCAGCATAAAGCCTATAAAATTCGGAGTAAAAGATTAAAAATGTAAATAAATTTCATAATATCGAATTGATAATTAATGTCACAAAATTACTATTTTTATTTAGACTTGTTACAAATGGCTTTATATTTGCCCTGTCAATTTTATGTCATTTATTCAATCAACCATTATTCATCATGCGTTTGACTAACTTTTTACCTTTTTTGCTTCTTTTCCAAGCAGTCGCTTTGACGAGTCAACAAGCTACTTACGAACAGGACGTTCATGCCATTAAACAGATGTGTGGCTGCTTCGAAGTTGACTTTGCATTCAGCGAAACTTTCTCTCCAGACACGACATACCAATTCAGTGACAAGTACCACGCTACTGCATTGGAATGGGTGGAGTTGGTGGAAGAAACACCGGGCAAACTGGTGTTGCAGCACCTACTCATCGTTGACGACTCCACTGTCATTAAGCATTGGCGGCAAGATTGGCTGTACGAAAACACGTCCTTGCTGGCTTTTGATCACAACGCACGCTGGGTACCCTACACGGTATCACACAAAAAAGTGCAAGGCACTTGGACACAGAAAGTTTATCAGGTGGACGACTCTCCACGCTACGAAGGTTTTGCCACCTGGGTACATGCCGATGGCCGCCATTTTTGGGAAAATACCACGGATTCACCCTTGCCGCGCCGCGAGCTACAAAACGCAGTGATTACAATGTAATGAATCGCAGAAACCGCCATGAAATTACCGCCTACGGCTGGATTCACGAACAAGACAATGGTAAGATAGTAAGGTCTGATGCCGCTGACAAGCTTATTGCGCAGGAAAAAGGGTTGAACACCTATACATTAGTACCCGCTAATCGGTGTGGTATTGCCCAAGCATGGTGGGCGGAGCATGGGAAACCTTGGGCTACTGTGCGTGCCGCTTGGGAGGTAGTGTCGTCGGAAGGATACCCTTCACCGTGCAATCCAAGATTGACGGTAGCCGCTTCTCGCAACTGTTCAAAAATACACCTGCCAATGAAGTAGAAGCCTTGGTGAGAAGGTTTGTGATACAAGAAAGGAAGTAAATTGCCTAACTTTAACTTGCGATTCCTTTTAGGATTCGCAGGCGTAATCGCAGTGAAAAAGGTTTGTCAGTTATCGGACAACTTTGAGTTGTCCGATAACTACAGTTACGTTAAGAGGCCTTTTGTAGACTTATATGTGGACACATCTGATCAACCTGTTGGTTAACAAAGATGCGTCTTTGGCAATTGCTGTAAACGAACTTTTCTTCATAAATGGGTAACCCTACTACGCGAGATAGCGTTTTCAAGACCATTTTGCGTATCATATGCCACCCCTTTAGGGGTTTTATTTACTTGTATTACCGTTTATTTTTAACCTTTTTTGCTTCTTTTACTGGATTGCAATCCAAGATTGACGGTAGCCGCTTCTCGCAACTGTTCAAAAATACACCTGCCAATAGGTAAAGCCGGTGAGAAGGTTTGTCAGTACAAGAAGTACACCCATTTGTGTCCGCACGTAAGGCCTTGGAGGCTTCGTAAACGTTAGGTGTGCTTGTCTGAATGCTAGTTGTAAGCGTCCTCGCTGCAACTCAATATGCTGTAGGGCTTGCAGCCCGGTGTCGCTGGCAAAAATAGAGCAGGCGTTTTATTGTCATCTTGCGTTTTTGTGGTAAAGAAATTACCTTTATTATCAAAAATGGGCGGACACAAAATAACATCGCAGCAAGGGGTTGCATTTTTTGACATTCACCGTAGTGGGCTGGTAGATGTCTTCACGCATAGGGCGTACAGAGACATAGTAATTGACAGCTTAAAATATTGCGTAGCCGAAAAAGAACTAAACTTATATGCTTATGTCATTATGAGCAACCACGTTCATATCATTGCCAGTACGGAAAACAAAGATGGATTATCGGCTGTACTGCGTGATTTTAAAACGTTCACTTCAAAAAAATCGTTAAAGCTATACGGAAAACAACCAAGAGAGCAGGAGGGAATGGATGCTGAGAATGTTCCGCTACTATGCGTCGAATAATACGAAAATACCGAGTTCCAGTTTTGGAAGCAAGACAATCATCCCGTTGAGTTGGCCAGCCCTGAGTGGATACTGCAAAGATTGCAATATATACATAATAACCCCGTAGTGGCAGGGATAGTGGACGAACCAAGCCAGTACTTGTACTCCAGCGCAAGAAATTATTTGGGACAAAAAGGCTTGATTGACGTGGAAATACTCGATTTTTCAAATGATGTGGGCTTCGTATATTTGGGATAGTGCGCTGGTTGCCGGGCTGCAAGCCCTACAAGCGTATTGGGTTGTAGCGAGGACGCTACAACCAGCAGGGTCTTGTGATGTGGCACACCCATTTGTGTCCACACATAAGGCCTTAGAGGCTTCGTAAACGAACAGACAAGACATCAATAATCAATCACATTTTGATCAATCTGCCGCCCCATATTGCCGGGTATTTGATCGCCACCAAAGTAGTCATTAGGGTGCTCATATGGTGAATCGCGATAGAGTTCCAACTGCCATTGAGGATTCTGGCGTTCACCAAAGACATCTGAATGTAGGAGAATAAAATCATCCGCAGCCAACGACGGATTGTAAAAAATGAACCGCACGTTGTTTGTCGGGTTTGCGGAATTTCGTTATACGACCATATCTCATAAGGCGGTGCCGACGGGTCGGACTCGCTGCGTGTGATGTCGTTGGGGCGGCCGTATTTCAGGTAAATATAGCCCCTATCGGTTTCAAAGCCGTTGCGAAACCCCGATTGAAACATCAGATCTACTGCTTTTACCACTTCCATGTATTCCTCATACGTTGACTGGGTTTGGATGCGATCTTCTCTAACCAAAATTTGTAGAGATACATACGTTGAGCGGCAAGGCTGTCATTGCGCAAAATAATATCCACCAATTCAGCATCTTGCTGAGGCACTAATGGCAAAATGGCTTTCAAGCTGTAGCGCAATTCTTCCGGTGTCAGCTTGCCAACGAACTCGTCATTTACATCCACAGCCGCCAGTGCTTGCTCCAGTTCTTCTGCGTCCACCAAAGGGTTGCTGCGCTGGAAAGCGATCGTACGAGAACCGATCAACTGGCGCTCCCTGTCCCTCACATCGACCACTAAGAGGTAGTTGCCGGAAGGCAGCGTGCCTATGTCCATTTTCATCAATATTGGGTTGATAGCCTGCGGTTCCTGCCTTTTGTGGCCAATCAGCAGGGTTTAGGATTCCGTTCTCTACCCTATCAACATGGTAACTGACTACATAAGGAACACCTATATGCTTGTCGCTTTGATAAACTTCTGTGTAAAACATCAATGTATTGGCTCCTCTTCCGTAAAAACTGTAAGGCAATGGTTCCATGAGGTAGCCTGATTTCACCATATTTCTTCGCCTTCCGAAGGAGACAAAGAAGCTAACAGTTGAATATCCGATTGGCTAACCTTCCCATCATCGAAATCCACGACGACTTCGGTTTTATATTTCTTCACTTTCTCAGGTGCGGCAGCATCCGACACTTCAATGTTCAATTGGTAGCTACCATTGGTAAAGCGAACCGGCGGGTATCAATGAAATCTAACACCCGACGACCCTTAGGACTACTGAGTCGATATTTGTCATGAGCGCGTATTTGGCCATCCTGCTCTATACATACCAATACATCTACGGTACCTTGATAGAGAGAGTCCTGCGTCATCACAGGCATAACCGTTTTTCCTGCAATATGCAGGTACAACTCCAAGTAGTTACCCACCGGGCTGTGAAACCGAGCAAAAAGAAAGGCTGGCATCCTGTGCATGACCGGCAAAAGCAGCAACCAAAAACGCAACTATTAGGAAAAACTGTCTCATATTAATCATTTGAGGGGTAGCAATAATAAGCTAACGTGGATTATGGATAATAACGAATAGTAAAAAATTAATGTAACTACTTAGGTAGTGCGCTTCGAGCTAAAAAAAGAAGATTTTTTCGACTGGCAAAGCTCATTTGAGGAGTCATAGCAGCGCTATGGCGACGAGAATAGCTGCCGTCAGGTGGAAAAAGGGCTTTTTTTAGCCGGAATTTGGTACTACCTAAGTAGTTACAAATCAACACATTAGGGTGTGCCCCCTGCAAAACAGGGTCGGGCTATCCGCTCCAGTACCTCCTGCGGTCGGCACGTCCGCTCCTATCCCTCACACGAAATACATTTAACTGATTATCAATCACTTGCGTATTTATCGTTCGATTTATTATCCATAATTCGTTAAGCTAAGATACAAGTTTAACACAATACAAATCAAGCCAAATAAAGCAAAAGTCAGGAGTCTGTCAATTAGTATGGGGAAAAATAGAGGTTCTTTGACAAAAAGTGTGGAATCTTTGGCCTAGCGATCTCGGCAAAGGCCGAGACAAGTTGTGCAACAGTGGCCGCGATAGCGGACAGACAGCGACCGTAGGAAGCTGGCCGATCTAGGCTCAGCCTAGAGAGCTGTGGAACGTCGTCGGCATAGCCGAGATACAATAGCGCCCGTAGGGAGGCCCACCACAGGAATTGTCAAAGAACCAAAATAGATTCAGAATTTTCATATCCCTTAGCGATGCTTTCCAGTTTCCCATCCGTGCTTGCCGATATATTGGCGCGCCGAGTCAACAGCGGGTTCTTCAATACGGGTTGCCATACTGTCATTCCAGCGGTTGAGGTAGCCAAAAAGCGCAATTACGCCCATGATTTCCACGATCTCGCCTTCATCCCAATGGGCACGCATATTCGCAGCAATGGTTTCATCCACCGCATTCGGAACCAGAGAAGCAGCCACCGCCAAATCAAGGGCTGCCCGTTCCGCCTCGCTAAACGCTGGGTGCGTTTTATATTCCCAGATGTTTTCCAATTGCTCGTCTGTGGCACCATATCGTTCTGCGGCTCTTATGGCATGGGCTTCGCAATACCGACAACCTGCTGTACGGCTTGCCAAATATGCGATTAAACGCTTCAGCGCACTCGTCACCCGCCCCTGATTGTCCATCACGGCTTGATTAAGGGCTAAAAAAGCGTTGGCAATCCGTGGCCGGCGCATCATCGTGAACAAACTCGTAGGGGTAAAACCTAGTGTTTCCTCATAAAAATCGGCCATTTCCTGCAAACGTGCATCTGCACTAGCTGCTAATGGCTTAACCAATGGTTCTTTCATCTGTTTCGTGTTAATTACATTACCGCAACAAAATGACATCCCCTTTGAAGAGTATCACCTCCCCATCCGAAAACTCGGCTTCAAGGAAATAAACAAACACCGCAGCATTGAGCATTTCACCTCTGTGTCGGCCATCCCATCCATTTTCAGGTACGTTGGGATCAAAGTCATATTTTTCAAAAACACTCTCACCCCAGCGATTGTAAATTTGGAAAGACTTGATTTTCACCACTTCGCCTCCTGCCTGCGGGAACAACCACTCGTTGACAGCATCTCCATCTGGCGAAAAGGCTGTTGGAACAAACACATTGCGAGGCTTGGCCACAATGATGGTGATTTCGTCTTTATCCGTGCATCCATTGACATCCGTAATGGAAACCGTATAAGTGGTGGTTTCTGTTGGACGAACGGTTATCGACTGCTGGTTTTCAATAGCAATACTGTCCGGACGCCAGATAATCGTATCCAGTACAATGGTAGGGTCAAACTGAGCGGTAAGGGTGATGCTTTGCCCCAGTTCTATGATATTACCATTGTCCTCTAAGCTAGTGGTCAGTTGTACTGCTACCTCCGTAGGTTCAATCAACGTAAGTAATAATTCACTGAAACAGCCGTTGACATCCGTGATACGCAAAGTATATGAATCGCCACTCAAATTGCCAAAGAAGGGATTATTGGTTGGCACAGCTCCGTTCAAGGAAAAGATATAAGGCGGTGTACCTCCAACTACGTCATTGATAACAATAGCACCATCGCTCGCTGAAAAACAACTAACCGGACTGATACTTACATCCGCTACTGGCACTTCAAAATCACTGCTTACCGTCATTTCATCGGTATCGCTACACCCTTGTTCATTGGTTACCGTGAGCGTATATACGCCTGGTGCTCCTGCCTCTATGATGGGAGCAGCAGGGTCAGCTATTTCAATTTCTGTTTCAGGATTGAAGGCAGACCACTCATAAGTAGTTGCTCCTACAGAAGAACCACCTATTGACACCATTCCCATATTACAACTCAACAATTGATCCATACCTGCATCGGCTATTGGCGCTGGATGTAGGATGTATGTCAAAACAGCCACATCTACTGGACAATTATCACCTCCTACCGTGTAGGTAAACTGATAAGTACCCGGCAACTGTCCTACTGGATTAAAGGTACCCGTAGCTGCATTGAAAGCACCACCCGTACTCAAAACGGCAGATGTTTCCATCCAACTGCCTCCGGTATCCGCATCCACCAAAGAGGCGATTAGGTTTACTCCGGCTGCATCATCGGGGCAAGCAGCCCCCAAGTCCACATCTAAACCAGCACTTAACAGGGCTGATATCATTACCGTAAAGGTGCTACCCGGTGTATATATACAGTCCGTATTCACTTCGTCCGCAACGTCGGTAACGATAATCGTTGTTTCAGCTGTCAAATCGGCCAGCGCGATCTCAGCAGTATTCACCACTCCTTCTATTTGGTTGGCGACTCCATTGACCGTATAATTTATGGTGTAAGTTGTACTGGGCTGCCCTCCGGTGACCGTCAAAGTAACCACCGCGTCGGCTCCTTCGCAAACCGCCGACGGCCCCGCTAAGGCTACATCTAATGGCTGGCAAGAAAGGGCTGTACAAGAAGCAGTAGTCGTTACATTGCCACAGGTATTGGCACTGATGGCTTCCAATGATATTGTCACTTCCTCACCCGACATAAGCCCTGTTACCGTGAAGGTATTTCCATTTTGGGTACCTGTTTGACCCGTTAAGACGGTAACATTGTACCCACTGGCACCAACCACATTGCCCCAAGCAAATGTAACACTACTCGTAGTAGCCGATTGGCAGGTAACGATAGGTTCCATCAAAGGGGTATCCACCTGCACCATTCGGGATGTAGGCGTACTGCTGCATCCATTCTCCGTTACCGTCAAGGAAACTGTTTTCATGCCTGGCGTAGGCCAAGTTATCGAATAAGGCCCTGCCCCCGTACCCGTAACGATCATGCCTCCGTCAAAATCCCAGTTGTAGGTAGCTTGTGCACCCGCATCACCTGTGTAGGTAATCGTACTCACACTATCTTGGCACAATGGGCTTTCAACCGTAAAGGTGGAGGTAGGTTGTGGATTAACAACGATGGTTGTCATATCCGTGAATAGGCAGGTCATTTCATCATAGGTGGCCGTTATTACAAAAGTGCCGGGGCCACTAACCAACGGGTCAAAAACACCATTGGCAGCATCGGTAATACCCGCTCCAGACCACGTTATAGTACCAGCTGTATTACCCGTCAGCATTGCCGACAGTGTAATAGCAGAAGCATTACCATCTAAACAGATAGGCATCACTTCTACAATGTCGATAGTAACATCCGGGCAATTCTCTAAGGCGCAAGTCTGTGCAAAAGTAATATTGGGGCAAGATGTGGCGCTGATGGCTTCTACCTCAATGGTCGCAGGTTGGCCGGGTGTAAATCCAGCCATCGTGAATGTATTCGCTGGATCTCCGCCTGTGGCAAAGGCATTCGCAGGAGCATCCAAGATGGTTACGTTATAGCTGCTACTACCGAGTACTGCTGGCCAAGAAAAGACAATACTATCGGTCAGTACCTCACAAGTAATGATGACGGGTATCAATTCAGGTTCTACTGTCACGGTTTGCATAGCCAATTCGCTTGTACACCCATTTTCGATAACAGTAAGGCTCAAAGATTTATCGCCCGATGTATTCCAACTTACTTGATGAGGGCCTGCTCCATTGCCGGGTAACGCCACACCTGCATCAAAATTCCATTGGTAATCGGCTCCTATCGATGCGGTTCCTGTATAAACTACATCCGATACCTCCCCAACACAAACAGGTGATACGACCGAAAAATTAGCCGTTGGCACGTCGTTGATAACAATGACAGCATCATCTACATAATCGCAGCCTGCTTCGCGATAGGTGACTACAACATTGGCATTTCCGACACCTGCACTCGTGGGTGAAAAAGTTCCCAGCATGGGATCTGTAATACCATCACCCGACCATGTAAAGACACCGCCTCCCATTTGTCCGGTAAGTGTAGCCGACAAGTTGATTACTGGCGTATTGGCCGCAAGGCAAATAGGTTGAACCTCGTCTATGGAAACAGTTATAGCTGGGCAATCCTGTGCCTGACAAGTAAAGGTATTGGTACTATTGCCACAAGGGCCATCGCCAATAGCAACCACTTCGATCGTCACCTCATCTCCTGCTACTAAATTGGTAACGGTTAGTGTACGAGAAGCCTCGTCAAAAACACTGGAAGCCCCCATAGGCGCGGTCAACACCGTAGCCGTATATCCAACTGCTCCTGTAACGGCGTTCCAACTGAAGACAATGGAAGTTGTGTTGGGGCTACAATTAATGACGGGCTGTGGCAAAGGATTTTGCACCTCCACATTAGCTGTAAATGGCTGACTAGGACACCCATTTTCATTCACCGAAAGGCTGATCGTTTTGGTACCACCAGTAGCCCAACTTACCGTATGCGGGCCGGCGCCGGTACCTGGCATAGCATTGCCTCCGCCAAAGTTCCATTGGTAATCAGCACCTACCAATGCCGTACCCGTATAGACAACAGTTGATGCCTCACCTGTACAGACAGGCGTGACGACCGAGAAAGAAGCGGTAGGTGTTTCATTCACTACTATAATGGCATTATCCGTATAATCACACCCAGATTCGCTGTACGTTACTAGTACATTGGCGTTTCCAGCACCCACCAATATAGGCGAAAAGATGCCCGATGATGAGTTGGTGATACCATCTCCCGACCATGCAAAGGTGCCCCCCCCCATAGCTCCAACAAGCGTGGCTGACAGGGTGATTTCCGATGTATTAGTCATAAGACAAATAGGCTGTACTTCATCGATGGAAACGTTTATCGCTGGACAATCCTGTGCCTGACATGTAAAGGTATTGGTACTGTTGCCACAAGAGCCATCGCCAATAGCAACCACTTCGATCGTCACCTCAGCACCTGCTACTAAGTTGGAAACCGTAAGCGTGCGGGCAGTCTCGTCAAAAACACTGGAAGCCCCCATAGGAGCTGTCAACACCGTAGCCGTATATCCGACCGCTCCTGTAACGGCGTTCCAACTGAAGACAATGGAAGTTGTGTTGGGGCTACAACTAATCATCGGTTGTGGCAACGGATTCTGTACCTCTACATTCACCGAAAACGGCTGGCTAATACAGCCATTTTCATCTACTGAAAGGCTGATCGTTTTTGTTCCTGCTGTAGCCCAATCTACTATATGCGGACCAACACCAGTTCCTGGCATGGCTGAACCTGCGTCGAAGTTCCATGAAAAATTACTATTTCCAGAAGCTCCCCCCGTATAAGTTATAGTCACAGGAGTATCTATGCAAACGATATTTGGAACCACCGTAAAGTTGGCAGCAGGAGTATCAAAAACATTTACCACGATTGACTGAGTTCCTGTGCAATTTCCCTCAACATAGTTTAAAACGAGCGTGTGGCTTCCTGCCCCTGCAACCACAGGATCAAACTGATTTCCTACCACCCCCGCACCAGACCAAGCAAGGGTGCCATTACCTACACCACCGCTAACAGTAGCCTCCAAGTTGACGGGTGTATTGTTGGTATTAAGGCAAATGGGCATCAATGGCGTAATATCGATATTGAAAACGGGGCAATCAGCAGGTGTGCATGTTACAGGAGAAGATACGGATGAACCGCAAACGTTAGAGGTATTGGCGGTAACGGTGATGGTAACACTTTCATTAGGAGACAACCCTGTTACTGTGTAGGATTCTCCTTGCAATACTCCAGTTGGTACTTACCACATTTACTGTATATGAATCAGCACCTGCTACAGGTAGCCAGTTAAATACAACCGAAGAAACGGTAGTTGTACCACAGCTAACTACGGGTGCTTGTAAAGGGGATTCCACCGTTATCGTTTGGGTTGTTGTCGTTGAAGTACAACCATTGTCAGTAACTGAAAGGCTTATATTATTTACCCCACTTGTTGACCAACTGACCGTATGTGGGCCTTGGCCTATCCCTGGTATTGCTGTAGCACCTGCAAAATCCCAGTTATAAGATGCATTAACAGGTGCGTTCCCTGTGTAGGTAACTATTAGCGGAGTATGCTGGCAAATAGGCTATGCTTCGCTAAACGTGAAAGTCGATGTTGGCGTACCGTGGACAACTATCTCCGCTGTATCGGTATAAACACAGGCCCCTTCACTCCGGGTAAGCGTGATAGTATGGCTTCCTACTCCTGCTAATGTAGGACTAAAAGTGCCATTAACAGGATCAACAATTCCCACTCCAGACCAAGTAAAAGTGCCTGTATTGACAGTAGATGTATAGCTGAGGTTTATATCAACTGTACTGGCAGAGAGGCAAATGGGTAACACCGTAATCGACAACTCAGCATCAGGGCATGTCAATGTAGAACAAATAGCCGAGGTAGCCGCACCAGGGCAATTGACACCTAATGGAGTCACAGAAATAGACACTTGGGTGTTAGAACTAAAGCCTGTGGCCAAATAAGAAGTAGCCGTAACCACTTCAGGCGTATTGCCATTAATACTAACCTCATAACCCGTTGCTCCCGCTACCGCTGACCATAAAAACTCAACGCTCGTAGCCGTACTATTTCCACAATTGATCACAGGGGAAGCTGTTGCTGCTTGTGGCTGTAGGGTAACAGAAGCTGTATTGCTACAAAAGGAAGAACTGGTAATTTCGGCCGTTATAGTTGTTGTGTTATTAATGGGAACGGTGATGGGGTTCTGTCCGTTAGGTGCCGCACCATTCCAGTTGATATTCTGTATAGGTTCATTTGAAACAGCGGTAATTGTGACCGTTTCCCCTGAGCAGGGCGTATTATTGTCCACCGTCAAAGAAACAACAGGAAGCGGAAATATCTCCACCTCTGCTTCTGCTATTCCGGCACAAATAGTACCATCAGATCCAGATACTTGAAAAACGTGAAGCGCAGCGGATAATCCTCAATAATACGAGGGTTGCCTGCATCGGGATCATCGCTCCATACATAAAGAAATGCCCCTTGAGCCGTAAGCACCATTTGGCTTCCTCACATTCACCGCCATTAACTGTAATACTAACATCGGGTGCTTCCAAAACATAGATGTCATAGGTATCAGAATTGGAACACCCTCCGGCATCCACGGCTGTCACCATAATAGAGGTAAACTCATCCACAGAAAGCGAAACTGACTGGTCAGAGCCAATAATTTCTCCTGTATTCAAATTCACCCACTCCCAATCGACACCAGTTGTGGCTTCTAATTCAAATTCCGCCCCACACAAACTTCCTCTGGCCAGGTAATATCGACTGTATAATCTATATAAGACACATCAACAGGAAATGGTTCGGAAGAACAGCCATCGACTGTCACTACCAGTTCGAAGGTACCTTCTCCTAATACTTGTACTTCTTGGCCAGAGTAGGTATCTCCATCAGGGAAGTCCAGTCATATTCAATAATATTTCCAGGGCTATCAACTTCTCCTAATAAAGTCGTTAAATCCCCTGGACACACCATTTCATCCATCATAGCAAATGCTTCTGGCTGGGTGTCATCGGATATATCGAATGGGCCAAAGGAACGTGCACAGTCGTTGGATACATTCAAAGCGGTAATCGTATATGAACCCGCAGGTAGAACATGAGGCGTTGTCACTAACCCAGAGCAGTTGATACATTCATAAACGATATTATTATCATCATCAAACACGTAAAAATTGAATACTTCATTAGCATCTATTCCAGCATTACCTTCCACTTCTATATAACCATCGGACGCGCCTATGCACGAGGCATCGTATGGTGTAACGATAGGATCTTCATCATTGCAGCAAATGATTGAGGAGGTTATATCTAATACCTGACCAGAGTTACAACCTGTCAGCGTCCAACTTCCACTATCCCCATCTGAATACACCCGAACACTTATTCCAATATCATCGCCCGTTATGTAGGGAGGGCAATCGGATACTGAAATATCAAAACAAAATACAAACGGCTCAGCAAACCCGTCAGGTACACTAGAACACCCATTAGCCCCATCACCGAAGTTATTGCCGGGGTCTCCATCGTTGGGCGAGCCTCCACATCCAAGCCCCGCAGCAGAATCAAAAGCAAACCAGGTAAAAACCTGTCCTGTGTTGCAACCGACCAGGATTCGTACCAATCCCACGTCTAAGGGCTACAAGAAGCGGGTGGTATTGGGTTTAAGGTGCTAAGATCCCAACCGCTGCCAAACTCAAAAGTAACGGCATGCAGCCATTCTATCGTGCCAGATGCATTTCCATTCCATTCATTGATATACACGCAAATTTGTACTTCTTGGCCAGAAGCATAAGTACCATTAATAGGTGGTGGATTGGGTATCATTTCAACAGCATATATGGAGGGGCACAACTATCACACAGGTTGCGGCTGGTGATTGACATATTAAAATTTCGGGTGTCATTCAAATCCTCCGATACTAAAATGTAATAAGTATCACCTATGAAGGTATTGGAGGTAACCGTAACGGTTCCATTGCCACTCCCACAGTTAATTGCCAATAAAGAGACACAATTGTTACCTGAAAAAATAACCACATTGGGCTGCATTAGTCCAGAAACGGTAACACTTGTTTGGTTTGCCGTAGCTGTAAAGCTAAACCATACCTCCGCTGCGGGTAGTTGGTCGAGCCACTCAAGCATCCTGTAAAAACAGGGTATGGTGAAATCGCTGTGGCATCAACATTTGAAAATGTGAAATTATTCGTAACGGAAGTGTACTGGGGCATGCGGGTGCATTCGATAACGATAAATTCGTTGCCCCACTACAATCATCATTAGCTGGTTGCGCCCAGCCTTGGACAGTAAACAATGTAACAATCACTAATGTGTAAAATAGCCTCATAATAACATTTTCAAAAACAGCCGCCAATGCCACTGCTTGGTTTTGCTAATCACCCACCGAGGTCGTTGTGAAAAGCCATTCTTGTTTCGAATTGTTAAAATGGGATAGAAGGCGTTTACAATGGAGATACTTTGAAAAAAGTTTCTCTTTTGAGAAAAGAGAACGTAAAGATAATTTATTTTGCCTTTTTGTTACCTATACATGGTTTAAAATCACGAATACGACAAGATGACAAACGAAACATATACCAATCGGAACAATTTGTGGCAGACACCTGCTTTAGTCATTGTCATGACGGGTTTAGCAGCCATATTCCTTATGGGGATTGGCAGTGTGGTTGCTAAAGTCATTACCTCTCAAATGGGTGTAGATGTACAGCAGCTTGTGCAATCAGAAACTCCTATAGATTTGAGCCTGCAAGAGCGGCAAGGCGTTCGGATTTTCAATCTCTTAGCACACCTACTTGGCTTTACGGGGGGCGCATTGCTAATTGCTTTTTTGACGCGTGGGCAAGAAAAAAACCGTACTTTTTTAGCACTTGATCGATGGCCTACGCTGCGAGTTTTCCTCCTAGCCCTGGTGGCCTTGGCAGGCAGTGCCCCTTTGATACTTTTCAGTAATTGGCTGAACTATCAACTCCCACTACCCGAGTGGATGTGGCAAACAGAAGGGCAACAAAACCACTTAGTGGCTCAAGTGCTACGCACCGAAAATGCGTTGGAGCTTATCACAGCTTTTGCTGTAGCAGCTTTAGCGCCTGCTGTTGGGGAAGAGTTGCTTTTCCGGGGCATTTTGCAGCCTCAATTCCAAAAATGGGCAGGTAATGCACACATTGGTATTTGGCTAACAGCCGCTGTGTTTTCTGCTATCCACCTTCAATTTGCGGGATTTTTGCCACGTATGTTGTTGGGTGCTTTTCTGGGGTACACGCTTTGGTGGAGTAGGTCTTTATGGTTGCCGATACTACTACACCTTTTTTTCAATGGGGTACAGGTAGTAGCCGCCTTTCTATCGCCTGCTGCCTTTGAAACAGCCTCTCAGGAAAATCCGGTGGAGATGCCCTCCTTGCTATTGGTATTGGGTAGTTTGGTGGCGCTTTATTTCCTGCTTCCTTTACTAGCCCGTCATCAACCTCCTGCTGCGGAGGAAGATGCATTAGCATAAGGCAAACGAGCTATCTGCTCCACACTAAAATAGGTATCCAAGCCTGAAACGGTTAATGTATTTAGCAATTCGTGATTAACATGGCCTTCATCGCTTACGCAATCGTCGGGCAACAGCACTTCTACCACTTCCCCGACCAAGAACAGTGTACCATTGGCAGCGATAGTATGCTCTTCTACCCATTTTAGCCCTATTTTCACTAAGCTCTCCGCTACATAAGGTACGGGAATGGCATCGCTGTACCAAGGAGTAAGTCCTGTTGCTGCAAACTCCGATGTTTCTATGGGATAATGAGCCGATGCCTGATGTGCTTGCCGCAAAATTTCAGGATGTATCGTATTGAGCGTGTAATACCCCTTGGCTTTGATATGATGGTAGGTATGCCGCGGTACAGTAAGGGGGCGTACGATCACCCCCAACAGAGGAGGGGTAGCACCAATATGTACCACCGACGAAAACAACCCTAGGTTTTCGACCCCTTTGTGCCCTTTGGTGCCTATCAAGTGCACCCCTCTTGGGCCAGGCAAGGTGTTAAAAAAATTGCGGCGATACTGTTTGTCCAAGGTTGGAATTTCCGTAGTAGTTAGCTGCATGATGTTTTATGATTAGTTACTTTTATTGCTTTGCTAATGTGGATGATGGATAAGTCAAACAACGAAAGCCCGCCATTTTGGATAGGTGCTGTTAGTTGTGTTTTTTTCTTCTATCGTCATATTGTCCACTTTTTAATTGTCCCGTCATAAGATGCACTTATGATTGTTTTGTTGTCTAAAAGTTCGATTGATTGGACAAAATTTTGATGCTCAAGGTCTGAAATCAATAGTCCATTTAAGCTCCAAATACGGACTTTATTATCCTCTCCACCTGTAGCAATATGTTTGTCGTCTATAAATTTAATTGTTCTAATAATTCCAATATGTGCTTTGAATGTTTTTATTTTTTGTTGTTGGTAATCACTTGTCAATGTTCTGATATTAATTTCGCCACTCAAACTACCGCTGATTAGTTGTCTTGTTTGCTTATTGTAAGCAAGGCTGATAATTGGGTATCTTTCGTAAAAAGTATTGATTGATTTTTCAACTCCACAATTCCATATTTTAATAGATCCATCTTCTGAACTTGAAGCAATAAAGTTGTCGTCAAGTTTAATGACTTGCCAAACCCAATTCGAATGTTCATTAAATATTCTTAATACTGTTCCGTCAAGATTAGATACTTTGATTGTGTTATCACCGCTACTTGAAGCAAAAGTTTTGTCGTTTAAACGGCAAAGTGAAAGCACAATTGCCGAGTGAATTTTTATTTTATTCAAAACTTTGTAGTCTTTCCAAACGATTATCTGCTGGTCTCTTGAACCCGAAATAAAAATGTCATTATTTATTTTTTCGATACACAAAATCGAATTTTGATGCCCTTGCAAAGTATACTTTTGCTCTCCTAAAACGGTCCACACTTTTATTTCCTTGTCCCTGCCTCCACTTAGAATTGTATTGTCGTTCATTTTGAGAAGTGACCATATGTAGCCCAAATGACCCGCAAAAGGTTCTTTGCTTATTTCTGTTTCTTTTTTTGAATACAGAATATCGCTTCTTAAAACAAACTTTTCGCCTTCTGTTAATACTTCCCCTTCGTGCCAAACATTGTGGTCAAAAACAATTAGGTCGCCTTGTTTAGGAATATATGAAGCCCAAATTTCGCTGGTTTCTTTAGTTTTGAAAAACAATGTTCGCCCACCTTTAAACGCTGTTGCACTATTCAAATAAATCATAAACGTCAACTTTGATTGGGTTGTGTCGTTGCGATAGTGAACTCCATCAAGGTGTCTGTGAAAATATTGATTAGCCGAATACTTACAAAATCTAAGTCTGTTATTCAATTCTTTCAAATGCCAAACTCCGTTTTCTGCTTGAATGGTTGAGTTTATTTCAATTGTCTCAGGTAGATAAGGTTTTACTTTTTCAAAAAGTTGGTTAGCCAAGTCATCATCGTCCATTACAAACCTGTCGTTATTTCTGTAATAGGTCGGATAATTTGAAATAGCTTTTTGAAATGAGTTTTTTATATTCGACGTTAAAAGCTGCTCACATTCAGTTTTAGAAAAAAGCGAAGGGATTACAAAACAAATAAAGTTTGTATCCGGTAGAATATTTTGTATTTCAATTTTAGAGGTTGTCAAAGCTGTTCTGCTTTTTTTGTATGTTCTGTTTAGCTTGTAGTTCAAAGTTGTTGCGCCCTCTTTGTTTTTTGAGGCAATCCGTTAGGATTGCATCTCTCGGTAGCATTGAAATGCCAGACCCAAGCCCTACATTCCGTTAGGAATGTATCCTCATTCAATTTGCAAAAAAAGACATTGTTCATTGTATTAATTTCATTTTTTTTGCAAAATATCCAAATATTATCCTACGAATGTTTCGTTTTTGGGATGCATTCCTAGCGGAATGCAGGCTGATGATGCCATTGTTTTTTTACCGAGCGTACCATTCTTATCGAAATATTGTTGCGTATCACGCGAGGTGCATTGTTTCATCATTTACGTTTTCAATAGTTTGCTACAGTAACACCTTTTTGCGTTTGCAACCTGCGCCAAAGAGCGCCTGGAGGGCGGCGAGCTTGCGAGCCGGTGCTGCCGCAACGCAGTGGAGGCGGCACGGAGCGAATAGCGAACCCGGAAGGTATGACCCCGCCCATGCTGTACGACGGAACGAACGCCGATAGTGCGGGGGCGCTCCAATAAAAAAATCGGCTATACTACTAATTACCTCAAAAGAACTTCGCCAGTCCGACCCGTTTGGGGCTTGCGACATGATAGTAGGGATAATCAATAGCGCCAAACTGCTCGGCAAAAGCAGCGAAGTCTTCGTGGGCATTAAAGTCTAATGACTGGGGTTTGCCCGCTTGTTGGCGAATGATGAGGTCGTATAGGAACGCTTGGGCGTGTATTTCCTTCCCTCGTTCCGATGCGAAGGGGGCCAAACTCATCATGCGACCATGACTAAAGATGAAAAAATCGGCTGCCAATATTTCAGATTGGCCATCTGTAATGCCTGATACAAAGCCCCATCCTCGGTGGAGTACGTTGTACATAATGCGCTGGAGGCCATGAAACACCGCTTCCGAAATATGCGGGTGTGCCTGTCGGTATTTTTCCGCCACCACTTCGGGTTTGAGGTTAGAAACCGACATCCACGACTGTGTGGCTGCTGCCGAAAGTTGCTCCAATAGCGTGGGGCTGTATCGCTCCCGCAGGTTTTCGTAACGATCTGCCAGCGGAAGAAAGTAGTTGGTGGCCGTTGTGTTGTGCCAGCCTGCTTTGCGAACTTGTCCAAAACTATCAACCGTCAGTTCCACCTCTGGATAATGTGTGGCAAGTGCTTCCCAGAACGAGTTTATGCGTTTGTCGGAGGGAGGATCGATGGCGTAAATAGCTAGTTCACGCGTGAGAGGAGGTTGCTGGATACGTGTACGCCCCCAGCGCCCTGCCACGCGAGGCAGTGGCAGCACGGCAGCATAATCATCCATCACCAAGGCATCCCAATCCCGTGCCATTGCATCTAGATACCACATATAGCCGAAAATGTTGCCATTGAAAGCGTAATGTATGCAACTATTCCACTTCGTTTTATCTATCTCCTCCCGACGCAGCAACCGAATGTCCATTTATTAGCTTTTCATGGAAAACAGATTCTCGTTTCAGTGGTTCATTTTATAGCTCATTGTCCTTTCATTTTTTGGGTGTAAGCGGGAACTATCCAGTACCTCAGATTGTTTCTAATATATTGAATTTGATTAAAAAATCAAAATTTATTGCCGCAACTGTTGACTTTTTGTAAATTTTAGCGTAACTTATGCTCGAATTACACACAAAAGCACTTTTGCTTCCAAACTACTCAATTATGAAAAAGTCCCGTTTCCTGATATTCGTCTTGTTATTTTCGACTGGCGCGGGTCTATTGGCCCAAACGGTTGAAAAAACATTTGTAAAATCATTCAATTTGCAAGGTGCGCAAGAAGTGTTGCTACAACTGAAAGGCGACATTGCTGTACAAACGTGGGATCAGCCCATTGCTAGGGTACAAATGACCGTTCGGTTAGAGAAAGGGTCGGAATCGTTGATCCGTTCTTTAGCACAAGCTGGGAGATATAACTTGGCAGGCAAGCTAGAAGCGGGCAATTTTGCAATAGCAGCACCTGGTCTGGCTCGTGAGATTCAAGTGAATGGGAATGCGCTACCCGAAAGCATTAGTTATGTCGTGTTTATGCCAGATGGTGTGCGCACCGTAGTGGATGACAGCACGGCTGCAGCTGCCTTTTAATCAGTCCTGATTAGGCAATTTTTGCACCGAAAAAATAGTATCTGTTCTAAAGAAAGAACGGTCTTTGTTCCAATACCAACGTTTTGTGAAGGGTATGTTCACGCCTTGTACTTCCTTGTAGTGGTCGAGGATGATATATTCGCCATCTGATGAAATATCTTTCAAAAAAAACTGGTAGCCGCGCAGTAGATGGTTCTCTTTATCAATAAAAAAGTGCCATGTTTCATTTTCGCCCTCAGGTTGATAAGCAACGGTCAATTGGTAGCAGCTGCTACCATTAAAATCAACAATAGAGTAAGTCGGCAATAAATCCGCAGTATCGCGTTCCAACCGCATCGGTAACAACAACAAGTACTCATACACCTTTTGCAAGTACTTCGTGCGGTCTTCTGTGAGGCCGAGATTAGTGGTAATAGCTTCGTTGTCAGGTGTTTTCTCGTTTATTTGTGCATAGAAAAGCCCTTCATGAAACCCTTGCGCATAAGACAAACTATCATTTTTAACGGCATACTCGAAGTTCCCCTGAGGTACATCTAATGTTACTGAGAACTGCCGAAGTGGATGACCGTCTCTTTCGATTTGCATATTAAACTGCGCCTGAAGTTCCTTCCAGTGACGGTTTGGATCATGAGCGTTGATACTTTGATCGAGTATTGCTAAAGCAGTCGGTTGTGCACTTAGCTGTATTGAAAATATCGCTAAAAAAAGGATCGAACAGACTACTTTTTCCAACATAACCTTGAGCCGTTTATACTAAAGATAGGCAAATTAAGCGAGTTACTTCAAAGGAATTAACCCAACTAATTCCTTCACCTCGCGTACTGTTTGCTGGGCGCGGGCGCGAATAGGCTCGCTGGCGGCTTTTACTTGGTTTTTAATGGCTTTTTTGTCACTTAGCAAGGCTGCTTTTCTTTCCTGTATGGGCATTGAAATTGCTACGAGTGCTTCCGCTACTGCGTGCTTCAAATCCACGTACTTGAGTGCGCCAGCCTCGAAATCATCCATTAAAGACTGATGAGCATTGATATCGCCAGCCGCTTTGAGTAAGCTAAACAGGTTTTCGACCCCTTCGCTCATCTTACCCGCCGGGGTGTCTCCTGTGTCAGTCACCGCCGATTTGATCTGCTTGCGGATACGGTCTGGATCCGCAAAGACATCGATATTGTGCTTTTCGCCTAAACTGGCACTCATCTTACGGCTGGGGTCGGCGGTGGACATGACCTTAGGGATTTCCGTAAACAGCGGCTCTGGCAAGCTGAAATACTCCTTTCCAACCTCGTTATTGAACCGCTGAGCGATATTGCGCGTCAGCTCCAAGTGCTGTTCCTGGTCTTTTCCTACGGGTACTTTATTGGCGTGATAAATGAGGATGTCGGCAGCCTGCAATACGGGATAGGTATAAAGCCCTACCGATATAAAGCCTTCAGACTTTTCTTCGCTTTGGGCGCTTTTATCCTTGAATTGGGTCATGCGCTGCAACTGCCCGTAGCTGGAAAAGCAATTCAATATCCAGTTGAGTTCCGTATGCTCCGGTATCATGGACTGGATAAATAGGTTTTCGGTTTGATGCCTACTGCTAATAAGTTGATGACAAGCTCCCAAGAGTTTTCCCGAAGTTTGGTGGGTTGGAAAGGCATTGTCATAGCGTGATAATCTACCACACAGTAAAGGCAATCATAAGATTCTTGCAGCGACAACCAGTTCTGGACAGCACCGAAGTAGCGTCCAAAATGCAAATTTCCTGTTGGCTGAATACCTGATAATATCTTGCTCATCTCGAAGTACTGATGCTAGGTTTTCAAAATACGAATCCCGAAACAATTTTAGTAATTTGACGAAAATAACTGATCCCATTTTTTCTGAAGGTTTGGCTTTATACACACGCTTTGTGTAAGTATTCCTACGCTTAGTGTATAAAGCTAAACAAAAAATGGGATCACTTATTTTTTCCCGTCTCTTATAACCCAGCGATCAAAGAAATCTCTACATTCACAAACTTGGGTAAATTAGATACTTCCACGAATTCGCGGGCGGGGGCGTTCTCAGGATTGAAGTAAGTGGCATAAACGGTATTGATGCGGACAAAGTTGTTCATGTCGGTAGCAAAAACAGAACACTTCAACACATTATCGAAGGTAGCACCTGCCGCTTCTAATATAGCTTTCAGGTTGTTCATCACCTGATGGGTTTCTTCCTCGATCGTGCGGGTATTCAATTCACCCGTTTCAGGGACGATGGCAATCTGCCCGGAAACATAGAGGGTGTTACCAAAAACTACCGCCTGGCTGTAAGCCCCTACCGCAGCAGGAGCTTGAGAAGTATGGATTATTTTTTTCATTTTCCGATTATTTTAGTTAGCTCTAACAAACAGCAAAAGCTCCATGCCTTTGACAGACAGGAGCTTATATTTTGCTTTGCTACGCGATGGTAGCATAAAAACCGTGCTGTCTGTTACCCTATTTCGGGTGCCTTGATCAACAGTTTACCACGGTAGTAAGTGTTGCCTTCAACATCGTTGTAAGAACGATGATACAGATGGGCTTCACCTGTTACTTTGCAAACTGAAATCTGAGGTACAGCCGCTTTGTCGTGCGTGCGGCGCTTACGCTTGCGTTGCTTAGAAACTCTACTCTTAGGATGTGCCATTTCACTTGTTTTTATGGTTTGTGCCTGTCAAAGGCACGTAATGGTTCAATTATTCGGGCTTGTTCTCCCATTTCTTGAGGAAATCCTTGAAGGGATTATCTCCAAGATCGCTTTCATCCGTCTCGTCCAAAAACTGGTCGATTTTATCCAACATATCTTCATCACAAGGAAGAACATCCTCCTTTTCGCAATCGTATATCCTCACCATGGGAATGGATAAAAGGATATATTCGTAAACGAATTGAGCGATACTCCACTGAGAAGTTTCTGCTGGAATATATACCACGTCATCATCATCTAAGTCATCAATCGGCTCCCCGTACTTTACCAACAGTCGATTTTCACCAACGATTGGCAAATGTATGGATGCCATACAACGGTCGCAAAGGGTGCCTACCCAACCGCTGAAGGAGAACTCCAACGTGAGCAACCGCGGCTGCTTATCCATTACTACCTCCATTTGCACGGATGCTTCACGGAGTGGACTGTCTTCAAAAGCACCAAAAAAGGCGTTATCCACCTCGAAATGGTACTGATGTATGCCGACATTTAACCCCTTTAGCGGCAAAATATAAGGCAGTAGTGGGTTCATGATACCATCAATTTTGACAACAGAGCTACCTGTGTAGCCCTCACGTGTTTTCAAAAAGCGGATGCAAAGGTAGTATTATTGATTTGTTTCTACCTACTATTTTTGAAAAAAAATGTACACAAAATAAAACCTACTTGAATTAATTATCATTTAACACCTCAAGGATACTTTTTGCGTCGAATCTACGTACTTTTGGCATTGCAACTATTCCGTTGTATGGGGAAAAAATAGATTCAAAATTTTCATAGTCAAAGAAACTGGATAAAACGCTATAAATGAACCGCTTATTAATCCAATTGTCTTTGACAAATGCTGAAACTATTTTTTTCTTGTCCCTTTCTTTTGCCACGCATCATCTGGATGGCAAAAAGTGGCTGTAACGGCCTACATTTCCACCCTCGTTACTTTTTTACACCAACATTATGTATATGTTGCCGATTATGAGAATACTGCGTAATTTGACGGAAATAACTGATCCCATTTTTTCTAAAGGCTTGCCTTTATGCACACACTTTGTGCAAGTATTCCTACGCTTAGTGCATAAAGCCAAGCCAAAAATGGGATCACTTATTTTTTTTCCGTCCCTAACACTTTTTTTCGGGATACTATTGTTATTTATCGTGCCTACTAAGGCGCAGACGATCATCTTCTCTGAAGATTTTGGTAATATGGGCGACCCCGAATACAACAACGCAACGAATGGCACCAGCGATGAGGGATATAATTGGAATACCAATTGCCCTTCATGTGTTGATGCGGGTGATTTTTACCAAACAGCAAGTGGCGTATTGAGAGGGCAAGATACCAATGGGCCAGCTACTTTTACAGCAAATGGGATTGACGGAACAGGATGCTTACTTGTTGTTTTTCAATTTGACTACAATTCAGTTGGATATCAAGGAAGTGGTAATCTTGAATGCACCGATGAGTGCCCAGGGGTAGGTATGGGGGATTGCAGTGGTAATATTGACGATGCCATATCTGATCCCGATTGTTTTAACTGTTGGGATTTTCTTGCATGGGAGATTAGTTCGGGAGCCGTTAGTGATAATAATGTCGTTTTGGGGTTAGATTGCAATGTGCCTGACAATGGTTCCGCTGTATCAAACCCACTTTGTGTACAGCAACCCGGCGCAGACCCTTCCAATTTAACACTAACAATTACAATGTCCATGTGGGCTACGACAGAATGGATGGAAGTGGACAATATTACCGTGTTATGCTACACAGAACAACAGGCCAACGATGCCGGCATTGCGATTCCTTCCGGTTGCCTTCCAAGCTGCGAAATAACACTCGATAACATTGATGTTACCGATGCCAGTTGCAGCAATGTGGCAGACGGGGGCATTGAAATTGATGCTACAGGTACTGGGCTTTCCGGCACCTTGGAATATTCGATTGATGGCGGCAGTAGCTTCCAGTCATCAGGGGTATTTAACGGCCTAACCGAAGGAAGCTATGACATCATTGTACAAGATAGCGACGATCCCGCTTGTAGTGTTTCGCAGACCGTCACCGTTTCGGCATCCCCTACCCCAACCGCCTCCATTCCACAAGACTTAGCAATATGCTTCAGCCTTTCTCCCTTGACCGGGGAAATACTCAATTTAAACGAGGTGATAGATGAAATCACCGATTACGATTCTGGCCTCACTGTCAATTGGTGGTTTGATGCTGCTGGTAATAACCCGATCGACCCAACTGACCCGGGCGATCTGACGACCCTCTTTTTTACTATGCCTTCCAGGATTTATGCCTCTGTTAGTGACGGAATTTGTGAGAGTAATACCATCCCTATTGATATTAATTTAAGCGAATATCCCGATGCTATCAATGCATCGCTTTCTGCTTGTAATAATGGCAATGGCACTGCTAACTTCGACCTGACCACCGTCGAATCCACTATTCTTGATGAGCAAGCGGGGCATGTAACCTTCTATGAGGATATTGCTTTAAGCGAAGAAATCGCTTTCCCGTCTAACTTTATCAGCGGCGAAGGATTTGTCTATGCTATCATTGATAACGAGGGGTGTTTATCAAATGTGGCGACCGTATCTTTAAACGTCATCTCATTCAGTCCTAGTGATTTTTCACTTTCTTTTTCTCCCGATCAAGGTTGCGGCCCTACATTGGTGGAAATTACGCTCAACACCCCTTCGTCCCCACCAGGTGATTTTATTTTTGAAATATCCTATGGCCCTTCGGATTTCAGCTTTGTTGATTATACCCTTTTAGAAGGAGAAGACGGAGATAATGCCTTCTCCATAACAATCGAAGAGTCTTATATTTTGAAGTTCTTAACGTCACTACCCCCGAACCCAATGGCTGCGTTATTAATTTTGTTCAGCCTCTAGCATATACCATACCAATAGATGATGCTGCAATTGCCAATCCCACTTCCTTGCAAGCCTGCGACAACGGCAATGGCGAAGCTGTTTTTAATTTATCTCAGGCCGATGCCACTATTAATGGAAATACAGGGCTGGAGGTGCTTTACTATGAGGATGTGGACGCACAAACGCCCATTATTCCCGACAATGCTTTCCTTTCTGGTTCGGCTATTGTTTATGCTGCGATAGATAATGGCGTATGCCTATCGCCTACAGTTCCTGTTGACCTATCTGTTTTACAGGGGCCTGATGTAATGTTAACAGCAACTGCCAATGTGTCTTGCGCAGGAGCAGCAGATGGGGCCTTACTGCTTGACATCATGGGGGATGCTCCTTTTACAATTGATTGGAATATAGATGCATTGGACGGCAATCTCGCACCCGCCAATCTAAGTAGCGGACTATACGAAGTAACCGTCACGGATGTGAACGACTGTTCCACCAACACTGCTTTCAATCTTGCCGAACCTACAGACTTAACACTTGATTGCCAAGCAAATACTACAGGACAAGGTGCTGGCCCCGGCAGCTATACATTTGTTTTCAATGGTGGCACCCCTGATTATTTTCTATCGCTTTCAGGGCCATTAAATCTTACCTTTACGGAAAGTACCGCTGGTTTTTGGGAGTCGGCAGTTTTACCACAAGGTAGTTATACATTCACACTCATGGATGCAAATGGTTGTGAGGAGATATGTACCTTCGACATACCAGCTACTCCTTGTACTTTATCCTTCCAACAAACGGGTACTACCCCCAGTTGCCACGATAGTGCCGATGGCGACCTAACCGTAATACCTGCCAATGGCACGCCTCCTTATCAATACGACTGGTCGTTAGATGCTTTTGATGGCTTGCCAACTGTCACAGGGCTTAATCCCGGAGATGCTTTCAGTATTACTATTACTGACGATGCAGGTTGCACGCAAATTGGCAACTTCCTAATCCCCGGACCAGCAGCGCTTGTTGTGGATTGTGGCAACACCTCTGACCCATCAGCAAACGGTTCATTGGATGGAAGTACAGTTATATCCGTCAACCAAGGAACCCCACCTTACAACATCCTTTGGACTGGCCCCCAAACAGGTAGCGGCACAATGGATGAGGCGGGTTCTTTTTTAGCAACGGGTCTGTCAGCCGGCAATTACACCGTCACCGTTACCGACCAGAACGGGTGTCAGGAAACGTGTACATTCACGCTCAATCAGCCTGGTTGTAACCTAATTTTTTCGCTTTTAAGTTCACCACCTTTTTGTTTTGGAGAAGATACGGGATTATTAGAGGTTTCCGTTCCTCCTTCCGAGAATGTTACAAGCATCGACTGGAATGTAGATGCCTACGATGGTCTTACGCTCATTAATAATGTACCACCCGGGTTTTATGAAGTCACCGTAACGGTAGCGGGTGGATGCAGCAGCACCTTGTCGGTAACATTGACTTATCCTCCTGCACTAGTAGTTGATTGTAGCAATACCACCCAACCTACCGCCAACAACAACGATGGAAGCGTGGGACTCGTCGTCAGTGGTGCCACAGCCCCTTACACCATTACTTGGGCTGGCCCTCAAACGGGTAGCGGCACGCTGAATGAGGCAGGCTCTTTTTCAGCAACAGGCTTGCAGGCGGGTGAATATACTGTCACTGTCACCGATTTTTTAGGGTGTACCCAAACCTGCACCTTTACATTAGTAGTTGTCACTTGTAGCTTTGATGTAACTGAACTTGTTGTCAATGAAACATGCGCAGGTGCACAGGATGGGGCTATCATTATCAGCACAACAGGTGGGCAACCTCCCTACATTTTTGCTTGGAACAATATGGAGACTTCCTCCAGTATTAACAACCTAGCAGCCGGTAATTATAGCTACACGGTGACAGACAGCAACAGTTGTACCGCTGCAGGACAGGCAACGGTGGCACCAGGTGCACCACTTCCTACGCTTGTAAGTACTGGAGATGGCACTATTTGTGCCGGTAGCTGCTATACACTGCCCGTTTCCCTCACTGGACAATCGCCGTTTTCAATAACATACAGTATTTCCGCCGGGGGAGCTACTACCCTCTATCAACAGGTTGTTGTAGCCACTGACACTACCCTAACACTATGTCCTGCGGATTTGAATTTGAGTCCGGGCAACCTACAGCTACAATTCACCCAAATAGCAGATGCCAACTGTTCGGCGACACTTGCTGCTATTCACTCATTTGAGTACCTCGCTCCTGCTTATACTGACATCACAGAGACACTATGCGAAGGCGACTCTCTTTTCATAGGCAATACGGTATTTCACCAAGACAACCCTACGGGTCAGGTAATATTATCAGGACAAGGTGCAGGAGGTTGCGATAGCATTGTGGATGTAACCCTCAACTTCCTTATACCCGGCGAAAGTTTAGTAGAAGGCTTGATATGCCCGTCTGATACTTTCTTTGTAGCAGGTCAAGCATTTTTTGAAGGCAACACCCTTGGGACTATCGTTTTAGACAACGCCGCTGCCAATGGTTGCGACTCCATTATTTACGTCGTCGTTACCTTGCAAACGCCTTCCAGCCATGTACTCACACCGACTATTTGCCAAGGCGATACATTGACTATTGCAGGTCAATCGTTTTATGAAGGCTTCCTGTCCGACACCTTGGTACTCAATGACGCAGCAGCGAATGGCTGCGATTCCATTCTTTTTGTACAAGCCACCCTGCTACCGGCTCCTATCGCTACACTCACCCCACAGATTTGTGCAGGTGATACGCTTTCTATTGCCGGTCAACTATTCCATCAAGGATTTCTCATGGATACACTCGTACTTGAGGGGGCTGCTGCCAACGGCTGCGACTCCATATTAATGGTGCAGGGTACATATTAGCAACCCCAATGGAGCTGCTGAGTGGTACTATCTGTGAAGGCGACTCCATCACCATAGCAGGCGAAGTTTTCCATGAACAACACCTGACAGACACGCTTATTTTCCAAAACGCTGCGCAAAACGGTTGCGATTCCATGCTGGTTATATCGGTGGACGTGTTGCCAACGCCGAGTTTTTCATTCAGCACAACACTTTGCGCCGGAGAAACCCTGTTAATTGGCGATAGCCTGCTTACCCAATCGGGGAATTTTGAAATTCGGCTCGCTGATGCTTCCTCCAACGGCTGCGATTCTTTAGTCAATGTATCGCTTTTATATGCCCCACCAGCAGAAGGTAGTTTTTCCAGCACGCTTTGCGCAGGCGCATCCATCACTATTGGAGGCACTTTTTTTGATGAAAACAATCCATCTGGAACTATCCTTTTAGCCGGTGCCAGTAGTAATGGTTGTGACTCATTGGTACAGGTTCTGTTGTCGTTTATTCCCAACAGCCTTTATAGCTTGGATACGCTGCTTTGCGCAGGTGCAACCCTTCAGGTTGGCAATCAGCTGTTTAGCGAAAGTAATCCGAATGGCATTGTCATATTGGAAAACGCATCTGCGACGGGGTGCGACTCCACAGTTTTTGTACAAACCCAATACTTGCCTACACTATCTGCTACGATGGGGGAAGATATAGCGGCCTGTGCTGGGCAACCTTTAGAAACAGTCCTACTGCTTACCCCCAATGATAGCTACACCTTTACCATTAGCTATTCCAATGGCTTCGACTTGGTAGTGCCCAACTACAGCCAGTCTTCCTATACGATTCCAATACCTTTTCCTGACCAATCACAAGCAATAACCCTCACTGCAATCACCTCAGCCTCTGGGTGCCCGGTTGTCGTTTTAGATGAACAAACCGATATCCTTGTTAGCCATATCACGGCGACCTTAACAGCCGCTATGAACACACCCAATGGTGATGCGATTAGTTGCAACGGTTTCTCAGATGGTAGTATTTCTGCCAATATCCTTGAGGGTGTGCCTCCCTATCAATATAATTGGAGTACAGGTGCGACGACTCCTTCTTTAACAGGGTTGCCAGCAGGCGCTTATGCTGCGACGATAACAGATGCACTGAACTGTACGACCATTGCACAAATCACGCTTACTGAACCAACTGCTATCGATTTTGCTATACAAATCGAATCCGTTAGTTGTTTAGGTAATAACACTGGAAGTATCACCATAGAAAGTGTTGCAGGTGGTTCGCCTCCTTTTGAATACAGTTTAGATAATGTGCTATTCAACTCAATAACGACCCTACCCTACCCTATAAGCAATCTTTCTACGGGCAACTACAACCTGTCAGTCATGGATGCCAATGATTGTATCAACACTATTCCCCTGTTCATCCCAGATGGCAACCAACTCACTATGGACTTAGGTGATGACAGCACCATCACCGTGGGCGATAGCGTGCTGCTTAGCCCCTTTGCACTCAACTTTACCCCTACGGAATGGATGTGGACACCTACAACTGGACTATCCCAACCTGAGAGCCTGTCTTCTTATACACAGCCTACCATTACTACAACTTATGTACTGCAATTGGAAGACGAAAATGGTTGTAGCGTAAGCGATACAGATTCGTATTATTGTTGAAAAGGACATTAAGGTTTTCATACCTACTGCCTTTTCTCCGGATAACGACGGTATCAACGATGAAGTCATGGTCTTTTCAGGGGCGGGGTTGTACAAATCAACACCTTCCAAATCTTCGACCGCTGGGGTAACCAAGTGCACCAAGCGGGGCCTCTTGCTCCCAACGACCCCGCACTGGGTTGGGATGGTGAACTGAATGGCCAACCTATGAACGCTGGGGTATTTGTCTATTTCGTTGAGATTTTATTAGCCAATGGAGACATACAAGTACTAAAAGGAGAAGTCGTCTTATTGCGATAACAATTAGTATGGGAAAAAAATAGATTCAGAATTTTCATAGTCAAAGAAATCGGATAAAACGCTTTAAATGAACCGCTTATATATCCGATTATCTTTGACAAATTCTGAATCTATTTTTTTCTTATCCCTTATTGATAATGGACGATAAAATAAAATGATGAGCATGTAAACATGACAGCAACCTCTTAGGGCAGTCTTATAGTATTTTTCGACAATGGAACGGGCTGGTCTTATATCAACCATGCAGACGCAGTAAACCGATTTTCGTTTATAAACGAAATAATTTCACACAAAAAACGAAATAATCCCGTTTAATATTTTCAATTGCTCACGCAAGCTGGTGTATTAAAACAAAATAAAAATCACAAACATTTATAAAACAAGTATTTATACCTGCGAAAATCATTAATATATAAACGATAAAAATTTGGTCTGATTTTTTATATGTAAAGAGCATATTGCAAATGAGCAATAAAGATATTTTGCCTTTTCTTTTTTTTATGCATGTTAGTAGCATGCTCTGAGAAAACATAGAATCCAATCTATCCCAGTGTACTTTTCAGTTTTTTTTAGGTTCGGCAACAGTGCCGAATTCTATCCCGTTTGAAGTCAAAAGCTAATGAAATTAGCTAACGGGGCCATCCAACAGCGGATGGCCCCTTTTTTTGTTATACCCGATTGTAAACCAGCCCGTTAATAGTCTTTCCTATTCTTCCGCAGGAGTACCAAAGTTAAGCTGGAAGCCAATCCGCTGGTGGGGTTCATCATCATCATAGTCCTCCCACAATGTTATTTCTTGAATAAACTCTTCTATATGGCGAATAAAGAAGGGTTCCTTTAGCTCTTCAGGTCTGTAGATAGCAATAGTCTTGGGTGGTCGTGGCTCTCCATACCCTTCAATATAGGGGTATTGAATCAAGACCATAATTTTACCATTAAATAGCTGTTGGTAAACCAATGACCCGTTGTGTTTAATCAAATCGCGTTGCACGTGTTCATTTACTCGGTGCGACATACCCGAACGAACCGTACCCAAACTCAACTCAATAGCTTCTAGGTTTTCCAAATCGGCTCTCACCTCTACGGTGGCATCCAACCCTACTTCGCCCATGATATAATTCAGTTGATCTAAGATAAACTGGTTCAATTCAGTTATCCAAACTTCTCTGTATTTATGGGTATTATCAAGTACTTCGTTATAACGAGCCACTTTACGGTTTAGATTATTTAATTCCTGATTCATATATCTGTTATTAGTTTACAATCTTGCGATAACTTTTGCTGATACGAGGAAAATGACCAAAAAGATGAGGGTGTTTATCGTAGTATTTTTTAATGAGATACCTCAAATTGTCGGTATTTTCTAAACCCACGGATGTTGCTACATCTTTCTTGACACCATTTTTCTCCTGCATTGCTGCCTCTATACGCTCCAAATCAATCCAAGCGTGTCGTTCATCCGCACTGATTGGAGTGACGGCTTCTTTTGCTTGTTCATCTGGCGTGTTGGCAATGAATGCTCCTGTAGGATTAGCGGCTGGCACTGCGCTATATACCACAGGTTGGTAAGACACGATTTCAGTAGGCAAGCAAGCCATATCCATCAATCGTTTATCTTGAATACGCGCCCGTAATTGCATATAGCTAACCGTATTCTTCAACTCCCTGATATTTCCCACCCAGTTATATCGAACTAGTGTATCCAATACGTCCGAGGTTATCACCGATGATAAATGATCGGTCTGAAAATAGTGTTCCAACAACAAAGGAATATCTTCCCTGCGCTCTCTAAGCGGAGGCAATTCGATAACCATTGCCTTCAATCGTTGAAATAAATCAGCTCTGAAGCGTCCTTCTTGAACAGCTTGTGCCAAATTTCGGTGGGTAGCAGTTACGACTTGTACGTCCAATTGTACATCATCATCTGCACCAACGGGGCGTATTAGCTTTGTTTCTAAAAACCGGAGTAGTTTAATCTGGATGGCATGATCAATATCACCAATTTCATCTAGCATCAACACTCCTTCATTCGCTTGGCTAAAATAGCCTTCCATGTCGCGTGTAGCGCCTGTGAACGCCCCTTTTCGGTGTCCGAATAAGGTGCTTTCCAACAAAGTTTCCTGAATTGCAGACAGATTCACCGCCTGAAATGGCTTGTGCTTTCTAGCGCCGCGTGCATGTAAGTACCGCGCTGCAACTTCCTTACCTGTCCCGGTTTCACCGGTAAGCAAGACCGTTACATCTGGAGCTTCCGACACCAAGGACAATGTGCGCTTAATGTCTTTGATGACTTTCGACTCGCCAATAAAAGGGAAAGCCTCTTGAGCTTCCGTGCGCCGTCTGTTCACCTCTTCACGCAACTCCTGATTCTCTTCTCTCAGACGGCTTCCCTCTATTACGTCCGTGAACTGCTGTTCCCAATAGTCGTAATCGAAGTCATCCTTTACTAAGAAATTCCTAGCCCCCATCTTCATTGCCTGTACCACCGTATCGATGGAACGGTCAGCAGTTACCATGATGATAGGCAACCGTGGATAGCGTTTGATCAACTGAGGAATAATATCCAACCCCTTTTTCTCGCCCGTTTTATCCAAGACTAAATCCAGTAGCAACAAATCATAGGTATCGCCCCCTTGGAGCTTATCCCAAAGTTGCTGTTCATTAATAGCTCCCGAAAACAAATACTGCCTTCGGAATGCGTACCTCAATTGCTGATGAAACTCGGCATCATCATCAACAATGAGCAAGTGATAATTTCTGGACGACATATTGTTTCTCTATATCTTGTAGCATGGTTCTTATCGCATCCAATGTGTGCTGAATATCGCCTGTTTTTAGGGCTTCAGCATCTGTTCCTCCTTGCAACATCCACCCCGCTATGGAGTCCGTAGCAGCGGCAACCCGCTCAAGAGGGGCAGCTAATGGGGTATGAGCAAAGAGTGGATAATAATTCACCCAGCGGTTATTCCATTCCTCCCATTTTTCACTCAACTTGGCTGGCGCCACCAATTCTGCATAGATTTCCTCATAAGGAGTTTGTGATTTCAACAACTCCCGGCTGGCCATTTGCACCACCATCCGTATCCTCGACATCACAGCAGTAATGCTCTCTTGGCCATGACCTGCAAAAAAACGATGCAGCTTTTTAGATAAATCCATCCCATCAAATGCAGCAAAAGGTCTCATACTGGCGATGGGTTGTGTTTCTTCCCACCAATCCTCCCCATACTCATCTAATCGCAATAAATCCAAATGATTACTGTGTTCTTGTTCTTGAAAACTCGCCACAATCAAATGAATATTAGGGTGATGGGTTACTAGCAATCGCTCCCATGAATCAAGTGTATTAACATAAGTACCACCCGCCCATGCAGGTGATAATATAACTACTGCATCTATTTCGCCAAAAGCGTCCAATGATCCGACTAACCCGTCACAAGACACCAACGCTACTCCCGACCTTGCAGCATAAGCAGTAAGTGCCAGCGGTGTTTTTCTTCCCCCATTAACGAGTAATACGTTCCTCATATATTATTTGTCGGAAATAAACCGTTCGATTTTTTTCATCCCAAAGTTGGTTGTCAATAGCGTTTATTACCTATGGTCATTTTCCGGGATTTGTTCCAACAGGTTACTAAACAAAGACCTCAATGTTAGCATATCCACTTGCGTGCTCCCCCCCAAGAGATTTCGCAAAATAAACCCCGACAAAGCGGCAAAAGCAGCGGCTGCTTGCGCTCCATAAATCACCTCTAATTGAGGATGAAAGCCCTCAAATTCCAATGACTTTCCTAATTTCCGCTCAAAAGTACGGAATTCCGTTGCCAATTCGCTCTGTTTGCGAATACGTCCACAAAGGGAAAGCAACCGCAATAATAACAATCGATTAGCTGGCTCATTTAGCAATGGATACACTGCTCCCGCTGGAATAAGCGGAGTTGAAAAATGCCCCATCAAAAAGCTCATCAGTTCCTCCCTGAGTTCAATGATTTTGCGGCGTTTTTCCAAATGATATAACTGCCAAATATAATCAAAATGAGCGGGTTTGATATATTGGCCATCGGCATCAGCTAAAGAGGTGTGGTGAATTTCTGCTCCATCCCTTAGTAAACGTGCGGTAAACGTGCCAGACGTACCTAACAGCCCCCGTGGGTCGTTGGTCAAATATATAGCATCTGCCCCCTCACCAAAGAGAAAACACCTGAGATGCCCATGACCTTCGGGCAGGCGAAATTGAAGTAACTGATTAATATGATCTTGGTGATAACCGTGATGTCTGTGCAAAAACAAAAGCACTTCCCCATCAAAACGCGTATGGGTGCGCACCAAGTCGAGTAGCCCCTCTAAAGCATTAGGTTCAGCAGCCTTTACATCTTTGCAAATTACCTTATCCTCTGGATGCCTGTCGTTTTGCACAACCAACGCTCCTTCCCCTTGCCCTCCTGATTGCCAGGACCAAACCACAATGATGGTACGTGTTCTTGCCATTGAGTAGTAATAATCAGCATGGTCATTATGAACCAAACATCACCTTCACTAAATTGTATTTCACCTCAATGTCGTCGCGTCGGTTCACAGCATCTTCAATAGCAGAAATAATGGACTCCACAGGACGGAAATTAGTGAAACGTTTGTATTGTTGATAGTTTTCTTGCTCCGACAGCTTTGTCCACCACTTGGTTCTACCACGGCCTGTAGTGATTACCAACACAAAATTCTCCCTTATGAGTCCATTTTCATTTCTGGCAAAAGGCATAATTTCCTGTTCGATAAACAAACCGATATTCTCATCGCTGTAATCCTTATGGTCGCTGTATTTGGTAATTAATATTTTCTCAATGAAAGAAAGGTGAAGAACTAAGAAATGAGTTTGGTTGATAATCCATTCCTTTTCCGTTTCCCAATGGCCCAACCAGTCTTGCTCACCTTCGTTTTGGTTTGTTTCATCATAAACGTGGAGCAACATTTGCTGCGCTAAAGCTTCGCGATGCTCGCTATTGCCCAAGCGGTAGTAAACGCGGCTATCAAAGACGCATATTCGCGTGGATAGCACCTCAAAAAGTTCGGAGGTACGCAGGCGAGCCTTATCGGAAAGTGGCTGCCCTGGCATCCATTCTGATTTAAAATACTTCACAAAAATACCGTGGTTGCGGTAGCGAAGCAACTTGTGATCATGGGCATCCCCGCCATGAGCAATATAGAGTTGCTGAGAAACGGTGGTAGAGGGCAATGCGATTCCTTTATTTACTTCCCAAGCTGGATAAAACCTCAGAACAGGTTCATTGGCAGGGTCATAAACAAACTGGCCACTCAAGGCATTATCGACAAAAAGCTGTATTGACATAGACAAATCGCCCATCCACGTTTTGAGCCACAACTGATAGGCATTGCACAACGCAGCATCACTTTTTTGCCCTTGAGGCAACTGGCTATTGATAACGCGTAACACCCCTTTTGAACGTATCTCATCGTGCATGAGCGTGCGCATTTCTTCTTGCGGATTCTTAATGCCGATAAACTTAAATCGAGCTAAATTATCCCAAACAAAATGAGCATCTTCCAAATCATAAATCCAGTGTATATCCGCCGCCTTCCAGATATGGAAGTACTTTTTCAGGAAGCCCGTTTCATGGGTAAAACGTGCTCTGAGTTGAGCCCACTCCTCTTGATTACGCACTTTGAACTCTGTATCATCGTGCATGTTTTGTACAGGGCTACTGGCCGGAATAATCCAAGGGTAGAATGTAGTATCTCGTTCCGTGTCATCCGACCGATCACGCAGCTCATTACCATCGCCATTTTGCACACTCAGGAAGTAGTTATTGAACAACATTCCCGCGCAAAGCTTATCTTGAGAGCTTCCTCCCAAACGCGGTGCAAAAGTAGCTTCATCCATGATATCTTTGCTAAGATTAGCATATCGCATCTTGGGTAAAATATCGCCGTCTTTCATAACCAACTGGGTAGGTGCATTGAGCCAAATACCGATGGAATACAAAGCCTTTTCGCCCTCTTCGCCTGGGCGTACAGGGCATTCTTGGAGGCTGATACACAATTCCAATCCCTCGCGCTGCATTTTACGCAGTATATCTCCTTTGTAGTGCTTAACGTTGCGAATTTCGTTTTCTAATAAGGTAAACACTGCATGCCGCCCCACTACTTCCCCAGGGAAAAACATCCTGCATTGCTCCAGGGCTTCTTTGAGCACGATATAGTCTTTCCCTGGTGCGACAAAATCGCTCATCTCTTCTAATTCGGGGTACTCTTCCAAACATAAGCACACTTCGTCGTGCAGCGGATACCCCCGTTTTCCATTAGGATGCAACACCACATCAGGACGGCGTTTCTTCAAATCTACTTCCACAAACACCCCTTCTGCCACTGGCTTCTTGGGTTGGTATTCTGGTCGATTTTCATCTACGGCATCAATATGGCGAGGTTCATACACTATCACCCTAAAACGGATGCGGTGTATATCTTCAGATTTAGCAATCGTTCCCAAGTAAAGTGGATTGTTGATAAAATCATTCCACAAGACCTCAAAAAAGGAAGCTGATTCGCCACCAAAGTGGTTATCACGTGCGATACCACTCCAGAAAGCCCCCTTTTGCATGAGGAATTTGAGCAATGGCTGAATTTCACGTGCCAATGGCCCGGAGAAGTTCACTAAATCGTATTCTGGATCAGCATCTTTGACAAATAAGCCCGTAATCCATGGTTTCAAAAGGGTCAAAACCCGATCTCTATCATACCCAATAGGCATATAAGCATCCACCAATTCTTCCATTTCCCGCACTTCTGAACGATGGAACTTCTGGAAATTTCGGATGCTCTCTGCCCTTTGTTTAAACCACCAATTCAAGGCCACCAAACTATGAGCACTGACATTATGAGCAAAAGAGTCAATCATAATGGCGGTGATAGCTGCTTTCAAGTAAGGTCGATACACCTTACTATGGATAACATCGTCATTGAAACGGATACGCTTTTGATAAAAGCCGATGTATTTCCGGTAGTAGTTGTGAAAGCCCAATTCCTTTAAGATTGGATTTCTATTTACATTGCGATAGAAATCTTCTTCGAGCGGCAATAAGATCGCTTTAGATTTTTCGGGGTTGCGCCCGACAAGGTCCCATTCCAGCATCTGCGTTTCGATCATAGCACTTGAAGAACGAATCAACGCACCAATAGCGCGGGAACGAACAGCGGGGCCATCATCTTCCGAGTAAACAAAGTGCATGACCCCATCGAACTCCCCGAACAACACTAAGGGAATAGAAAGGTAGTGATCACGTTGAATATCAAAAAACTCCTTGAGGATGTTGTATTCAGCAATCTGGCGCGGCGTAGCAGGTGTGCCTTCATACTCGGCATCCAGAATGGGCTTAAAGTAGTCCCTCAACAAGCCATTACCCTTTTGGGATATATCTGAAAGTTTATAGGAGCCAGAGGCAAACGATTGGTACAACTGCGAACTCACTACCGCCGTTTCACTATCGAGGGCAGTGTAGTCCAAGAAGTCCCAGTGTTTATCCAAATGGGGCTTTTGCTGACTTTTGGTTAATTGACACAGCAGTTCTCGCTGGCGTTTGATGCCCCCGTAGATCAACTGCACATTGGCATAACGATCAATGAACATCGTTCTTTGTCGGGGCAATACGTTCAAAAAAATGGTAAAAGGACGGCTGAACACGAAATCGCTGGCAATCATATTTAAACGATACTGAAGCATATCGTAAAACTCATCCACTTGAGGTATAGCGATAACCTCCCGTGGAGCCAACTGTTCAGGCATAAGAGTAGGCGCCTGAGTCATAAGGATGTATTTTGAAGTCACTCAAATGAAAACAAATCCAATCTACGACCGCCTGAAACTGTTGGATTACTACTTGTTATTACATGCAAGTTGAAAGCACTTTAAGGCGATAGTGCTACAAATATATTAAAATACTATTAAACTATAAAAGACTATTCCTAAAAAGGTATGAAAAAGAGTGATTTATGAGTTAGTTTAGAAGTAACAACCCTACATTTCACACCTAAGTTATTTGACGGAAATTATCAAACTCCTTTCAGCGTAGCTTTTCTGATGATGTCTTCCGCATAAGCTACGGCAGAGATATTCGGTACGGTGGATGTCTTAGTGGGCATATCTAAAACAGGAGAAGGGAGTGCACGCCATGCTCTTATTTTTAAGGCCAGTTGGCGTGTACGCTTATAATGAGCGAGTTGGCGGTATTTTCTGAATGCTTCGTGCTGAACACATGGGCGCAAAAATTTATTCCATGCCGCTATTTCACAAGAAGCCTCCAACCAAGAAAAACCCGCGGCTTTAACGGGTAGATAAGTTTTCGACAATTCAGCAAGAACTCTTGTATGCTGGATGGATTTATACAGCGCGTTAGAATGTAAAATTTCATCAAACAACGCTGGTTCAAAACGGTCAGACCACTGAATGTTGTTTGAAAGTATTTGTGTAACCACCCCTTGCTTATTTTCCGCCAAATGGAAGAGAGCAGAAAGGGTAAGGATGCCGGTGCGAATATCGCTAAAAGCATCTGCTGAAGTTTTGGTTTTTGTATCCAAACCAAAATGCCCTGGCACCCAATCGGCATTGTCATTGACCAATTGCCGCATCAAGCCATAACAAACGGAGAAGTCAACTATGTTTTCCACGCTATTCTTTCCAACACCGCAAAGAGTGGCTACCAATCGCCCTGCTTCGATAAAGAGGCTGGCACAGGTGAGATAGATGCGGTGAAAATATACCTCCAATTGGTTGTGCAGCATGGAAGGTAGTTCTGCCTTCAATTTATCGATAAATACAGCAGCAGGTAGTAAGTTTATTGCCGTGCGGTAGCTATCTGGCAGTAGCTTATCTAAATGATCATTTCCCGATAAAAAGGCTGCGTAGGTGTTGGCCTCTTGTTCCAAATATTGCCCCATATCCACTTGCTGAAAGACCGAGCGTACGCTTGCTTCTGTTTGCTTGCGTGCCCAAAAAGGAATTTCTTTTCGGATATAGTCATACAATTGCTCCTTGAGCAGATTGGCAGCTAAGAGGTTGGAAGAAACTGGAATACGACCTTTAACACCTGATTTCTCATCCAAGATTTGGTTGTGTAGGTATTGGATAGCAATTACCACCTCAAACACAAAAGGCAGCTGGTTATCAAAAAGGTGGCGATAACCTGGCAACAATTTTCTGGCGCGTACAGGTAGTGATTGTTGGCTTTCCGCCCAAACAGCTATTTGTGCAACAAACATCGCACGTACAGGTGTACCTGATAACTTGTTCTTCAACAGCTTAGTAGCCCACTTACTCTCATACAAACCCTGTCCTACTCGCTCAAAGCGATGTATGGCATCTTGAAGCGCTGGAATTGTATATTGTGAATAATTGTCCACTACCATTTCCTCTTTTCATTGTTTAATCAAGAACATACAGGCAGCAGCCTATATGCTCATTTTTTTTACGCGAAATCCCTTTTTGAGTGGAGTAGGTCAGATCAGGGGTGGTTGTCTATTTTTGCTATTCAAATAGCCAACCTTTTGCTTTCAAGCAAAATTCCTACCATCTTAGCACGCTATAATCATGCCTATTTAACAAAAAAAACACACCTATCACAACACCCTCTATTTCAAACACTTAAAGACAATCTACTAACTACCTCACGTACAGCAAGTGCTTTGTACGTGTATTATTTTCGAGTAAAAACGAAAAAAACGAAATTATTTCGCAACCATCAGAAAAAGACATATTGTAGGGTGCGAAATTTAAAAGATTAGCTATTCTTAAAGGACATAATATCTACTTGCTGATTGCAGCAGCGAAAGTCATCCGCTACATTAGATGCGATGATGAGCGTACGATCCTCTGTATGGGTTTCCAGCAATTGCTGATACCATATCATCCCTTCAGCATCCAAATTAGTGGTAGGTTCATCCAATAAAATATAGGATGATTGTGAACAAAGCGCGAGTGCCAGCTTGAGTCGTTGTTTCATACCGCTGGAAAAATGGGCAATAGGTCGGTGGGCTGCGCGTTCTAATTTTGTCAGTTCTATTACTTCGGCTACACCAATACCGTTCCGTAAAGGTTTAAATCGTTCGTGGAATCGCACTGCTTCTGTCAAAGTAAATTCCTCAATCAATTCTATATAAGGTGCAGCATACACGATGTGTTGATAAACTTCATCAACGGGCAATTGTCTTCCATTTTGTAGAAAGCGGACAGTACCTTTTGTAGGAGTGAGATGGCCGGATAAAACACGAAGAAATGTGGACTTTCCGGCACCATTTGGCCCAGTGACGGCATAGCGTTCCCCTTCTTGTAGATGAAGATTAACATTGCGAAAAACCCAATCCCGCATATACTTTTTACCAACACCTTCCAGTTCAATCCTCATAAACGTCGGAGCTATTATATCCCCTTATGATGCCTGATTTTTGGTTTCTCCTGATAAATTCCAATATAGCATCTCGCTCATCACTTGGCTTTACGGAAGCTTCCACCACTTCCAAAGCGTGAGAAAGATTGTAACCTTTTACAAAGATCACCCGAAAAATTTCATGAATGAGGTGCGCTTGCTCCTGCGTAAAACCACGCCGCGTAAGGCCAATGCTGTTTACGCCAATATACCGCAGCGGCTCTCTGGCTGCCCGAACGAAAGGCGGAACGCTTTTCCTAACTAACGAACCACCTGCAATAAAGCTATGTTTACCTATTTCGGTAAACTGCTGTACCGCGACCAAACCTTCCAAAATAGCCCAGTCTTCAATGACCACATGCCCCGCTAAAGACACATTGTTGGCCAAAATGACATGATCCCCCAATCTACAATCATGAGCGACATGGGAATAAGCCATCAGTAGGCAGTTTTTACCAACCACGGTACGCATAGCGTGTTTAGTGCCTCGGTTGATAGTCACATATTCGCGCACGATGCTTCCATCCCCAATCTCTGCAGTGGTGATTTCACCCTCAAATTTCAAATCCTGAGGTATCCCTGAAACAACCGCTCCCGGATGTATCTGTACATTTTTCCCGATACGGGCACCATCAAAGATCGTTACATTAGGGCCAATCCAAGTATTGTCTCCTATTTCAACATCTTTATCGATAAATGTAAACGGTCCTACCGTCACATTTTCCCCAATACGGGCATCCGGATGGATAACGGATAGTTCTCTGGCATTATTCATCATTTCCGGAACGCTTTACAATTTGAGCAGTTAGTTCTGCTTCAGAAACAATTTTGTTACCAACATAAGCAGTGCCCTGCATCTGGCAAATACCTCTTCGAATGGGTGCCAACAATTCCATTTTAAAGATGACCGTATCCCCTGGGACAACTTTGCTCTTGAACTTAGCATTGTCGATTTTTAGGAAGTAGGTGTCCCAATTTCCGGGATCTTCCACGGTAGAAAGTGCTAAAATCCCACCCGTTTGAGCCATCGCTTCAATCTGTAATACACCTGGCATCACTGGATTATTGGGAAAATGCCCCTGAAAGAACTCCTCGTTGAAGGTGATGTTTTTCACCCCGACTACTTGGGTTTCCGTCAAAGAAATGATCTTATCAACCAAAAGGAAAGGATAGCGGTGAGGTAGCCACTGTGCAATTTGGACTGCATCAAACAAAGGTTCTTCATTAGGATCATATTTAGGCTTACCGCCTAACTTTCGCTGTTCCTGCCACTCTTTCTTTAATAGCTTGGTAAACTCTACATTGGCTTTATGCCCTGGTTTAGTTGCTAAGATGCGTCCTTTTACGGGGCGTCCGAGCAACGTAATATCTCCTAAGACATCAAGCAGCTTGTGGCGGGCCGGCTCATTTTGGAAATGCAATTGCAAATTATTGAGAATGCCTTTACCGTCAAAAGATACCCTAGGCTTGCCAAGTTTCTGTGCCAAACGATCTAATTGCTCTTGGGGCACTTCATTATCGGCAATAACGATGGCGTTGTTCAAATCTCCCCCCTTAATCAAGTTGTGTTCAAACAACATCTCCAACTCCCTCAAAAATACAAACGTGCGACAAGGAGCGATTTCGCTTTCAAATGCTTCAATACTATTAAGCGTAGCATACTGCTGACCGAGAACAGGTGAGCCAAAATCAATCATCGTCACGATCTCAAAACCATCGTGAGGGAGTGCCATCAATTCCGTACCAGTGGCCTCGTCTCGGTAAATTATGGGGGATTCCACCACAAAATATTCCTTCTCCACTGTTTGTTCCTGCACACCCGCTTCGTGCAATGCTTTCACAAATCCAGCAGCACTTCCATCTAAGATAGGTACTTCTGGGCCGTCAATCTCAATTAATACATTATCGACCCCTAAACCAGATAGCGCAGCCAATACGTGCTCAATGGTGCTTACCACCGCTTCGCCTGTGCGTATGGTGGTACTTCTTTCGGTATTAGCAACTCTGCTCACATCAGCATGGACAACAGGTTTACCTTCCAAATCTATTCGCTGAAATTTTATCCCATGATCTTCACCGGCTGGCCGAATGGTCATACTTACGGCAGCTCCAGAATGAAGCCCTACACCTTCTATGCTTACAGCCCTTTCAATTGTACGTTGTTTCATCCAAGTTGGTTAATCCCGCTTCATGTACGGAAAGAATAAACGATAGAACTCCTAAACACCTCAATAATTATAGGTGAAGTAAGAATCCGCGCAAAGATATGTTTTTCTGGAAAACTAAACTATCAGACTTGCAACACCTGCCTACTCCTGCATGTCGCGAAGTTGCCCAACCTCCTGTTGCAGCCGATGAAGTTCTCGGTAAAGCTCGGGCAGCTTTTTGAATACTGCATAAGAACGGATATAATCTTTGTAAGGGATAGCTGGAGAGCCAAATAGAGCTTGCCCTGGTGTTTCCACAGCTCCGGCTACTCCACTTTGTGCCTGTATTTGTGTACCATCCGCTATGCTTACATGCCCCACAAAGCCCACTTGGCCACCAATGCGGCAATGCTTACCAATCTTTGTGCTACCAGCAACTCCTGTTTGTGCAGCGATTACAGTATGGGCACCGATTTCTACATTATGGCCAATTTGCACTAAGTTGTCCAACTTAACACCTTGACCAATACGCGTTACGCCCATTGTTGCCCGATCTATCGTGGTACCAGCTCCTACTTCCACGTCGTTCTCCAATACTACCTTGCCAACTTGTGGCACTTTAGTATAAACACCCTGTGCGTCTGGCGCAAAGCCAAAACCATCCGCTCCCACAACAACATTGGGGTGAAGTACACAATCTTGCCCCAATTCGCAAAGGTGCATTACGCGAACCCCAGGAAATAAGATACTACCTGCCCCAATACGTGCCCCTGCTCCAATATACACATGGTCAAATACAACAACATTATCGCCTATGACCGCGCCCCGTTCAATGGTGGAAAAACGCCCAACAGCCACATGCTCTCCCAGCGTAGCAGAGGCATCCACATAAGCCTGAGGCGAAACCCCGACAGGGCGAGCTTGTACAGCTGAATCATAAAAAGATAATAGCCGCGCAAAGGAACTACTTACATTATCCACGCGCAAAAGCGTAGCTGCGACAGATGCTTTGGGGGTAAAATCTCTGCCTACTACCACAATAGAGGCTTGTGTAGTATAGATATAAGGCTCATACTTGGGGTTAGCAAGGAATGTAATAGCGCCCTCCTCCCCTTCTTCGATCTTACAGGGACGATTCACCATTGCAGAAGCGTTACCGTCCAGATCGGCTTCTAATATTACGGAAAGTTGTTCAGCGGATAATTGCATTGGGCAAAGGTATAAAAGTACTTTGGACAATAAGCCAAAAAAAATGCCTACTCGTAGGAGAAAACTTTAAAAGTTATATATTTGCGGCAAAAAAATTGGAAGGCGAAATCAAAATAGGAACAATAAAGAGCATGTCAGCCCAAAGGCAAGCCGTTTATTTACAAGATTCCCTCTCAACTTTAGGCATTCATACCACTGTTCACAGGGTAGAAACAGATGGAGAAAACTTGGAAGCCCCTCAAAATGATATGAATCGTACCTACCACCAAATGGAAAGTGCGTTATTAACGGGAAAAATTGATATTGGGTTACTTCCTCTTTCATATCGCCCTGTATCAACCAATGCAGAAGTAGTAGTAGCAGCGCTTTCTGCGCGGCCTATTTCTGGAGATTGGTTATTGGTACGCAAGGAGCGTATGACCAAAGGAAAAGTTCTTTCTTTGCCAGAAGGTGCCCATGTGGGGATTTCCTTCCCGCACCAAGGTATTCAGTTGTTAAGCTACCGACCTGATTTGTCCATCATGCCTGCCGCAGATGCAACAGACACCTTGATAGAAAAACTTAGCCAAGGGCACTTGGATGCGCTGATTGTAGCAGGAGATGAGGTAGAACCCCTACTATTATCTACATGGAATGACTTTCACGTCATTCACTTAGATCCTGAAGAGTTCATACCTGCACCGGCACAAGGCGTATGGGGGTATTTTGTTCGTCCTTCCGATACAGGGCTACGCAGGCAGTTGGTTTCCCTCCACCAGCCCTCGGTTGCAGATTGTACCAATGTGGAACGCAACGTTGTAAAATTGATGAACCATAACGAAAACCAACCGTTAGGCGTTTATTGTAAAAAAGACAACGCTACCAATTTTCACGTTTGGGCCATCTGGCAACCAAATACAAGCACCCCCCCTACAAGCGTACGACTATCGTCCAGTACCTCTTTTGAATTGGCCGAACGAGTAGCCGCTGCTTTGCAACATCCTTAATTTTATAAGTTTCAACAGTAGTTGAACTGTTTTTTCATATTTACACTAAAAGCTATTGAATAGTATGCAACAAAAAATGACCAGAATCGGCGTATTCTACGATGGTAATTATTTTCTTCATGTTAGCAACTACTACAACTACGACCATCCACGTCAGCGAAGGCTTAGCATCACAGGGCTGCACAACTTTATCAAACAGGAAGTAGCAACCTTGGAAGGTAATCCCCCCGGGTTGTGCCAAATTGTAGATGCCCACTACTTCAGGGGCAGACTCAGTGCTCAGGAGGCTCACCAGCGGGGTGCCGTCTTATATTGGGATCGGGTATTCGACGACATCCTCATGTCGGCAGGTGTTACCACCCACTACCTCCCCTTGCGCAGCAGCAATGGCAGAAAAGAAGAAAAAGGTATCGATGTGTGGCTCGCTTTGGAAGCGTATGAAAATGCCGTTCACAAACATTTCGATGTATTAGTACTCATTGCCAGCGATGGCGATTTCCTACCTTTAGTAAGAAAACTGAACACACTCGGCACCCGCGTTATGATTCTTTCTTGGGATTTCGAGTTTACCAATGATATGGGTAAAACCATGATCACAAGGACTTCCCAAGACCTTCTGGAAGAAGTTTCTTATCCGGTACCCATGCACGAAATAATCGACAACCGCTTGCGGAGAAACGATCCTATCATCACCAGCCTTTTTGTACCTGGAGAAAGCAAAAGGCGTACTCATCCCGTATTTAGCGAAGGTAGCGACGATGCTATTAACGTGTCGGGTATGGCTGCTCCCGACCAAACCGCGATCGGTGAGAGCCATGTCAGTGAAATTCTCAGCCTCAAAAACGGGTATGGCTTTATCAAATTCCCACCCAACAACCTGTTTTTCCACTACACCAGCGTCAAAGACCTCGATTTCAACGATTTATTAGTAGGCGACAAGGTGGAATTTATATTGGAACGCAACGATGATAACCAGCTCATCGCCACCAATGTACAATTGTTGGAAGCCAACCCTGAAATCGACGAGGAAATTTATATGAATGCCCCCGTCGGTAATACGACTGCCGAAAACGAGGACGAATAACCACCGCCTCCGGCAAAGGCCATTTCCTGTTCAAAGGGAATGGCCTTTTTTTGCTCTTTCACCTCAACTTCTCTTGTATGGAACAACTACCTACCCACATTCATCACACAGACCCCACATTCAAATCTCAATCCTTCATAAGCACCACAGCTTGGCTGACGCTTTTTTGCGCGGCAGTCGCCTCTCTTTACAGCGGTAGCCGTATGTATTTATCGCACCGGTATCAAGCAACCATCACCAACCAAATTTTAGAAGAAGGAACACCCTTTGCAGATCATTTCTATAAGACATTGGAAACAATACAGTTAGCCGGATGGGGCATCATTGTTATATCAGCACTATTTTCGCTGTCGGCATTACTCCTATTACAGCGTCGGCAAGCGGGCCGATACCTTTTTACCCTGCTCAGTACCATGCTAATCATCGCCCTAATTTCTTTCGGTATTTACTATCGCAACCAACTGTCCACACATTCCCCCGCAGTGCCCCCTGTTGGCACCAAAGTGCTGCCTATTGAATCCAACATCAACCCATTAATTCTATTGCAATTCAAAGTCAATGGGATATTGATACTTGCAGGTCTATGGATGCTCACCCGATTGGTCATTAAGTTGAACACTAAGAAAATACGGCGATTATTTGCTTGATGTGTGAAATGTTGGAAATGTTGAAAATGTGTACATCCAGAGAATCCTGCTGCTGGTGAGGGGGGGGGATCTAAAACAATGACGCTCCTACTGCAGCCCACCAGGGGTGTACCTCTACGACCAAGCGGCCAGCTCTCACGGCGGGGTCAGCATTGGCTAGGGTAACAGCCTCCTCGTAGGTGCGGGTAGAAAAAACTACAATCCCTTTGATGGCACTATCGTCATCAAAAGGGCCTACCATACATATCTTGCGGTCTTGAGCCAATGCTTCTAAGTGTGCCAAATGCGCCGTTTGTAGTGTAGCTGCCTCTTCTGCTGGCTGATCTCGCTTCGGGCCTTCTTTGAGAAAACACATATAGTACAACTTCATCAAATAGGTAGTATCGCCTTCCTCATAAGAAAAAGTTTGAAAACCTGCCGTATCAATGGGCATTTGCGTTTGGGCAGAAGCCGACATAAAGACCGTTCCTACCAACCACACTATAAACAAGGCCACGTACTTCATCGTCTATTAGTTTCGAGGTGCAATATTCAACTGCCGGTTGAACTCGGCACTCAATACATAAGGGTCTCTGCGCACCGTTTCCAACATCTCCGTGGGTGCAACGGTGTTGGGATTGTAGCGAAATAGCCAATAAGGGCTTTCTGGCGAAATACGCTTCACAATCTGCATATCCTGCTTGGCGAACTGAATCACCCATACAGAAGCATCTACCTCTGGCGATAAATTAACGATGAGTTCGTTGGCAATTACCCCGTCTTCAACACCGTAGCTGTTGCCTTCACCCGATTGTCGCTCCCAACCACCACTATCCGCTATGGCGGTGAGCATTTTCTCTAATTCGATAATCTTAGTAGGACGGCCATCCTTGCCCTTCACAGATTTCACCTGATCGCCCTCGTAATAAGTGATGGTCACCGTAGGTAAATCCGGCACCTCTGCCTTGTAGGTATTCTGGAAACTCCACATTTCCGCTTCCTGAAAAGCAGCAATCAGTGTCTTATAGGCTTCACTACTCAGTTTTTTGGTATGCAACCCTACCCTTTCGGTAAAACGCTGACCTTCATAAGCTGCAATCCCCCCCTGATAGATGGTGAGTTTGTAAACAGGACAAGAACCAAAACAGGCTCCTTTCTGCATCTCAATGCGCGGTTTCATTTTACTAAAATCTTGACTTGTCAAGGGGCGGCAGGTGCTGGCCATACTGATGTAGGCTACCGCCAATAAGGCTAACCATTGAAGGGATTTCATTCGCAACTTTTTGATGTTCGGTACAATGATAGAGATTTTCAGTATTATTTCCTACTGATAACGAATTTTTGAACCTCCATCTGCTGTTCGGCAATACCTGCCAATAAATAAATACCAGAAGGCAACTCCGATACATCAATACTTTGCGCACCCTCGGCGTGGGTGGTGTGGAATGCCCATTGCCGCCCATGTAAGTCGTATATCAACCAAGTGGCCTCCCAAGATGGTGTTTGCCAGTGAAGCCACCCTGTTTGATAATGGAGGTGCGTAATCAATGGTATCGAGCGAGAAGGTTCTTCGGTGGCTACGTGGCACATTTGTAAACAATCGGTTGCCAACAAACTGCCTCTTTCATTAAAAAGCGCGGCTCTTGCCCTTGTTTTCTGCCCTTGGGTAAACATCAATGCACAGGCATCATTGGCATATCCCATGAAATTCTGGTAATTATCGCGGATGGGGCAACTGGCTACACTACCAGCAGGACACTCACCTTGATACGTCCATATCTGTTTTTCCGTATCATCAACCCCGTCGTCGTACTGAGGGTCATTGCAACAAACCGAAGGCGGACAATCCACAGGCGGCACTACTGCTCCCCAAGGATGCAATAAATTCAAGTAATGCCCAATTTCATGGGTAGTCGTTCTTCCCAAATCATAAGGAGATTCCACATTGCCTATACGGCCAAAACGGCTGGGCTGAATAAACACGCCATCCTCTTCTTCTGGCACCTCATTGCCTACTTGGCTAGGAAAAACACCGATACCCGCCAAGCCTTCCACGCCCAAATCACAAACCCAGATATTCAGAAAACAACGGGTACACCAAGCATCACTACCACCGAGTTCGCTGTGGCAAACTTGCCGTCTGCCATTCTGAATGCGCCCTATGCCTGGCACGCTGGTTTCGCGATAAATGATTCCCGAATGGGGCTGGCCTTCTGGGTCGGTAGTGGCCAATGCAAACTGTATTTCCATATCCGCCGCCACTTCATTGGACAGGTAGTAGGGTAATACTTGACTTATATCTGAATTAAGCGCCCTAAAATCTTCATTGAGCACATCTATCTGCGATCGCACTTGCTCTTCCGATATGCGCTGGGCTTCATTATACCAAACCACGTGTACTACAACCGGAATCGTTACAATGGTTTTAGGTAAAGCGTCCACATCCACAGCAGCGGGTAAAACACGATTAGGCATACTACCACAGGGTGTTTGCGCAGATAAAGGCAGGACGCTAAATCCACAACGAATCATCAGCCATACCACCAAAATGATAAACTGCCGAACCCTCATTACTTATTTTTTCCCGTCATTTAGTAATTTGACGGAAATTAATTGAACAACTTTTTCTAAAAGGTTCGCAAAGATTTTCACACAATTTTTCCCGATAGCTATCGTGATCAATTGTTTAGAAAATTTTTCCGAATCAAAGGTTGTGCAATTAATTTTTTTCCGTCACTTAGCAAAAATCTGGCTTTGATCGCCAAAAGACTTGAATTCCAAGGCATTTCCGCTGGGATCGAGCAGGAACATAGTAGCTTGTTCGCCCACTTCCCCTTTGAAACGAATGTAGGGTTCAATCACAAATTCACAACCCGCCGCGCTGAATTTTTCGGCTAACGCGTCCCATGTTGCCCTGTCTAAGATAGCGCCGAAATGCTGTACAGGCACTTTTTTGCCATCCACGTCATTGGTAGGCCCTTCTGGCATAGCACCATCCACCAAATGAGCAGACAATTGATGCCCGAAAAAGTCGAAATCCAACCAACGCTCGGCTGAACGACCTTCAGCACACCCAATAAGTTCTACGTAAAAGGCGCGAGTAGCCTTTAGATCGGTAACGGGAAAAGCGAGGTGAAACGGAGTATGGCTCATACGCATTTGTATCTAGTTAGCAATCGACTCTTTGACTTGTTCTGCGAGTCGCGAACGAGTCTATTGTTTGCCATCTTGCGCATCGTACTTTTGTACTTTCCGACGGCTTTTCAATGGCATATAACGATAGGGTTTATCCTGAAAATCTGCCATCAGTGAATCTAAGGAATAAGTCAAGGCACTCAAGTTGTGATACAATTCCTGATCTTGGATCAACAAGCCAAGTGTACCGTCGCCTTGCTTGATTTGCCCTACTAATTCGTCCACGCCCCCTAATGCCGATTTGGCAGCGGTAATCGCTTCATTCAACTGAGCGAGGGTTTTCTTTGCACTATCTACGGCTTCGCCCAAATTGGCATCTACCATCTGCTGGCTGAGACTGTCTGCATTGACGAGAATGGAGGCGATATTGCCGCGCTGTTCTTCCAAAGTAGCGGTCAGGTCAGCAACATTGGCCAAAGAACGCTCCAACTGTGGAGAGGTTCTTTGTAACATCGTATTTAACTGGCCCGTAGAAGCTTTGAGGTTATACATTGTTTGCTGCATATCCCGCACCGATTCGGCTAAAGGGCCTGTGCTTTCTTCACTCAGTAAAGCACTATTCAGTGTATCAATGATACCCCTCATGCCATTCTTGATCTCTTCCATCTGGGCAGCGATCCCGCCGTCGCCAAGCATTGTTTCTAGGATGAGACGCACTTTGCCCGTGAGTACATCCCCCTCTTCTGCACAATTACTGCCATTGCAGGGAGCATCGTATTCCAATAGAATGGCCATATCCCCCAGCATAGAAGTGGAAGCCAATACTGCTTTGGCATCTTTGGGTAGCGGCACTTCGGTACGCTCCAAAACGAGGGTAAGGCGAACGCGTTTATCTTCCACTCCTAATTCCTTGTTGGCTACACTACCCACCGTTACACCACTGATTTGTACAGGGGTACCAACCTCCACGCCTCCTGCATCATCAAAGTACGCATAAAGGGTCTTGGTTTTGTTGAACATATTAGTGCCCTGGATGTACTTTATACCCCAGAGACTGAGCGCAATGGCCAAAATGGCTAAAATTCCTGTTTTTACTTCGTAAGACATTTTTAAAGATGTTTCTGCGTGGCGAAGGTACGTTTTTTTAATCGGTTGGTTTTGTACTGCCAATGAAGAGATACTGATTATAGCATTTGTAAATACAAAATCTAATTATTTTTGTTGTATATTGCGGATATATCACTGATCAATCCAGCTGCACCACTAGTCCTTTCAGGTAGGCACCTTCGGGATGAAAAAGATTTACGGGGTGATCGGGTCCCTGAGTTAGTTGGTGTAAAATCCTCGCGCTACGTCCAGCTTCTAAGCCAGCAGCCACGATGGTATCGGCAAACAACTGCCTATCTACAACCTGAGAACAGGAGAAGGTAAATAACAACCCACCCGGTTTCACCGCTTGCATTGCTTGGGCATTGAGCCGTTTGTATCCTTGCACGGCGGCATGGCGTTTTCCGATGGTCTTGGCGTAAGCAGGCGGATCTACGACAACAATATCGTACTGCTTGCCATCCAACTGCCGCAAGAACTGCACTACATCACTCGTATGGCTTGTGTGGCGTGCAACTTCCAAATCGTTCAACAATACATTTTCATCGGTGAGTGCCATCGCCTTAGCCGATACATCTACGCTGTCCACATGAGCGGCACCTGCTTGGAGTGCATAAATACTGAATCCTCCCGTATAGCAAAAGGTGTTTAAAACAGTCTTACCTGGTGCATAATGAGCCAGCAACTGCCTGTTTTCTCGCTGGTCTAAAAAGAAGCCTGTTTTTTGCCCCGTTACGGCATCAATGCGAAACTTGTGCCCGTTTTCAGCCACAACCTGGATGGGCTGATCGCCCCAAAGCAATCCGTCGGTGGCTTCCTGTGCAAAGCGTTGGGGCAGTGTAGCCTCCGCCCGCAGATAGATGGTATTGATCCGATGAGCTAGCACTTTGCGCAAAGCAGTTGCGATGGCTTCTCGTTCCAAAAACATACCTGTACTATGGCATTGCACAACCGCCAACTGATTGTATATATCCACCACCAGACCGGGGAGCAAATCCCCTGCACCGTGTACCAATCGGTAAGCGTTCGTATCGGCTCCCTCTACGAGTTGCATCAACTTCCGGCTCTCTAAGGCGCGGCCAAGTGCTTGCTCCCAAAAATCAGCACCTAGCGTAGCGGCACCATGCTGTATGATGCGCACCCGGATACTACCTTCCTGATAATGCCCTGTTGCTAACCTTTCTTGAGTTGAAGAAAGTACCACTACCCTATCTCCTTCCGAAATACCCTTGCTGGTTTGGGCAATAGCCCCTGAGAATACCCACGGGTGTTGGCGTTTCACAAAAACTTCTTTGCCTGGCTTCAGCGTAATACTTTTCTCCATTTCTTTCAGTTGAGACGCAAAGAAACGCAGAAAAAATATATTTTCCTGTTCCAGAGAAACCGGGAAGTAATTAGAGTATGTCTAAATTTTCCTGATCGAGCGAAAGTGAGAAAATTTTGTTCTGTTCAAGGCGAAAAGCACAGTCGATGCCGGAAGCATCGGCGTCCCGATAGCTATCGCATACGCGTCAACTTAAAAAAAGCTAATATGTTTAGGCAAAAAAAAAGTTGCTGCTTAACTTTGTTCAATAGAATCAAAACAGAACAAACAAGCAGCAACCATGAAATATAATACGGTGCAAATAAAGAAAAAAATTGGGGAACAAGCAATACTTACGATTGCAAAAGAATCTGGTTTCGAGATGCGGCAGCCGAGAAAAATCGACGGGGTCGGATTTTTGATTGGCTTCTGTATGATGATGCAGTTCAGTCTGCGAGGTTTGAGCGATTGGGCGCGGGCGATAGGAAAATTTACTGGCAAACACGTTAGCAAACAGGGTCTGCAAAAGAAGCTGCAATTCAGGCAGGAATCCTTCGTGCGCGACCTTCTGATGCATGTAATCAAACAGTCGGCAAAAGGGAAGCCAAAGAATATTCCGCTGTTAGATGCCTTCAACAAGGTGTATGTGGAAGATAGCACCTGTTTGAGCCTACCGAAAAACTTGGCTAAATTTTACCCTGGGCCGCACAGCAAAAATGAAGGGCAGTGTGCTACGGCTCGTGTGCAGTTGCGCATAAATCTAAAGGACAATTCCTACCAGAACATACAAGTCAACTCATTCAGGGATAACGACCAAAGTTTTGCCCACCAGATTTTGGACGTGCTGGAAGAGGGTGCTTTGGTCATCCGCGACCAAGGATACTTCGTGTTGTCTGTGTTCAAAAAAATCATCGAGAAGAAAGCATTCTTCCTGTCCCGTTTACGTTTTGGGACAAACGTCTATGATGGGCAGACAGGTGAAAAGCTGGATTTGCTCAAATTACTAGGCGAGTGTAAGAAAGAAGGCAAGAAGGTATTGGATATCAATGTATTGTTGGGTAGCACAGACAAAATACCTGTACGACTGGTAGCGGTGGAAGCACCCGAGGACGTCAAGAGAATCAGGCGCTTCAAGGCCAAGAATGACAGGAATGGCAAGGCTAACCACAGCGATGAGTACTTTGAATTGCTGGGCTGGACAATCTTCATCACCAACGTCGAGGCCAAAGTGTGGGGATTTAGAGACATCATCAGAGCGTATCGTTGTCGTTGGCGTATTGAAATCATTTTTAAGTGCTGGAAGAGCAGCTTTAATGTGGATAATTTTTTTGACGGCAAAGAGTCTATATCCCCACCAAGGGTGATAATCACCATTTATATGATGCTTATCTGGTTGACGATGACGATCTCTTGGTACGGCATCTTTGTCGAGCGGGTGTATGAACAGACCCAAAAACACTTGAGCATCATTAAGTTCTCAGAGTTCATCAAAAGGAACTTCTGGGAGGTACTGCTGGCTGGAAAACCTGATCAGTTCATCGAGGAACTCGCCCGACATGACTGCTATGAAAAGCGAAAAGACAGGCAGAGTTACCTCGAATTGTTATATATGAATTTTTTAAGTTGACGCTAATGCGATAGCTATCGGGATTCAACGATGAACAGGGCGAAATTTGCTCCCGATAGCAATCGGGATAGCCGATTAAGGGAATTTTAGACATACTCTTAGTTCACAAATTTCAGTTCCTGATTTTTTATGGTTTTTTATCATAATTTACAATAAAGAAATTTTTAAATGAGTAAAAATATTTTACAAATAAAATAATCTTTAAAATTTGATCGCTGCTCGGCTGCTCCTAATCACTCTTTTACAGCAATTCGCCTTTTCTTTCCAAAGACTTTGTCAAGACTTCGTACCTTAGTAATTTGACGGAAAATAATTGAACAACTTTTTCTAAAAGATTCGCAAATATTTTCACACAATTTTTCACGATAGCTATCGTGATCAAATTGTTTAGAAAATTTTTCCGAATCAAAAGTTGTGCAATTATTTTTTTTTCCGTCTCTTAGCGATGAACAATCCACATAAAACGATGTATAAAACACTATTATGGGGCCTAGGAATAGTGGCACTTTTCGCCGCCTGTAACAGCCCGAAAGAAGAAGCTTCTTCGATGACCAAGTACGAAAAAATGGCAGTGACTTACCCTGCAACAAAAACGGTTGGCCAAACCGACGACTACCACGGCACCCCCGTTTCGGACCCCTACCGCTGGCTGGAAGCCGACACCGCTCAGGATGTGATGCAATGGGTAAAAGCTCAAAATGAGGTAACGTTTGGGTACTTAGAGAAAATTCCCTTCCGCAAACCTATCGAAGAGCGGCTTACCGAACTACTGAATTACCCGCGCTTGGGTTCCCCCTTCCGAGCCGGCGACTACTATTTTTTCTATAAAAACGATGGATTGCAAAACCAATCTGTCATTTACTTCCAAAAAGGTTTAGAAGGAGAGCCAGCGGTTTTCATCGACCCTAACACTTGGTCGGCGGATGGCACCACAGCCATTGATTTGGTAGGTTTTTCAGAGGATGACCGCTACGTAGCTTTCACGGTGGCAGAAGCTGGCAGCGACTGGCGGCAAATCCGCGTGATGGAAATTGCCACTAAAAAAGAACTCAGCGATCGCCTCGAATGGGTAAAGTTCAGTGGCGCGGGCTGGTCGGGCGATGGCTTCTTTTACAGCCGCTACCCCGCTCCTAAAAAAGGTGAAGAGCTCTCAGGCAATAACCAATATCACAGCGTTTATTACCACAAATTGGGTACGCCCCAATCCGCCGACGAACTTGTCTTCAGGGATGACGACAATCCCAATAACTACCACTACGGCGGCGTTACGGAAGATGGCAACTATTTTATCATGTACGATGCACCCGGCACAGATGGTTTCGCTACTTATTACAAAGACCTGAAAAAGAACGGTGCTTTTGTACCACTGTTTCCGGGCTATGATAGCAAGAACAGCGTTGTGCATAACATTGGCACTCGCTTTTTAGTCTTGACGAATATTGATGCGCCCAATTATCGCTTGGTTGAAATCGACATCAACAACCCCGCCAAAGCCAACTGGAAAGAAATCATACCTCAGTCGGGCAACCTACTGCAAAGTGTTTCCACAGGTGGCGGGTTTCTATTTGCCAACTATTTGGAAAAAGCCACCGACCGCTACTACCGCTTCCAATACGATGGTACTGGCAAAACTGAAATAACCCTCCCGGGCACAGGAAGTGCGGGTGGGTTAGGTGGAGAAGAAGAGGATAAGACCCTTTTCTATACCTTCACTTCTTTCACTTATCCGCCTACTATCTTCAAATACAACGTGGAGACTGGCCAATCTGAGCCTTTCTTCAAAACTTCTTTGGAGTTCAACCCCGAGGACTACGAAGAAAAACAGGTTTTTTACACCAGCAAGGATGGCACCAAGGTAAGTATGTTCATCGTGCACAAGAAAGGATTGGCACTCAACGGCCAAAACCCTACCTACTTGTACGCTTATGGTGGTTTCAACGTGAGCCTCACTCCCTCCTTTAGTGCTTCCCGGATTGTGCTATTGGAGAATGGAGGCGTTTTTGCCATGCCTAACCTTCGGGGCGGTGGCGAATACGGAGAAGAATGGCACCAAGGAGGTATGTTATTGAAAAAGCAAAATGTTTTCGACGACTTTATCGCCGCAGGGGAATACTTGATACAAGAAGGCTACACCAATAAAGAAAAATTGGCCATAGCAGGAGGCAGCAATGGCGGCTTGCTGGTAGGTGCCTGTATGACGCAACGCCCCGACCTCTTTGCCGTAGCATTTCCCGCCGTAGGTGTTATGGATATGCTGCGTTACCACAAGTTTACCGTAGGCAAAGGCTGGATACCTGAATATGGCTCCAGCGATGACCCCACCCATTTCCAAAACTTGCTTAGCTACAGCCCGCTGCACAATATCAAAGACGGCACCTCCTACCCTGCCACCATGGTCACTACTGCCGACCATGACGACCGCGTAGTACCTGCCCATAGCTTCAAATTTGCAGCCCAACTGCAAAAAAGCCATGTAGGTGACAACCCTGTCCTTATCCGCATTGCCGTGGATGCTGGGCACGGAGCTGGTAAACCTATTGGTAAAATTATTGAGGAACAAGCCGACATTTGGTCGTTCTTCTTTTACAATACCAATGGGGCGGTGAAGTATATTAAAGGTTAATTACTATGGTTTTTTGACAAATAGTGTGGGGTCTTCCCGATAAAATATCGGATGGCGATCTCGACAAGTTGGGTCGGGATCGCCACAACGCTATCGGATGCAAATAATACTAATATGTATTAATGCGTTGATTTTGTTAGCGTTAGTGAAAAAAGTAACATTCACTGTCTTTTGATTTGTTGTTTTTAACAATGCGTATTTGTCTGTTTTTTAAGTTTTTTCGCATTAAAGAAATTTAGATCCGACAGCCCTGCGGGATCGCCACCCTTCCACAACTTGTCTCGGCCTTTTGCCGAGGTCGCTAAGCTAGAGACTCCACATCTTTTGTCAAAGAATTTATTTTTTTTGTAAAAAAATGTGTCAACTTTGTTTTATTTAAAAAAAAACGCTTATTTTTGCACTTATAGCAGTGGATTGACAACCCACCTGCACATCATAGGTATATAACTCTGGCTTTGTCACCAGAGCATTCGGGCGATGCGCGAGCCATTTTTTCTTCCGCTTGCGTCATCCATGGTAAAGGTTGCTGGGGTCTTGTAAAAGACCATGATTGACTGGCGTGTGGGTACTGTCACCACGCGGCAGAGGAAAGCCTTTTGTCCGTACTCAAAAACGGGCTGTTGAGGCATGGCGAACCGGACAGCCAGGGTGGGCCCTCCCACAAGGGGCAGCTATACCCTTTTCCGTCACACGTACCCTTCTACTACATATCACCGACTTTCTTTCTTCACTTTGTTGATTAACGTAAAATATCGCATCATTCCCACAAATTGTGTACATAATAAATTGCACAACTGCGTCCCTGTTACGGCATTGAATAGAGGGTGGCAGCAGTTTGGCGAAGCTCTGAATTGTGCAATTTGCTAAGCACACCCAACTAACACATTCTTTTTCTATCTTTGCGGCTTGCTAAAAAATTTGGTAGTAGGTGTAATAAATCTGCTGACAGATTGACTGATTGGGTTATTGTGATTCCACTAAAAATGGTAGAATCTTGAAAAATAAAGCATAACGATATGTCTTGGTTTGCTTGGTTGATGATAATAGGGTACGTACTGACGAGCCTCACGCTATACAAGGTATTTGAAAAAGCGGGTGTCGCAGGCTGGAAGGCGTTGGTACCTGGGTTGAATTTTTATGAATGGAGTCAAATCGTAGGGCGCTCTGGCTGGTATGCCATCTGGATGCTGGTGCCTATTGTCAATGTGTTCATCTACGCTGGTTTAGCAGTGGATATGGTGCGCTCATTTGGCAAATATACTTTCCTTGATAGTTTTATGGCGGTGGTATTGACACCCATTTCCTTCTACCTACTTGGCCAGCAGGAAGAGCCGCCCTATTTGGGGCCTACCCTACCCAAAGAAAAAGCCTACGCCCAGCAAATAATGGATGCACAAAAAGCGGGCAACAGACGATTGGTGGAAAAACTGGTAAATGATAATCCTTACAAAAAAGGTACTACACGGGAATGGGCGGAAGCCATTGTTTTCGCTGTTTTTGCCGCAGCCCTTATCCGCTTGTTCCTGATAGAGGCTTATGTCATTCCTACCTCCTCCATGGAAGGGTCGCTGATGGTGGGTGATTTCCTTTTCGTTAGTAAAGCTCATTACGGCATCCGCACGCCCAAGACGGTGGCTATGATACCGCTGCTGCACAATACCATTCCTAAAATTGGGGGCGAATCGTATTGGGAAAAACCCAATTTGACCCCCAAACGCTTACCTGCACTTGAAAAAATAGAACATAACTCACCTGTTGTTTTCAACCTGCCTGCTGGTGATAGCGTCTATATTTTCCCCGATCGCACTTGGACGATAGACGACGTACGCTATGGCATGGTGCGGGATGCCAACCCCAATTATGAAAGAGCCATCAAGGCGGGTAAGGTGAAATTGGTCACTCGCCCCATGGACAAGCGCGACCACTACATCAAGCGTTGCATCGGCTTGCCAGGTGACACCTTGCAAATCATTGACCGTCAGGTGTATATTGATGGAAAAGCCGCAAAAAACCCCACCAACATGCAATTCTTGTATTTGGTGCAATTCCCTGATGGCAATATCAACGAACGCAATTTTTCCGATTGGGGAATCTCTGCCGAAGATAATATGAAGGATTCTCGGGCACCCAACGTGCGTTACATGTTCCTATCTGAAGAACAAAAACAGAAAGTGCAAGGCATGGATAGCAATATCCTCATCGAACCTTATCAATTCCCTACCGACCGTGCTAAGGGATACAACCCCGACCGACTGTTCCCCCATGACAGCCAACACTTCGGTGAATGGACAGTGGACAACTACGGCCCCATCTGGATTCCTAAAAAAGGTGTGACCATTCCCATTAGCATGGATAACATCAATATGTTCCGACGCATCATTAGTGTATATGAAGAGAACGATTTGCAAATAAAAGGTGGTAAAATCTTTATTAACGGAGCGGAAGCCAGTAGTTACACTTTCAAAATGGACTATTACTGGATGATGGGCGACAACCGCCACAACTCCGAGGACAGCCGCGTATGGGGATTTGTACCCGAAGACCACGTGGTAGGCAAGCCATTGTTTATCTGGTTTAGCCTCAAGGAAGGCAGTTTGGGTAAGGGCGTCAACTGGAAACGGGTATTCACCAGCGCAGATCGGCGGTAAGGGGCAGTTTTGTTAGAGTATGTTTTGAAATTTTGCGAACTGCTTTTCTACCATGAAACCAACCCGCTTTTTGTCGATATGTTGGCTTGTTGTAGTACCATTGCTATCCTTACCAATGGCACTATCTGCGCAAGGTGAGGCATTATCGCCGCGCACCGCCAGCTATGACATGGAAGTCTGGTTGGATACACTCAATCGGAAAGTAAAGGCTACCCAGACCTTGTACTTTACCAACCCCTCTACGGATACAATCAGGGACATGCGCTTTCACATGTATTACAATGCTTGGAAAAACAACCAGACGGATTTTTTCAAGGAAGCCAGCCGTATTCCGCGTACCAAATCCCAGGATGAAATCGACAACTGTATCTGGAGCTGGACAGCGGTACGTACTATACACGATGAAGCGGGCAACGACCTCTCCCAGCGGCAACGGTTTGTACAACCAGATAATGATAATACCTTCGATCACACCGTGATGCACCTCGACTTGGTCGAACCTGTACTGCCGGGGCAAACGTATCGCTTAGAGATGGAGTGGGAAGCGCAAATCCCCCCACTGATGATACGCACGGGCTACAACCGCGACTACTACTTTATGGTGCAGTGGTTTCCGAAATTAGGAGTGTACGAACCTGCTGGTAGCCGATTTGCTCAAACAGGACAGTGGAACTGCCATTCCTACCATCCCGCCACGGAATACTTTGGCGAATTTGGCGTGTATGATGTCAAACTACACATACCCGAAAACTATCAAGTGGGTGCCAGCGGTCAGCTACAAGAAGCTACTACCCAAAACGGGGTTACTACTTGGCATTATCGTGCTAATGATGTCATCGACTTCGCTTGGACGGCGCATCCGGGGTTTACGGTTGTCACCGAAATGTGGCGCAATACGGAAATCCGCCTCCTCATCCGTCCGGAACACCTTTGTAATAAGGAACGCTTTCTGGGGGCAGCGCGGCACACCCTCGAATACATGTCCGACTACGTGGGCGAATATCCCTATCCTGTGCTAACCATTGTCAGCCCTCCATTTTATGGACTTAATTCGGGGGCGATGGAGTACCCTACGCTTATCACCGCGCCCACCTTGTGCATTTTACCACAAGGCATCCGTACTACGGAAACCCTCGTCATTCACGAATTGGTACACCAGTACTTTATGCAAATGGTGGCTACCAACGAACAGGAGGAACCTTGGATGGACGAAGGGATTACAGCTTGGTTTGAAGCCCGCATACTCGATAAGTACTATCCCGATGGCACCGTTAGCTTTCCTGGCCTTGATGTACACATTGGTTCGCAGGAATTGAGGCGGGGTCGCTTTTTTAGCGCAGAGAACATACAAGTAAACCCACTCAGTGACTACGGCTGGCACTTCCGCCACGGCAGTTATGCTCCAATTGTGTATGGCAAACCCGCCGTGTGGTTATCCACGTTAGAAGGACTGATTGGCGAAGACTGTATGCAGCAGCTTATGCAAACTTGGTTTGAAACCTGGCGCTTTCGGCATCCCTGCCGCGAAGATTTCATCAAGGTAGCCCTTCAAGTCACTGCCGATTGCCACCCCGCCTCCGTGGTACACATGGTAGATGCGTTTCTCCAGGAGGCCATTTTTGGTACTGCTATTTGCGACTACAGTGTAGCCTATATCCAAAACGACCCCATGACGCCGTTTTATGGATTCTTCGATAATACTACCGATTGTGTAAACACTGACACCACCCGCCGTGCCCGCTACGAGGCCACGGCTGTACTATTCCGGCATGGTGACTGGGCTGTACCCGTGCGCGTTCAAATCACTTTCGACGATGGGAGTACTGTGATAGAACAATGGGACGGGCAAGCTCGTAGCCAAGCGTTCTCCTACACAGGTACTCGCCGTATCATCAGTGCCCATATTGCCCCCGATGGGGAACTACCTTTAGATAAAAACCTCCTCAATAATAGCTATACCACACAGCCTGATAAAACCGGACTTTACCGCTATGCCGTGTCTTTTCTTACTTGGTTACAAAATGCGATGATGGCAGTTAGTTTGTTAGTGTGAATTATGGGTAACAAATCGAACGATAAATACGCAAGTGATTGATAATCAGTCAAATGTATTTCGCGTAAGGCCCTATGTTTGTGTCGGAAAAGAAAAAGCTTTAGATTTAGCAAAGAAACCAGTCTCACTAAACCTAAAGCAAATAATGATTATGACACAAAGTAAGCAATTTTTTGAATTACAGACAAGTGCGGCGGACTTCCATGCCGGGATTGACGTACACAAGTCAAAATGGGTGGTCAGCGTATATGGGGACGGAACCCATGTGAAGACCTACTCGATGGAGCCGAGTGCGGAACGCTTGGCCATCCAGCTCAAGGCGCTAAGTCAAGGGGCAAAGGTCACTTGCTGCTACGAGGCGGGCTTTTCGGGTTTTTGGCTGCAACGCTCGTTGGAACAATCGGGAATAAGTTGCCGTGTGGTTCATGCGGCGGATGTTCCGAGTACCGACCGCACCAAGAAGCGGAAGACGGATATGGTGGACAGCCAGACGCTAGCCCTGATGCTGTCGCGCGACCTGCTCCAGGGGATCTACGTCCCTAGCCCGGAGCAGGAAAAGATACGAGGCCTGGTGCGTGTCCGGCAGAGCATGGCCAAGGACAAGCGCCGAGCCATGACGCGGATTCGGTCTTTTGTCTTCCGCAGCGGGTTGGCCATCCCGGCAGAGCTGGCGAACAAGCTGTGGACGCGCACTGGCCAAAGGTGGCTCGAGGAACAATCGGCCAGCGACGAGGAACTGTCCGTGTTTGTGGATGCCTACAAAGGCATCCGACAACTCGAAGCCGATGCGATCAGGGTCTTGGGTGCCCGGATCAAGGCGAGCGACGAATATGCGGCTCTACAGGAGTTGTTGCGAAGCATACCCGGTGTGGGCCGGCTGACCTCTGCACTCCTGATAGGAGAAATTGGCGACATGAGCCGTTTCAAGAACCTCGACCACCTGGCGGGCTACTGCGGGTTAGTACCCGACGAGCGTTCCAGCGGGGAGAAGACACGTATCTTGGGGCTGACCAAAAGGAGGAACGCCCAATTAAGGACGGCCCTAGTGGAGAGCGCCTGGATGGCCATACGTACGGACGACACGCTGCGACAGACCTACCAAAAAGCACTGGGAGAGGGAAAGACCTCGCAGGTGGCCATCATCAAGGTGGCTCGCAGACTGCTCAATCGGATACGTGCCGTATGGCTTCATAGACGAGCCTACGACAAAGATCATGCGACTAAGCCCAAGCCTCCGACAGGCGGACGGCTCAACGCGACGTAGGGTTTTTAGAGGCATACGCCGCCCAAAAGTCCCCGCAACCACGAAGCACCGGCCGAGGCCGGCACCCCGTGGTGACTTTTCAGTCGGCCATGGCTATTCCTTGGCAGGTTGCTCCCCAGCAGAGCCTGCCTCCGCTTCGCCATGGACACACAAGGTAGGAAAATCCTCAAGGAAGTAATACCTTTGAGGCTAGGAAAACAACAACAACCCAAAGGCTTAAAGAAGTCTGGGAGTATCGAGATATACAACAGTGTCTAAAAGACTACGGCTGCAACCGCAATGCTATCCCTGCGGCTCCTCTTTGTAGGATGACCGCTTCTTCGTAAGGCTGCGGTGCAGCCGTTTCAGAAGCCAGCCACTTTGTCGGCCACACCCGTGCGGCTTCCTCAGGGGAAGACCGCTTATCAAGCCCAAAGCGGACAGCTTACTGCGTAGTCAACTCGCCCACTAAACAGGACATTGCGACCCTTCTGTGAAAGGTGATCGCTTATAGAAGGATGACGTAGTTGTTCTCGATTAGACCAGTCGATTTAAGTACTTTGCAGGCATATCGGGCTTAGATGGCGGGAAGTGGACGGCTGCTTCCCAGATATTTTTTTGCCCTTTTTGAAAAAAAATTGCTCTAAAGCTTGGATAACAACATAGAAGGGATAGCAGCGGACGTGCCGACCGCAGGGAGGTACTGGAGCGGATAGCCCGACCCTTGGGGCGCACCCTAAAGTATTGACCTTTAAATCCTTACATTTAGTTGCTATCTATAATTCACGTTGAATTCATATCCTTGTAAAAAGGTACATCCCACTTGGATAAACGAGTGGGATGTACCTGATAAAGTGAAAACGGCTGCTCGGGCGTTACTGTACCCTCAGTTGCATTCCTACGGGGATGGTGTTGGAATCTAGGCCGTTCAAAGTTTTCAATTGATCCACCGTTGTGTTGTAACGACGGGCAATACCGAAAAGCGTTTCACCCGCAATGACGGTGTGATAGACGGGCGTATTTCCCGAAGGAGGTGTCACCGTCCCTGGAATAACAGCAGGCGGGGGGGCGGGTTGTGTGGTAGCAGGTGGATTGGAAGGTGCGGGCTGGCTACCCGGTTGTATGATGATGACGGGCACCTCTGTTGCAGGGCGTGTTCCTCCCGCTTCCGGCTGAACGACAACGGTGCTGCTAGGCTTATTGTCACTAGGACGAGAGGGTGTCGCTGGCTTGTCATCCGGCTCCTCCATATCTAATTGCCCATTAGGTAGGGTAGGTGCTACAGGGGAGTCACCACTTTGTGAAGCGGGGCGTTGCTGTTGGGATAACAACACAGGTGGGTTTTTTACTTTACCACCGCGCAACTTCACTTTTTCATTCACACCAGGTTCTTGGCCTGTTGTCATGCGGTTGCGTTTGTAAAGCTTTTTGAGTTTCACACCATAACGCTGCGAGATGCCAAACATAGTTTCACCTGCCGTCACGGTATGGAACTGTTGTTTACCACGGTAGTTGTTCCGCTTGGGCTGTAAATATACTTTTTCGCCAGCCTGTACATTCCCGTTCGTATTCCCGAACTGGTCGTTATAGGTGAGCAAATTTCGCACGCTGACATCCACCCTGCGGGCTATGTCTTCCAAGGTTTCATCAGAGGTGGCTACGACATAACGCACGTCGTTGTTATTCAATATACCAACCGCCAAAATCTCGGAAGGCGTTTCTACGTCAACTACGGTAGCTGAATCATACTGGTATAATTGATACCGTTCGATGAGAGAAATCAACTTTTCGGGATAGGTGGCACTCGTAGCGTAGCCTGCTTGTTTCAGGCCATAAGCCCATCCTCGGTAGTCGCGTGGATCAAGGCGGAACAAAAATCCGTAGCGAAATGCTTTCTGGGGGTCGCGCAAGAATTCGGAATGCGCTACGTAGGAGGCATCCGCATTTTTGTAAGCCCGGAAGCAGCTTTTGATGAGCTTGCCATTGGCATCATAATCATCGTCCTCTTGGTCGAAAGAGTCGCCTTTCCAGTTGGGGCCACACTTGATGCCAAAGTGATTATTAGCTCTGCGGGCAAGGTTGCTTTGCCCAGCGTTGGACTCCAATATACCTTGTGCCAATTTGATGCTGGCAGGAATACCTGCGCGATCCATTTCGCGGATAGCGATATCCTTGAACCGCTCAATATAGTTGAGTTGGGTATCACTTTGTTGGGCGGTTAACGTGCTCCCGACAAGCAGCATGGTGGTAAATACCAAAATTCTATAGTACATAACGGTTGATTTTCAGGGTAAGAAACGGTTGTATTGGGTATGAAACGGAAAGTTACCAACAAACCAATACATACACTATTGTTGTTAGTCTTTTTTTAACGAACTGATAGGGAGATTCCAGTTTAGGGACGGAAAAAAATGAACTATTCAATGTGAATGATGGATAAATATCCTACATAACCACTCATAATCAAATGTTGTTTCCTGCCGTTGAATGAATGAAATAATTGGATGCCGTGCCCCCTGCCGTCCCCGCGCCGACCCAACGCCAGGCAGGGGTCGCGCTATCCACTCGTAGTCCGCCCCGGCTAAGGCCAGGGGCGGCCACCCGTTCCTATCGCTCACGGGGGCGGTTTGGGGTGGGTGTTGGGGGATGGTTCTTTTATGAAAACATAGCTGGGCTATTGCGTATATAGATATAGTCGTTTATATTTGCTAAGGAATGCTTCACCGACCTGAGTGCAGGTAACAAAGCAAGTGGTTAAAATAGAGAGTGCCCGATTTGGAATTCCGCTTTTGGGGTGGAAGTAGGATGAAATGGGGGGATTTTGAGGTGAGACTAAGTTCGGCGAAACAAAAAAGAATTATCATACCTTTGCACAAAAAAAGTTAGATGATCAATAGCCTTAGTCTAAGTAATTTCAAATCCTGGAAGAATGCAGATCTCCGTTTGGGTAAACTAACTGGTTTATTCGGCACAAATAGCTCAGGAAAATCTAGTCTAATACACTTCCTTTTAATGCTTAAGCAAACTGCAGAATCTTCTGACAGAGCTCAAGTATTAGATTTTGGTGATGAAAAGTCCTTCGTAGAGTTGGGCACTTTCAAAGATGTGATTTATGATCATGACACTTCACGTTCTATTAACTTTAGTGTAGATTGGTCGTTAGGTGAAACGCTGAAGATTATTGACCCCACGCGTAAAGGAAAAAACCTATTTGAAGGAAAAGGTATTGGGTTTGGCTGTGAAATTATGCAGACAGAGAAAGGAAGACTATATGTCCAAAAGTTTAGTTATGATTTCTCAGGTTTTCAGTTTTTTGATGGAAAAGGTCAAAAAGATTCTTATAAATATCAAACTCTCTGCATCTCCTTTAGCTAACAGTAGCTCAAAATTTAGTTTTCTGAGAACTCAGGGCGCCCTTGGGAATTACCCCACCCAATAAAGTTTTACGGATTCCCAGATCAAGTGAATGCATATTTTCAAAACACGATTTTTCTATCTGATTTACAATTACAATTTGATGAGTTAGTAAGCAAAATCTACTACTTAGAGTAACTAAGAGATTTTCCTAAAAGACAATATATTTGGGCAGGAGCAAATCCATCAGATATGGGTAGGCGAGGAGAATAAGTAGTAGATGCGATGCTAACTTCGAAAGTAAACAGTGAAAAGGAATATCAAGAGGAGCGGGAAAACCAAGATTTACGGTTGAGGAATACGTTGCATATTGGTTAAAAAGCCTTAATCTAATTCATAGCTTTCGAGTCGCCCAAATTGTTGGCGGGGGAAACATTTACCGAGTATATGTTAAGAAAAATGAAAATAGCTCAGAAGTATTGATCACAGATGTTGGTTTTGGTGTTTCTCAGATTTTGCCTGTGATAACCTTATGTTATTATGCTCCAAGAGGATCTATATTGATAATAGAACAACCAGAAATCCATCTTCACCCTAGCGTACAAGCAGGACTTGCTGATATATTTATTGACGCAATAAATATTAGGGGAGTTCAGATTATTTTAGAAAGCCATAGTGAGCACTTACTAAAGAGGCTACAAAGAAGAATTGCGGAGGAAAAATTTGATGTTAATGAAGCTTCCCTGTTTTTTTGTTCAAATAATAATGGTGAATCTAAAATTGAAAACTTGCAACTAGATGAATTTGGAAACATCATAAATTGGCCTGAGCATTTCTTTGGAGATGAGGTAGGTGAGCTCGCTGCAACAGCAAAAGCAATAATAAAAAGAAAGAAGAGATAGTATGGCAGACATTATAGATACAAATGTAATTGCAGTCTCTAATTTCGAGAATGAGAATGTGCGAACTGATTGTTTAGAGGCATGTATAAATTATCTTAGTTCTTACACGAATAGAACATATGCAGTAGATTCAGAAAATAGAATATTTAATGAATATTTTCGATACGCACGCCGTGCAGGCACCCCAAATGTTGGAGATGCCTTTGCTGCTTGGTTATGGAATAATCAAGCTAACCCGAATTTCTGTGAGCTTGTAACAATTACAGAGTCAGGTGATGAAGTCATTGTCTTTAATGAAATACCGTTTAATGAAGAATTGCTCGGTTTTGATAAAGCCGATCAAAAATTTCTTGCGGTAGCGATTGCGTGTACTGGCTTAGGAAATATCGTAAATGCAACAGATTCTGATTGGAATCAGTATCGTGAAGCAGTACAGAATACTGGAGTGCAGGTTACCGAATTATGCCCTGATACATATTCGGTAGAAGGGTGATTATTCGCTCATCACACAGGTGTGGCTAGCCTCCTATCGTTGGCTAATCACACCTGCTGGCCGTTGGGCTTCAGTGTAAAAAGCCAACGCTCGGTCAAGCACATTTTTTTGCCAACGCTGAAATCCAACCCTTAAAAAACAAAAGAACTTGTCCCTGATTACATGATCGTTATAGCATCCCCACTACAACAGGCTACGCTCACAAGGCTTGTAGCCCAGTTTTCATGCTAACAGCAAGAAGTAAAAAAATTGAAGTAAACCCCAAAAACAGCACAAAAAACCTGAAGAAAACTATAAATTGCCCCTAAATCACCACGTTGCGGCAAGGAGCAAAAAAGCGATGTTCTCTTATAGCCGAAAGTGGGTAGCATGACGGTTCGTTCAAGGGAACTGTCTGCGCTGGACAGTCGGTAGGGAGTCCCAATAGCTATCGGGATGGTGTGGGGGCGCAGACAGTCCTTAGAGTTGCATCAATTTTAAACATGCTCGAACTTTTAGACAAAATTAGACCAAGGCCAGGAATGTATATCGGGTATCACAGTCCGACTCATCTTCATTCTTTTCTATCGGGGTTTTTATTCGCGACCAACTTTAAATCGTCGAAAACAGAACAACCTAACTTTGACGACTTCCATGACTGGATTGCTAAGAGATTAAATTATTACGAATCGACAAGTGGTTGGGCTTATATGATCGAAGATCAAAGAGAGGATAAGGAAGAAGCATTATGGTTGTTCTTCGAGCTGCTTGACGAGTTTAGGGGCACTATGCATGAATTATTAAAGTCAACTGAATATTTACCCCATTATAAGCTTGACACTAGTTGGCGAGGTTATAGTCGACAGAAAAAAGTACGAGGAAGTATTGAAGCTGCTCCAAAACCTCGACCGACAAAATTATTAATCAGAAAAATGCATTTAGGTGAAATTTATTATTCTCTTATTGCATTAAATGAAAAAAACGAAGTCATGGATGTCAGAACTTCACCAGACGTAGAGAATATTTATAAATGGGGGCTGGACATTTATGGTATAGAACCCAGCAAGTGGAAATAAAAACTGCCACCAATAAATAAGGCTTCAATCGGTCGGCACTCCTGTACGCTTCCCCTAAGATGCAACCATACAAAAATAAAGGTTTTTGTTCAGTTCCTCAAATTTATTAGGCGACAAATAACCAAGGTTTTCATGAGGTCTCACTCCGTGCCGGCCAATAACTAAAGACCCATCACAATAGCTCAGCGGACATTATATCCAATTCATCCTGTGGTTGCCATTTTGCCCAGCCCATTTGCTGCCAGTATTGTGCCAAATAGACTTGCTCCGTTTGCCCTGGGGTGGGGATTAATAAAGCTCGTTTTTTCCAGTAGTGTAAATCCATTAACGTACTGTATCCAGAACGGCAAATTAATTTACTACCTGCCATTACCCGTGCGTGCAAGTCATCCCCTGTAAGCCAATCCACCGAGTCAATGTTTTCATACAAGGGAGTCGGGTGGGTATCGCCGGGCACCCCTCTGATAAGAAGGTGTTTGCCGGGAATCAAGGGTAACTGTTGTAGAATTTTTTCTTCTAAGCGAGTTCGTTGCGGCTCAGGTCCCGATAGGATGGCCACCCAGTTATACGTAGTTTCCGATGCAGTTGTGGGCTGATTGGCAAAACGCGAAAGAGGCCCCAGCCAAGTGGTCGATAACCCTGCGAGAGGTTTTGCTAAGTTGCCAGCCAAGCTATCCGCTGTTGGTACATCGGGTATCCATACTGCGCCGAAGTGCCTTCGTACCCACGCATGATAAAGCGCATTGGCCAAGCGGCGTACCACAACATTTGCGTGCTGTATTTGCAACTGATGAGCCATCCAGATGGAATTTTTTTTATTGTCAAAACACCCAAACCTTCCATCTGAAACCACCCTCGCTACCTTTTGCTGTTGACAGTAATGGCGCAGGATGTAGTGTTCTTGCCACACAACTTTTGCAATATGTGGCACTTGCCGCGCCATGTTCCACACCATATTATTACTTGGATAGGTAATACGGTAAGCGGGTAATTCTATCCATTCGCAATCGGGAACAGCTATGCGCAACAATTGCAACGCACTACCTGAACTGGCCACTACTACATGTTGTCCCTCCGCTTGCCACTGCCGTATGAGCGGCACACATCGGCTGGCATGCCCTAACCCCCAATCGAGAACAGCTATCAAGGTATGGGTTGCCTCTTGCATAAAAAGCGTATATTTGGGAGTAAGAAAAGTAAGCAAATGAAAAACAAGTACCTTCTTCTAACGCTCATCTTAATAGTGAGCATGTTAATCATCACTGGATGCCGCGCCACCAACTGCGGTTGTCCTATGCATTAACATACATCCCCATTGTTTGGGTGTGATGGCCTCTGTATGTGGGCAAGTTGCTACTGCTCTTGCTCCTCATTGGCTACGTAGTCCATGCCACAAGCAGGGCATTTGCCTGGTTCTTCACTGCCACTACCCGTACAGTGCATAGGACAAACGTAGGCAGCAGTATATTCCTTGCCTTGTTGTTGTTCTTGCTGATGGCTATCATGGGTGTGTTGGTTGCAAGCAGTCATTGCAAAACTTGTAGCGAACAAGGAAGTTGCCACAATTACTAAACGCAAATATTTCATAGTTCCAAAGTTTATTGTAATGGCAAAGTGAAGAAAGAAAGACGGTGGTGTGTAGTTGAAGGGTATGTACGTCGGAAAAGGGTATAGCTGCCCCTTGTGGGAGGGCCCACCCTTGCTGTCCGGTTCGCCATGCCTCAATAGCCCGTTTTTGAGTACGGACAAAAGGCTTTCCTCTGCCGCGTGGTGACAGTACCCACACGCCAGTCAATCATGGTTTTTTACAAGACCCCAGCAACCTTTACCATGGATGACGCAAGTGGAAGAAAAAATGGCTCGCGCATCGCCCGAACGCTCTGGTGACAAAGCCAGAGTTATATACCTATGATCTGCAAGTGGGTTGTCAATCCATTGCTATGAATGCAAAAATAAGCGTTTTTTTTAAATAAAATAAAGTTGACACATTTTTTTATAAAAAAATGGTTCTTTGACAAATTTAGTGGTCGTACTGGGCTAGCGATGTGCAGCAGTGGCAGCTTTAGCTGCCAGACCCGGGATTTGCCGAAGCCGTCCTAGGCTCAGCCTAGAGAGCTGCGAAAACGTAGCGACCCGAAGGAGTAGCCTCCACTAAAAAAGTCAAAAGAACCAAGTAAGTCACCCGAAATAACGGAAAGTCAGTACAATTAATAGTGTATTAACTAATTTGTGCAATTTGTTATAGACCAACACTCAAGGCGTACTTACAGACACAGGCAGCACCTTGCCATTGAAAAAAGTATGGCCGTACTGGAGAAACCAACCCACAAAATCCCCCATTTGCTTACTGGTAACGGGGGCTTGAAATCCTGGGAATGCAGTCGCTAGCATTTCCGTTTGCACAGCACCAAGGGCTAAGCAGTTGGCGTATGCCGTTGTCCTTCCATTCTTCAGCTATACACTCTGTGAGGTTGGCCAAGGCAGCTTTGCTGGCACTGTGACGAATGGCGCAAATTTCGAGCTTCCTTGAAAACCGCCCATACTGCTGATATTCACGATCCTGCGTGTTCTCCATCAAGGGGTATAGTGCCTGGTAATACAACGACCCCGAAGAGGTTGGTGTCAAAAGAAGTTTGCCAATCGGACGCAGTCAAGGCCAAAAAAGATTTATTGATAAGGACTCCTGCGTTATTGACGATGCCTGCAATGAACCAAATTGCCCTACCCATTGGGTGAGTGCCGCCATATCTGCTTTGGCAATATCCATTACGTAATGAAAATTGCTGTGCCCTTATTGGGATGCGATAGCTTGCGCTAAAGCTTGCAGTTGGGCTTCGTTTCGGCTGACAGCCAGTATCGTATGAGAAGGGTTCGCCGCTAAGTGCAGTGCAGTATCGTAGCCTATGCCCCGGCTGGCCTTATGATGAGATAGTTCATATTGATTACGGATGGATAGTTGGTCGAAGGGTGATGTGTTCTATTGCTTGTGTATTGGCTAAAGCAACCGCCTGCCATACCCACTGAGCCACTTGTTCGGGCGAGAGCAAGGTGGCGGGGTCCACATCCACCCCATCCCAAGACGAGGTGTAAGTGCCTCCTGGTCGAATAAGGGTGGTGCGTATGCCATGAGGCTGTAACTCGCGGCTCACGGCTTCGTGCCAGCCTTCCAACGCATATTTACTAAGGGCATAAGCCGTCATCATCTCCGGCCAGTCGGTGGCAGCGATGGAACTGATGGTGACTAAGTGCCCGGCTCGTTTTTGCTGCCGCCATTGCGAGGACACCTCTCTTGTGAGGTAATGAGGGGCCATGAGGTTGAGGGATAAAAAATCTTGCAACTGTTGGTCGTTACCTTCCATCAAAGTGCCAGGGGCGAAGGTGCCGGCGTTGAGTACCAGCGCATCCAATGGAGGTAGGTTATGTTGTAGCGTCTGTGCCCAGCTATAACAACCTTCTGGTGTGGACAAATCGGTAACGTGGGTATATAAATGGCTTGAGGGATAATGCAACGCCCAGTGTTGTTGCATGGCTGCCAAGTCGTCTTGATGGCGGGCACAAACAGCTACCTGCCAGCCTTTTTCTGCAAAAAGTGCCGCAGTAGCACGCCCTATTCCTTTGGTGCCTCCGCTGATGGCTACGAAGGACTGCCTATCATCCATAGTGAAAATTTAAACTGTACCCATACAACACAAACTATGGTAAGGATGTTGTTGAAAAATAGTTTCCGCGCAAAATGCCTATTTTTGCGACCACAAGCATAAAAGCCCTCTTTTTTGTGGGTTTTGCGAGATTATTACCCACAAGACAATGATAATACTTCGATTTTTTGAACACGTAGGCCGTTATTTTCTGATGTTGGGAAATGTTTTTTCCCGACCAGAGAAAACATCTATGTATTATAAGGAGACGATGCGCCAAATGCACGATATTGGCGTAGGGTCGATGGTGATTGTGGCGTTAATCGCTGTATTTATCGGTGCGGTTACAGCCATTCAGTTTGCTTATCAGTTACAGAATAGCTTTGTACCCCGTTACTATATCGGCTATATCGTTAGGGATTCCACGATCATCGAATTAGCACCTACTATCACCTGTTTGGTATTGGCGGGCAAAGTGGGATTCAACATCGCGGCGGAAATAGGGGGATGCGCCAAAAGAGCATATCGATGCTATGGAGATTATGGGGGTCAATACAGCTGCTTATGTTATTATGCCCAAAATTATAGGAGCATTAGTCGTTATTCCCATGTTGGTGGCTATTGCAGCCTTCGTGGCCATCATGGGCGGATACCTTGCCACAGTACCCGTAGGGCTTATTTCACATGCAGAATACCAGTTGGGGGTGCGTTCCTATTTTGTGGAATACAACATCACCCTTATGTTTATTAAATCGGTGGTATTCGCTTTCATTCTTACCTCCGTACCCGCTTATCAGGGGTATTTTGTCAAAGGGGGGAGTATTGAATTAGGCAAAGCCAGCACTAATGCAGTGGTGTTTAGCGACATACTTATTCTGCTCTTCGACTACCTCATTGCCGTTGTATTCACCTAGGTGATTTTTTCTCCGTCCCCAAACCAAACCATTCATCATGATTAGAACAGAGAATATCATCAAAGCCTTTGGCGATACCACCGTACTCAAAGGGGTGTCCACAGCTTTTTACCCTGGCAAGGCGAACCTTATTATCGGTCGCTCTGGCGCAGGGAAAACAGTACTCTTGAAGCTACTCGTAGGGCTGCACACTCCTACTGAGGGTAAGGTTTGGTATGGCGACACTGATTTGTTCAGTTTAGATAAGAAATCACTTCGCGCTATCCGTATGCAAGTAGGGATGCTCTTTCAAGGGTCGGCGCTATTCGATTCGCTTTCGGTAGAGGCGAATGTGCGTTTTCCCTTGGATATGTTCACGAATATGACTGCTGCTGAAAAGGCAAAAAGGGTGGAATATTGCTTAGAGCGCGTCAGCCTCCAAGGGAGTAATGCCAAATATCCTTCCGAAATCAGCGGAGGGATGCAAAAACGCGTAGGTATTGCCCGTGCAATCGTGCTAGAACCAGCCTACCTCTTTTGTGACGAACCCAATTCTGGCCTCGACCCCAAAACATCCCTCGTCATAGACGAACTCATCCGAGATATCACCATTGAAAACAACATCACCACTATCATCAATACCCACGACATGAACTCCGTCATGGAAATAGGCGATAATATCGTATTACTCTATCAAGGAGAAATTGCATGGCGGGGCAGTAATGATGAAGTGCTCACCAGCGATAACGATATTTTGCAGGATTTTATCTTCGCCAGCCCCTTCCTACAGCGCCTGCGGGATAAGGCATTAGCCAATGAAAAATTGTAATAAGGGACGAGAACAGTTTAATTTCGTCAATTACTCAGTTAACGAAACAATTCCTCCAGATGAAACCGCTCTATACCAAAAAGCGCTTTGAGGGCATCAATTTCCGCTTGTTCTGTTGGTCGGGGGCGTGATTTTACAGCGGTAATCATCACATTTTTGGGAGTATGCGCTGTGTCGATGAATTCAAATACTTTGGTGCTATAGCCGTGCTTCTCTAACCAAAGTGCTCTTAGGCCATCGGTGAGCAACTCTGCCTGACGTTCCATCAGGATTCCGTTTTTCAGAACGGCCACAAATTACTGGGCGGTTCCATATCTTTTCGTACCTGTTTGTGACAACAGGGTGCTACCACAATGATGGAAGCCCCCGCGCGAATACCTTTTGCCAAGGCTTCATCCGTAGCCGTGTCGCAGGCGTGTAGCGCAATGAGCATATCGATGCCACCGACGGGTTCATAAGTGTGAATGTCTTGTGCTACGAAGGTCAAAGCATCAAAATGGTTGTCGCTAGCAATTTGGTTGCACTGTTCCACCAGCGCGGGACGAAGTTCCACCCCCGTTACGCGAACAGGTATCTTCAATTGGTTGTGGAGGTAGTCGTATAGCGCAAAAGTAAGATAACCTTTTCCAGACCCCATGTCCACAATGCGAGCCTGTTCGCGTAGTGGATTAGTTTGAAAAAGATGCCCTATCAATTCGATGTACTTATTGATTTGCCTAAACTTTCGCTGCCCTTGCTGTAGCACTTTTCCCTCTTGGTTGGTAATACCTAATGCCTGCAACCAAGGACGATTATCGCTATCTAGCGGACGATTTTTGGCGTGGTCGTGTTGTAGATCGATAGTAGCGGGGGACAGATTAACAGCTTTTTTGCAGCAAACCCTTGCCTTTTTGGAAATTTGAAGACTGTAATGGCGGTTGGTGGTGAATAAATCCGCGTTGCGAAAAAGGGTCTCCAACCAATTGGCAATCTGTTGGGGAGCTTCGTCTATGGAAATATTTCGGGTTTCATCCTTCGTCTTATAGCGCAGGGTACAGGACAGCATCAATCGGCTTCTGATTTCCACTAAACGAGCATACACGTTCGTCAGCTCCTCCGTGGTGGAACGGGGCTTACTTAGTGTCAATTTCACTAAAGTCTGTCGGTGCAATGACTCGAAGAGGTGGTCGATAAATGCCCTTGTGGAATCCATAATTAGGCTTTAGTGTTGGCGATAGCCAGCAACACATGTGCCAGATGATGACGGCAGTGCCATTGGTAGGTGTCCAATGCGCCCCAAAGGGTGAAGCTAGCTTCGTGTTCAGGGTGGTAGTAGGTGCGATGGAAGTCGGCCTCCGACATATTATTCAGTAGAACCACCCAGCGCTGGTGCAAGTATCGCAGCAATTCCAAAGAGGCATAAACAGGGGTTGAATCTGTATCGGGCAAGGCAGCCCAAGCCGCTTCGTCGTATGGTTTTACCGTGGGGTTGTCTTCTGTTAGTGCTAATTTGAAGCGAATATAGGCATTCAGATGGCTGTCGGCACAGTGGTGTACAACTTGGCGGATGTTCCAACCTCCCGGGCGGTATTGTTGGTTCAATCCTTCTGCATCTAAGGTAGCGACCTCGGTAGCCAATTGAGCGGGAAAAATCGCTAGCGTTTGCACCCATTCGGCGCGCTTTTCATCTGAATAATCCCCCTGAGGGGTAAACCGACCTACGGGGTAGGCCAAATGCTCCAATGCGTTCTTCTTCATCTGTCTGTTTTCTATCAATCGTTCCCCCATTTACCGCTACATTAAAAGCTTTTAGCAGCAGATGAGAAATCGTAAACTAGTGCAAAAATACACACAAAACAGGGGAAAAATCGCAAAACTTTCTACACTTTGTACAAATAAAACAGAAGGCGCACCGAATGACAGGCTAATTCTATATATTTGCCTTTTTAAGTGCTATATGTGGTGGATAATCCACCTGAATTACGGAGTATTAGTCAATGAAAATATCACTCAACTGGCTGCGCCAGTATATAGATACCCACGATTTAAGCCCAGAAAAAATCGGTGAAATACTCACCAGTACCGGCTTGGAAGTAGAGGGGATAGAAGAAGTAGAGCGTGTTCCCGGAGGGCTTCGCGGTCTTGTTATTGGGCAAGTACTTACCTGTGTGAAACATCCCAATGCAGACAAATTGTCGCTGACCACGGTGGATGTAGGTCAGGATGTCCCTCTTTCCATTGTATGTGGTGCACCCAACGTAGCGGCTGGGCAAAAAGTAGTAGTAGCCATTGAGGGTACTACCCTTTATCCTACTACAGGGGACTCGTTTACCATCAAAAAAGGAAAAATCAGGGGCGAAGCCTCAGAGGGTATGATATGTGCCGAAGACGAGATTGGCCTGGGGCATAGCCACGCGGGTATTATCGTCCTACCAGAAACGGCTACTGTCGGCCAGGCTGCTCGCGACTATTACGGTCTTCAAGCCGATTTTGTTTATGAAATTGGCCTCACCCCCAATCGTTCCGATGCCACCAACCACTTGGGTGTAGCCTACGATTTAGCGGCAGCACTACAAATCAACCACGGTTCTGATGTGCATGTCCAACCACCCGTAGTGGATGCTTTCCACGTGGATAACCACCAGTTGCCCATAGCGGTAGAAGTGCGCAATAGCGATGCTTGCCCGCGCTACTCAGGTGTAAGTATTACGGGCATACAAGTGGCCGAATCGCCAGACTGGCTAAAGGAGCGACTCTTGGCTGTTGGCGTGCGTCCCATCAATAATGTGGTGGATGCTACCAATTTCGTTCTGCACGAATTGGGTCAACCCCTCCACGCATTCGATATTGACGAAATCTCCGGAGGCCGCATCATCGTGGATACACTACCTGCCGCTACACCTTTCTTGGCATTGGACGAAACCGAACGCAAGCTACATGCCGAAGACTTGATGATTTGTGATGGCGACAACAAAGGGATGTGCATTGGTGGCGTGTTTGGAGGGTTACATTCTGGGGTAAAAGACACCACTACACGGGTTTTTCTGGAATCTGCCCATTTTCATCCCGAATGGATTCGTAGAACCAGTATGCGCCACAATCTGCGCACCGATGCTGCCCGTATTTTTGAAAAAGGCAGCGACCCGAATAATACCGTCTATGCCCTGAAACGGGCAGCCTTGCTTATCCAAGAATTGGCAGGAGGCACCATATCATCTGAGGTGGTGGATATTTATCCCACCCCACACGAACCTGCGCATATTCAGGTGCGTTACCAGCGTATCAATGAGCTGATAGGCGTTGCCATAGCGCCAGAACAAGTACACCGCATTTTGGTGGCCATGGGAATGCGCATCACGGCGGTTAATGATGTTGATTTTACAGTGGAAGTGCCCACCAACAAAGCGGACGTGCTGCGTGAAGTGGATGTGATAGAGGAAATACTTCGCATCTATGGTTTCAACAATGTGCCCATCCCTAGCCGCGTAGCTACTAGCATGGTCATTGCGCCAGATCCCAACCCCACACAGGTGCGCAATAACATTGCCAATATGCTGGCCGCTCAGGGATTCCATGAAATGATGGCACTCAGCTTATCCGAGTCGCGCTACTATAAAAACGCCGATTGGGTACCTGCCGATCATTTGGTGTACATCAACAATACCTCCAACGTGCATTTGGATATTATGCGCCCCGATATGGTATTCAGTGGTTTGGAAGCCGTGTTGCACAACCAAAACCGACAAGAGAGCGACCTGCGTTTCTTCGAGTTCGGGCGTACCTACCAGCGCAACGGTGAAAAATTTGAGGAAATCAATCGGCTTTCGCTCTTTATGACGGGCCGACGGGTTGCAGAAAACTGGATAGTAAAGGACGATCGCCCTGTGAACTTTCACACCCTGAAGCCACAAGTGGACAATATCCTCAACCGCTTGGGTGTACAGGGCTACCAGCAGGAAGAACTCCACCATCACCAGTCATTTGCCTATGCTACCCGCTATTTCAGGGGCAACAAAGAATTGGTGTGCTTTGGTAGGTTGCAATCTAACCTCACCAAAGGGATGGACATTAAGGGCGAGGTGTTTTATGCCAATTTCCATTGGGATAATATTTTCAGCGCATTGCCCAAAAAACGGGTACAGTTCAAGGAGTTGAACAAATATCCCGTGATGCGTCGCGATTTGGCATTAGTGGTGGACAGCAGTGTGAAGTTTAGTGATATAGCCACTATTGCCGGAAAGGCAGCCAAGAAGCTCTTGCGTGAAAGCAATCTTTTTGATGTCTATGTGAATGACGATCAATTAGGTGCCAACAAAAAATCGTATGCTGTGAGTTTTATTTTTGAAGATAGCTCCCGCACGATGAATGTAGGCGAAATCGACAAGATCATGCAGCAAATAATTCAGCAGTGTGAAACACAACTGAATGCATTGATCAGGCGTTAATACCGTAATATACCGCCGTATGGATGTTTTGCAACAGACAGCCGCTATCATTGATAAAATACGCCTTGTAGAGGCGAAGATAGCTGCCGTGGAAGCAGAAAACGCCAGATTGCGGCAAGCGAATCAAGAATTGCAAAACAGATTGAGGGCTTCTTACCAAGCTACGAAACCTGAAAATCTGGCGATTATACAGGATGCACCCAGCGGAACGAGCCAGTCTCTTCCTCCAGTGACTCCAACAGAAAAAGAACCAGTAGTTCAAAAGCAGATACAACTGGCTTTTGAGAATGAGGCTGAAAATGCCCATTCGCAAAGCCATACCAAGTAACGTATGGAAGCGGATAATATGGTAAAAATAACGGTCATCATAGGCGGGAGGCCCTATCCTCTCCGAGTTGCCGTAGCCGACGAACCAGCTATCCGTAAAATTGTCAGTGAGGTGAATGACAAAATCAACACCTTTCAGACAACCTACCACGGGCGCGATAGACAAGATGCCCTTTCCATGACGTTGCTGACCTATGCGTATGATCTGTTCAAACTGCGTCAGGAACCCCCTCCCGCTTCCGATCCTAAAGAAGTGGTGGAGCAACTGACGCACATCGACGAATTACTGACCCATCTGTTGTGAATCTAAGAGTATGTCTAAATTTCTCTGATTGTGCGAAAGCGAGTAAATTTTGTTCTGATCAAGGCGAAAAGCACAGTCGATGCCGGAAGCATCGGCGAGCATTTTCAACGAAGGACAGGACGATATTTACCGCTTGCAGCCAATTGAGGGAATTTTAGACATACTCTAAGGAAAAGATGATGGTATTTGTTGGGTATGTTCCTGAAACATGCACGGGAGTAACCGTGTGTTATTCATCATTTTTTTTAAACAGGTCATTATGGATATAGGACTAGGATTAGGTGTGGGACTGGCGATCGGTTTGGCCATCGGTTTCGTACTGATGATGCTGCGCAACAAAGGCGTTGTGGCGGCCAAATTGGAAGAAATCAACGCCCGCTCCGACCAAGAAGTGAAAGAAGCCCGGCTGACAGCCAAACGCATCATTGACGAGGCGGAAACCAAAGCCGAGAAAATCGAAGCCACTGCAGAACTCAAGAACGAAAAAATCAAGCAGCGCAAGATTCAGGAAGCCAAGGAGAAGTTCAATAAATACCGTTCGGAATTTGAGAAGTTCAAAGCCGATGAAATGGTGCAGTTCAAAGAACGCGAAGTGGAAGTGAAAGCCTTGGTGTCGGAACTGGAGCAAAAGCAAAGCACGTTCAAAGATCGGGAACAAAAACTGGAAGCACAGCAACTGGAAGTGGAGGCCAAAGGCGTGGAAGTAGAATCCATCCGCGAAAACCTGGAGAAGCAGTTAAAGATCGTTGCCAAGAAGAAGGAAGAACTAGAAACGGCCAACGAACGCCACATCCGCGAGTTGGAAAAAGTAGCCAACCTAACAGAAGCGGAGGCCAAGGAGCAACTCCTCGAAGCTGTTCGGGCGAAAGCCGAAAACGATGCTATGGTAATCGTGAAAAACTCAGTGGAAGAGGCCAAAGCCAATGCCAACAAAGAGGCCAAGAAGATTATCATCCAAACCATTCAGCGCATGAGTGCCGAATATACCATTGAAAATACGGTATCGGTATTCAACTTGGAAAGCGATGACATGAAAGGGCAGATCATCGGACGCGAAGGACGCAATATCCGTGCGCTCGAAGCAGCCACGGGTGCAGAGATCATCGTGGATGACACACCAGAAGCCATCGTTATCTCCAGCTTCGACCCCATTCGTCGCGAAGTTTGCCGCTTATCGCTGAAAAAACTGGTGGCAGACGGCCGTATTCACCCCGCACGTATTGAGGAAGTAGTAGCCAAAGTACGCAAGCAGATAGATGAGCAAATTCGCGAAATTGGCGAACGTACCGTTATCGACTTGGATATTCACGGATTGCATCCCTACTTGGTGAAAATGGTGGGTCGTATGCGCTTCCGTTCTTCCTACGGGCAGAATTTGCTCAAGCACTCCATCGAAACCGCTAACCTGTGTGCTACGATGGCTGCTGAGTTGGGCCTGAGCAGCAAGCAGGTGAAGTTGGCTAAGCGAGCAGGACTCCTGCACGACATTGGTAAAGTGGCAGAGGAGCAAAGCGAACTTTCGCACGCCCTGCTGGGTATGGAGATTTGTGAGAAACACAAGGAACATGCGGCTGTTATCAACGCCGTCGGTGCTCACCACGATGAGATTGAGATGAACAACATTCTCTCGCCCATCATCCAAGCCTGCGATGCCATTTCTGGTGCAAGACCTGGTGCCCGCCGCGAAATCATCGAAAGCTACATCAAGCGTATCAACGACCTTGAAGAATTGGCGATGGCGCACGATGGGGTACAAAAAGCCTTCGCTATGCAAGCAGGCCGTGAACTGCGCGTTATTGTAGAAGCAGAAAAAGTAACCGATCAGCATGCAGACGACCTGTCTTTCATGATTTCTCAGAAAATTCAGGACGAAATGCAGTATCCCGGTCAAATCAAAGTGACCGTCATACGGGAAAAACGAGCCGTAGCTTACGCTCGATAGCAATACTGCCTACAAGCTAGAACCAACTCCTTCACCCCGGGTGCGACCTTGCGTTGCATCCGGGATGTTGTTATTAGCAATTATGTACGGGGAATTTGTATAGGGATTCAAATAAGATTTTTCCTTCACTTATACTCTTTTAGTTCTTCTTCTTTTCTACCCGTTCTAAAATACCGAGCAGCACCTCCTTGGCATCCCGCAGGGTGTGCACATCTTCCTTGATGAGTATCAGGTGGCGGGCAGCCTGCTTGAGTTTCAACCCGCGCAATACCCCCTCTGTGGATATTAACGCAATGATGTCATTGAAGCGCTGGGTTTCAAAGTACAAGCTTTGGGGGTCTTCCACAAAGTAAGCCCGCATTTTACCCTCCTTGAGGATAATGCGTTCGAAGCCTAATTTTTTACATTCCCACCGCAGCCGCAGCCCGTCGAATAGTTCCTCCACTTGGGGTGGAATGAGGCCAAAGCGGTCTCGCAGGGTTTCGCCAAAGCGAAGTAGCCCTTCCTCCGTTTCTATGGCATCCAACTGAGTGTAGAGGTTGAGTCGCTCTTGTATATTTTCTACATAGGCATCGGGGATCAGCATCTCCACATCGGTGTCTATTTGGACATCGCGCACGAAGTCTTGCTTTTGCTCCATCTCCTCCCGGAACAAGTCCTGAAATTCTTTCTCCTTGAGTTCCCGCACCGCCTCATCCAAGATACGCTGGTAGGTTTCGTAGCCTATGTCGGAAATGAATCCGCTTTGCTCTCCCCCCAGCAAGTTGCCAGCGCCGCGTATATCCAAGTCGCGCATAGCAATATTGAATCCGCTGCCCAGTTCTGTGAAGTCCTCCAAGGTCTTCAGTCGCTGGCGTGCTTCAGGGGTCAATGCACTCAGCGGCGGTGCCAGTAAGTAGCAGAATGCCTTGGTATTGGAACGGCCCACCCTGCCGCGTAGCTGGTGTAGGTCGCTCAAACCAAACTGGTTGGCGTTGTTGATAATCATGGTATTGGCATTGGGTATGTCCAGGCCGGTTTCAATAATGTTGGTACACACCAGCACCTCATGTCGGCGGTCGATGAAGTCGATTAACACAGTTTCCAATTCTTTTGGCTCCATTTGGCCATGCGCCACCGCTACATCCACATCTGGGCACAATTTGCGCACCAACGCAGCCATCTCCGGCAAGCTTTTTACCCGATTGTGCACAAAAAACACCTGCCCACCTCGGTGTACTTCGTAGTAGATAGCGTCCCGTATCAATTCTTCCGCAAATTGGCGCACCTCCGTGTGGATAGGCCGTCGGTTGGGCGGAGGGGTACGCATGACGGATAAATCCCTAGCAGATAATAAGCTGAACTGCAACGTGCGGGGTATAGGCGTAGCGGTGAGCGTCAGCGTATCCACATTGACTTGCAAGTTGCGAAGTTTTTCCTTGGCAGCTACTCCAAACTTCTGCTCCTCATCGATGATTAACAACCCTAAGTTTTTGAAATGCAAATCCTTGCTCAGTATAGCATGGGTGCCAATGAGCAAATCTACTTTACCTTCGGTAACGGTCTTGAAAATTTTGTTGCGCTCAGCAGTAGTGCGGAAACGGTTCACATAGTCTACATTGACACCGAGCGGCTCCAAGCGCTCTTTGAAAGTTCGGTAGTGCTGTAGCGCCAATATGGTAGTAGGCACCAACAAGGCCACCTGTTTCCCGCCTTCCACCGCTTTGAACGCGGCACGAACGGCTACTTCCGTTTTACCAAAACCCACATCCCCACAAATCAGGCGATCCATGGGATAATCTTTCATCATGTCGGCTTTTACATCTTGGGTAGCCTGAAACTGGTCGGGGGTATCTTCGTAGAGGAAACTCGCTTCCAGCTCGGCTTGTAGGTAGCTGTCGGGTGGAAACGCAAAACCCGGGCTGGCTTTCCGCTTGGCATATAGCTTGATCAGCGATGCCGCTATGTCTTTTACCTTACTCTTTGTCTTTGCTTTGAGTATCTTCCAAGCATCCGAACCTATTTTGTTCAGTACAGGCGGCGTGCCGTCGCACCGGAATACCTCGATAATTTGTGCAGAGAGTTGATACCTACATAAAGCAGATCGTTGTTTTTATACACAATCCGTACCGATTCCTGCACCTTTCCATTCACTTCTATCTTCTCCAAGCCACTAAAACGCCCGATGCCGTGGTCGATGTGCACCACAAAATCGCTAGGCACCAATTCGCGCAGCATCTTCAGGTTAATCGCCTGATCTTTTGTGAACCCGCGCTTGAGTTTATAGCGGTGGAATCGCTCAAACACCTGATGGTCGGTGTAGCACACCACCTTCAAATCGTGGTCGATGAATCCCTCGTGTATAGCACTCAGTACGGGCCGAAACTGTATGTGAGCATTCAGATCATTGAAAATAGCATAAAAACGATCAATCTGTTTGGCGTTGTCCGTAAAGATGAAGTTGTCATACCCTTTCGATGAATGGTCTGTAAGGTCATTGATAAGCAGGTCGAATTGCTTGTTGAATACAGGTTGTAGCGATGTCTGTATTTGCAACGTCTGCTGCACAGCCAAGGGTTGGTCATAATCATTCAGGAAAACCAACGGTCTGTCTTGCAACCCAGCCAATATTCTTTTTTCATCTACGAAAGCCTTGTCGCGAAACAGCTCTGCCAAGTCTCCTTCATCCAATATCGTCATTTTTTGCATCACAGTTGCCGCTTTGCGCCCACACTCCCCTATGCGATCCATCAGTAAGTTCAGATCGGTCATCCAAATGCAGGCATCGGCGGGCAGCATGTCCAACAGTGCCACCTTATCTTTTTGCTGAAAACGGGTATTGATGTTGGGAACAATAGAAACCGAGGCAATGCGCTGCACCGATAATTGATCCATAGGATTGAACGTGCGGATGGTTTCCACCTCTTCATCGAACAGCTCTATGCGGTAGGGGAAGTCGTTGCCGTAAGAAAAAATATCGATGATGCCCCCCCTGATGCTGTACTGCCCCGGCTCATACACGAAATCCTCCCGCGAAAAACCATACTCCGTCAGGATGGCGATGATGGTGGGTACATCCACGTTTTCCCCCTGCTTGATTAGAATGCGGTTTTCATTCAATACCTCCGGCGACACCACCATCTCAAACAATGCTTCGGGATAGGTCACCAATATTTCCCCTCCGCTCGCTGTTTGTGTCAGGCTGTTCACGGCTTCCGTCCGTTGCAAAACCTGATGGGTATCCAACGCCTCAAAATATTGTGGACGCTTAAAGGAGTCTGGAAAAAAACGAACGGAGCGTGATGCCAGCAGATTGGCTAAGGTATTTTGCAAGTAAGCCGCCTCTTCTTTGTCATTGGCTACTACGATTTGGTGCACCTCCAACTGCGTGCTCAGCGCAGCGATCAAAAAACCGTTCACCCCTCCTTTACACCCGCGCACTTGCACCCGCGCACGCGATGCTACTGCTGCTTTCAACTGTTGCACCCGCGCATCTGCTTCGTACCGCGCCAATAATCCCGATAAATTGCTCATGCTTTTGCTCGCTAAGTGACGGATTAAAAATAACTGCCCCCATTTTTGATTCGCTAAAATTTTCTAAGCAAGCGACTAAAAGGAGCTTGCGTGAAAATATTCGCGAATCGGTAGAAAAAATGGGGGTGGTTATTTCCGTCTTTTCACTAAGTAATTTGACGGAAATTTATTGAACAACTTTTTCTAAAAGATTCGCAAAATGTTTTCACACAATTTTTCCCGATAGCTATCGAAGTTGTCTAAAAAATCGTGATTAATTGTGCAGAAAATTTTTCCGAATCAAAAGTTGTGCAATTAATTTTTTTCCGTCTCTAAAAGGCGATGAAAAAATAAAGTTTCACTTTCGCCCCGATACTGATCCACAAATATACAGCCTTGCCCGGTTTTAGACATACTCTTGCTGGTAAGTCTTGTGTAGCAAACCGTCTTAGGGGCATCCACTACGCCTCGTACACTCGGCTAGTGTCGGGCTGTCTGCTACTGTGGCTTCCGTTGGTCGCCACATTCGCGCCCATCCCTATGCCAGCTCACTCCGTTCGCCAGGCTCATGGCGTTGCCATTCGCATCCAGCGAAATAAATTTTTTTTCAGTCATCAAAAATATTTACACCCTTCAAAAGCACCGTTCCTTGCCACTTTATACCCGAATCATAAACGAATTATTTTTTTTCATATAAGCTTGTAATTTTCATACCCCTTCCCCGTTATTACCTTCGACTTCAAAACGGGAGACGCATCTCACTATTTTCGGTGCGAAGCCCTCCTATCCATGCACCGGAATGTTGGCTGCCATCTGCGGCTAGCATCCTACCATGTTACGACCCCATCCTTTGAACATGTCATTCGTAGCTAATTGTCTTTTCAATTGGCTCTCACCTCAGTTTTGATTCGCGTAAACACTAGTTTTTTCGGTGTGTAGCAGGGGTATTTATACCTTCCTGCAACACTTGCTGCTTGTTGGCTTCAAGGCGCCTGAGGCTGGCTGGCAACCGACTGGTCTATCTGTGACAGATACGCCAAACAACTACTTTTTGCCCCTTGTATTTAGCAACTATTTTTGGGCAAGGTGGGCATGATAAAGGAATGCGTCGGGCACAGATGATGTGCTTTCTAAGGGGAATGGACGTATATCGGAGTCATGCCGCACGGCCCGGTACCCAAAAACTTCGAATCATCATGAGAGTGATGCAACTACTCTGGCTATGTATCATAGCCGTGCAAGCCAACCTTTTGGCACAATCTTCCACCCTTCCTATGCGCCCTGCCGAGCGTGTACAGGCAGTCGCCACTCATTTGCAGCAACAACCCCTTGAAGTAGTTTTTGATAGGGATGCTGCCCGCCACACGCCCGTTGAAGGAATCACCGATTTAGTGCCACTTACCCTCCGAACGGAAGAAAGCGAAGCCCTCCGCCAGTTGGCACCAGCAGTACTGCGTTTGGCGCTTCCCACGGGGGATGGCACAGCTATCGAACTGCACCTTACTCGGGTGGAGATGCCCGCTTACTTCCTAACAACCAGTGCTGACGGGGCTTCTGTTTACCAAACCATTACACCCGGCCTCCACTACCAAGGCATCGTAGCCGGCGAACCAGAATCATTGGTTGCCATCAGCTTGAATGGAGGGGAATGGTCGGGATTGGTGAGCCGTTCCCGCGCCTCCGGCAACTGGGTGCTGGCTAAACAACCCTCAACAGATGTGGCCACGGAAGGTAGTGACCGCTATGTTTTTTATTCCGATGCTTCCCTTTTTCAACAGCAACATTTCGCTTGTGCTACACCTGATACTGGTGAGGGCTACTTGCGCGAGGAACTGTCTGAAATGGCCGAACAGGCCCGCGACCTCAATGATTGTGTGCAAATCTATTTCGAGGTCAATTACGACATTTTCCAAGAAAAAGGCAGCGTGCAGGCCGCCACGCAGTACGTAGAGGCGCTGTTTAATCAGGTGAGCTTGCTCTACAATAACGAGCAAATTAAGATGAGCATTTCTGAAATCATGGTCTGGAACACACCCAGTCCCTACACCAGCACCAGTAGTGGGCAGATGTTGACGACCTTCCAGCAAACACGTACATCTTTCAATGGCGACTTGGCACAACTACTGTCTTACCGCGCCAGCGGAGGAATAGCTGTGGTAAACGGACTTTGCCACCCCTACACCCTTGCCAAAATGAGCTACGCTGGAATTGGTGCCACCTTCAATGCCGTGCCTACTTACTCATGGTCGGTCATGGTTGTTACCCATGAACTGGGGCATTTGCTGGGGTCGCAACACACCCATGCTTGTGTCTGGAATGGCAATAATACCGCTATTGATGGTTGCCCGGGCTATACCGAAGGCGGTTGTGCAAACCCGGGCACACCTGCGGGAGGAGGCACGGTAATGTCCTATTGCCACTTGACACAATCGGGCATCAACCTCAACGCAGGATTTGGCACTCAACCCGGCAATCTCATTCGCAATCGCGTTGCGGCAGCCTCCTGCCTGTCGGCTTGTGCTACCACAGGTGGCGGCGGTTCAGGTGGCAACCCACCACCCACTACGCCTGCCTGCACCCAAGAGCAACTGTTCCTGCGGCTACAACTGGATACCTACAGCCCTGAAACAACTTGGGCTATCACCAATGCACAGGGAGCAATCGTAGCGCAGGGAGGGCCTTATCCCAAGACCCGAGCCAACCAATTGGTGATAGATACGCTTTGCCTGCCACAAGGGTGTTACAGCTTTCGTATCAACGACAGCTACAACGATGGGATTTGCTGCACCTATGGCCAAGGTAGTTACGCACTCATCGACAACAGCCAGCAGGTGTTGGCGCAAGGTGGCGCGTTCCCGGCTTCTGAAACTACTTCCTTCTGCTTGCCTTTCGTACCCGATACGGGCGACGATGATTGCACGCCCATCAATTTCAATGAGTGGACTATCCAATCTTTTGGTATCAACCAAGATGCTGGGCAATATGCTGTTCAAGACGATGGTGCTACGCTTTATATCGCCAATAATGCCTGGAAATCTATCCCACTATCCTATCAAGTGACTCGCAATACCGTCATTTCTTTCGACTTCAAATCCACCCGAGAAGGGGAAATACACGGTATCGGCTTCGACAATGATAATGGCATCTCTTACAGCTACACGTTCAAGGTGCATGGTATTCAAAATTGGGGCATAACCCAGTTCGACAATTACACGGGTGGTAACCAGTGGCAATCCTACACCATTCCTGTGGGGGATTTTTATATCGGCAATATGAACCGCCTGTTTTTCTGCGCCGACCACGACGGGGGAACTCGTGATGGCAATGCTTGGTTCCGCAACCTGAGAATTTACGAAGGAGAGGACTGTGGCATCAACCTCCAGCCCGGTACAGGAACGGCTTCTTTGGCAACGCCGGAAAATGTGCTGTCCGTCTATCCCAACCCCGCAACAGGAAGCAACATTCAAATGACGGTAAGAACCCCCTTAACAGGCCAAGCTCATTGGCAAATCATCAGCCTCACAGGGCAGGTGATGCAAACGAAGGAATGTTATGTGGCTGCGAGTCAATATGAGGAAAGCATCCCCGTGGGGCAGCTTCCTCCCGGCACTTACCTGCTTCGCTGGCGCGACACCAACGGGGAAACCACACAGCGCTTTAGCGTACAATAACCCCACACAGCCCATAACCAATAGGCATCTGCTGAACGGCGATGCCAACCTACACCAAGATTTTTTTTTACGCGAATCTTTTTTGGAAGGCTCTGCATTTGCAGAGTCTTCCGTTTTTCTATACCACAGTAAGGTTGGATAAAAGGAATACAAAAAAACAAACAACGCTTCAAGTAGGGGTACGATAATGTATTTCGCATCAGTTATAAGTAATACATTATTTCACAGTGGGGCTGTGAAAAAGGGAGCGAACAGCACTTGACTTGAGGAATTGTTGTTAAGAGAATTTCTAAATGAATGATTAACCCATTAGGAAATCTTGTCAACGCCGTTCCATCGTACTTTCAAGCAGCCCAATAGCGTTAGTGATATGGTGGACTATTTTCGCCCACATATCATAAGCGCTAATAAAATGGTTGACCCATGAAACAGTTATTTGCGTATTTTTTTATACTTTTTGCCACTACCAGTGCCGTGGCACAATCGGATCGTGTAATCGGTGATTTTCAGGAACTTACCGTCAGCGGCAACATTGAAGTAATCCTTGAGAAAGGCGAAACAGGACATTTGTACTTTGGAAGGGGAGGCTTCACCTGATGACCTCAATATCACCTTACAAGGCAATCGCCTCAAGTTGAGTATGGTAGATGGTTGGGTGAAAAATGATGGCCGATTGCGTATTAGGCTGCAATACAACCAGCTCTCCCATATTCGGGTGTTGGCAGGTGCGGTATTGGAAAGCCGTGCGGTACTCACCGCCGACCATTTAGAAATAAAAGGGGGCAGCGGGGCTGAAGTAACCCTTGAGATTGCTGCCAAAACGCTAGAAGGAGCCGCCGTGGAAGGTGCACGGGTCATGCTGAATGGTACAGTAGATATGCAATACGCCAGTGCCGCCACAGGAGGGCTGTACGATGCCGCTCGGCTACTAGGCGCCCATACCGATGTGAAAGCCAATACAGGAGGCGAGGCCCACGTATATGCCTCTGAGTATCTCGATGCTGCCGCTAATACAGGTGGCAGAATACGCTACGATGGCGACCCTGAAAAGCGTTTCACCAAAACCAACCTCGCTGGAGAAATCAGGGGTTTTTAATCCTCAGTAGGGGGTGCATCACGCGAAACCACAAAGGGGGCAGCATAGCCAGCAAGATAGAGGCTGGGTATCCATAAGGCAAGATAAGAGCTTCATCCTGATGATCCAGTACTTGGTATTTCTTGCTGGCTATGTAGTGATGGTCGGAGTGCCGCGTGAGTTCGTACAGCATAATGCGCCCTAAGTGGTAGTTGGCATCTCCAGCAGTGGCGCGGCAATACTCGTTCGTATTTGCCGTTTGGCAACCGCTCCCGCATCAGGCCATAATGTTCCACATAATTGATAGATTCCAACAGCAGTACACCTATCAGGCCCGCTATTATCACCGACATCGCGCCCCACCAGTGGGTACAAAGTAGGGATATTACCACCACATACACCACCTGCAAAAGAGTAAACCCAATCATTTGGTTGCCTATACTCACAACGGGCTTACCTTCCCGCTTCAAGCGAATCGATTCCAACGACCAAGCGTGTAGCCAAGATTTCCACATCGATCGAATCCAAAAAGCATACAACCACTCGCCTTTGCGCGCCGTAGCGGATCATCTGGAGTGGCAACGTACTTGTGATGCCCTCGGTTGTGCTCAATGAAAAAGTGTTGATACAAGTATAGCCAAAGTAGTAGCAACGATAGTGCTTGCTCTATCTTGCCCGGTCGGTGTCCCAACTCATGGGCAACGTTGATACCACAAGTACCCAACACAATCCCCACCGACGCTATCCAGCCGAACCATTCCATCTGGGTGAAGCTACCTGTATTTAAACGGTAGATGAATAACCCCAACAAGCCAAAAACAATGGGAACATTGAGGTACAACAACCAGTCGAACAGCACATCTTCCAAGTAAGATGCTCGATCCTCCTCCGGAATGTTTTTTGTAGATTGTGGCAAAATAGGCTCTGCCAATGGAATAAGTACGAACGACAAAACGACCGTCCCCTGTATGATGCCCAACCGCCCCATAGCAACCCTACATAAGCTGCAAGCGGTATCAGGTAAGCCATTAAATACTTTGCTTGTCTCATAACAATGGGTTTTTGCTAGTCCGTAATACACAGCCAGCGATTCCAGCTCCAAAGTGGCAGACTGAGTGGTTACGGTTGCTACAAATATATGTTTTTTATTGAATAGTAAAATGAACCGCTTGGTTTTCTATTCAAAAGCCGACCAAGCAGCAGCTATGCAATAGCTTAAGCGGTTCTAAATTTACCGTGGTTTACTGCATATATAGCCAAATACACGGAACAAAGCACGCTTTTTACACCACATTTGCATGTCATTCATTATCATTGTGGTGTTTATTAGTTTTTGTAGGGGCCCCCTTGGCAAAGCCAAGGCCGGGTGCTTTGCTGCATCACCTACGGCCTCCTTGGGTCGGCCTTCGGTGGTTCCGCGTCGCCCCCTGGTCCGGAGGGGTCTTGAAAATGAGGCGGCACTTCCACTCCTATCGCAATTCATCCAAATCTGACTTAATCATATATCCATTTATGAATAGCATGTTCAAACAAGCCCTTTACCTATTCTTTGGGCTTTGCCCGTTATGGGTCGGAGCACAAATCCAATGGCCCGGCGATTTCTTGCCCCATCCGTTAGGTGCCCAGTTCACACCCCATCATTTGTTGGTGGACTACTTCCAGCACATTGCCGACCAGAGCGATCAGGTACAACTCATGGAGTATGGTGCTACCAATGAAGACCGCCCCCTCCTCTTGGCTTTTGTTTCCACCCCGGCAAACTTAGCCAACCTTGAAGCAATCCGCCTCAACCATCTTCGCAAGGCCGGCTTGATCCCCGGCACCCCCGATCCTGCTTTGGATCGCGCTATTGTGTGGCTTAGCTTTAGCGTGCATGGCAACGAAGCTGCCGGAGCCGAGGCCAGTATGGCTGTTGTCTATGACTTAGCTAACCCTATCGATCCACGTACTCAGGCTTGGCTGCAAAACACGATTGTCATTATCGACCCTGCACTCAACCCCGATGGGTATTCCCGCTATACCCACTGGTATCGTGGGGTGGCCAATCGATATCCCGACATCCACCCCTCCGCTCGCGAACACCGCGAACCTTGGCCCGGTGGCCGTGTCAATCACTATCTCTTCGACTTGAATCGCGATTGGGCTTGGCAAACACAGGTGGAATCCCGCCAACGGGTTGCGCAATACCTCCAATGGATGCCGCATATCCATGCCGACCTTCACGAACAGTACTACTTCAATCCCTACTACTTCGCTCCCGCAGCACAACCTTACCACGATTACATCACTGACTGGCAAGCTGATTTCCAAACGGAAATCGGTAAAAACCACGCCCGCTATTTCGACAAAAATGGATGGTTGTACTTTACCCGCGAAGTGTTCGACTTGCTTTATCCCAGCTACGGTGATACCTACCCTACCTTCAACGGTTCCATCGGCATGACCTACGAACAGGGAGGCCACAGCAGGGGCGGCACCGCCATTGTATTACCCAACCACGATACCCTCACCCTCGATGACCGCGTGACACATCACCGCACTACGGCATTGAGTACTGTAGAAATGGCTAGCAACAACGCTACCCGCATCTCAGAACAGTTTGCCAACTATTTTCAAAAAACAGCCTCCAATCCCGCTGGGCCGTACAAGACCTACATTATCAAAGGCGATAACCCACGCCACCGTATAGCCGAATTTATGGCTTTCTTAGACAGGAATGGCATCACATACGGGCATGTAGCTTCCCGCACCAACTTGTCGGCTCTGCATTACCAAACGAAGGAAACCCTTTCAGTAACTGTCAATCCTTCCGACCTTGTCATTAGTGCCTACCAGCCCCGTTCTGTCATGGTGCAGGTCTTGCTTGACCCCGTCACAACGGTAGTGGACTCACTCACATACGACATTACTGCTTGGAGTTTACCCTATGCTTTTGGTTTGGAAGCTTACGCAAGCACTAGCAAAATACAGCCGGAAACAGGATACGAATTACCTCCATTGGACAACCAGCTCGTAGGCGTACAGGATGCCTACGCATATACCATTCCTTGGGAGTCGATGAAAGAAGCTCATTTTTTGGCGCAGCTACTCAAGGCGGGGATACAAGTGCGTACCACCTCCACCGGGTTTCAGTTAAAGGGACGAGAATATGCCCCGGGTACCTTAATTGTCACTCGCGCCGACAACCGCAAACGCCCTCACTTCGACGAAGAAATCCAAAGCTTGGAACGAGAGTATCAGGTGAAGGTAGAGGTATTGCCCACCGGGTTTACCGATAAAGGACCTGATTTAGGTTCTGCCTCTATGACATTGCTCAAAGCGCCCCGTGTGGCCATGTTGGCCGGTGAAGGTACTTATACCAATGAAACAGGGCAGGTATGGTACTATTTCGAGCAGCGTTTAGACTATCCCATTCGCATCTTGTACCCCGATGATTTACAGCGTTGGAGCGGGGAGGATGTGGATATATTGATCCTTCCAGAAGGCCAGTATGATATTACAGGGTCAGTGGCCGAACGGCTGTCTTCCTGGGTGCGCAGCGGTGGTAAATTATTGGCCATAGGTGATGCGTTGTCTAACCTGACGGGGCACGATACCTTTGGGCTTCACTATAAAGCAAATACCGATAACAACGACCCTGAACCACCTTACGAAGATCATACCTACGCCAACGCCGAACGCCGCAGTATTGCCGATGCTAACCCCGGTGCTATATTCAGCGTGGCAGTTGATGATACCCATCCACTGGGATACGGGTTGGGGAATACCTATTTTACATTAAAAATCGGTACATCCGCCTACGCCCCACTCGAAGACGGTTGGAATGTAGGCACCATCGGCGATGCCCCCCTGATTAGTGGTTTTGTGGGTAGTAATGTACGCCCCAAACTAAATAACACCCTTGTTTTTGGTGTCAAAGATCATGGGCGAGGCAGTTTCGTCTATCTCGTGGACAATCCCTTGTTTCGCGGTTTTTGGGAACAAGGCAATTTCCTTTTCAGCAACGCTGTATTTATGACGAGGAATTGAGCACAGTAATAAATATTTCAAGGGATGGTGTGGTGTCAAAGAGTCGTACTCCACACCATCCCCCACCAAAGAGTTTGTTTGGTGGGGTTTTGTAAAAGGCCGTTGGCCCAGTATTCCAACCCCGCTTCCACGGTGTTGCTGCTATTCACGGCAAAGCCGACAAAAGCGGGGAACCTCAGTTCAAGGTCAAGATTCCCTGCTTCGTGCAACCATAGACATTCACTACCCGCTTTGATATACAAGGGCTTGGGATGTAATGCTTCGTTTTGCAATGGCCATTTTCCTAAACATCGATAGCGATACCGCCAAAGTAGGGGCTTGTCTTCGGTCGCGATACGTTCTACTTGAAAGCGGTGCAGGGTCTGCTTGTTTTCTTTTTTCTGCAACAGGTTATACTGCAAGTACAACAAATTGTAATGCCGCAAAGGAGTCATTCTGAGGGTGTATCCTACACCAGCGCTTTGCCCAACCGCTGTTTTGTATTGCAATAGCCCCGCTACATCCGTAAAGAGCATATTGGTGCTGAAATGCTCGCTAAGCTTGTCGTTGTACACTAATTCGCGCACATCTAATGCCGCTGTTATTTTTAGCTTTTTGCGCATGGGGTAGCTCAGATTGATGCGGGGATAAAAGCCCAGTCGATGCGTGGATTGGGCGGAAAGGGATGGTAGAGCGAGCAGCAGTGCTGAACAGACTGCGGCCATCATCCCCATTTTTAAAAAATTATACATGAGATAAAGTCTATCGGGTTTTGTAGAACCCTTCTTGAAACAACAACTGCCCGTTGCTGTCGTAATCTTGGCTGATGGTATATTCAAAGGGGCTACCCCTCAGCACTAAATGCTGTCCTGCAGCGTCCATGCCTACGGTAAACTGCTTGTTGCCCATCTGCTGTTGCTGATCGTTCGTAAGTTGGCCACAAACATTGTACTCGGCATCGTACCTGCCGCGCTGTAGCGTGAGGGTGTTGCGTTGGAGGTTATATTTCCCTGTTTCCACGACTTGGCTTTTATACGCACACCCGCCACTAAAGCTGCTGTACAGATAGGAAAGTTGGTAGGTGCCATTGCTGCGAAGTGTTAGCACATGCCCATATCCACGCTCACCGGTTAGTACTTGCGACCCATTGAGGAGGTAGTCGTCGCCTGTCGTCATAGACATTACCTGCGTCCATTCACCTTGCAGTGCCTCAGTGGTGATAGCAGCACTGCTTTGTAGCAGGGTGTTTTGCATATTAATATCCTGCATATTCAGTGGCGTACCCGATGGTGTGGCACGATTGCTTCCGACCGTTGGTGTGTCTATCTCGTCCTGATAAGGATTGGGTTGCTGCAATGCTTGATACAAAAAACTGGCTCCTCCCAATGTTGTATATTGGTTGGCAGGTGCGGCAAATATCGCCACGTAGAGGTATTGGCCATCTTCTGAGGCCATGACCGCCAGTTTTGCAGGGATTCCTTTTATCTGTCCTTGGGCTTGCAGGTGCAACTGCCCTGTCGTGATTGCTGCTCATTGATGCGTAAATCACTGACTACTTGGTTTAGAATGTAGGTTGAGTTTTCAAGAAGACTTCCTCCGGGTCGGTTGAGTGCCATAACGAGCAATCCCGGAGAATCAGCTGCTCCCGGCGATTCTTCGGCTTGCCATGTATAAACGCCCTCTTGTTGCCCTGCTGTTACTACCCAGCCACGCGGGGCACGGTAGCTAGTACTACCCGTATAGTCTGTTACCCAGTCAATGGATTGTGCTGATACGCCATTACAGATGGCAAGAAAAAGGGATGTCAGTAGGATTAATTGGTTCATAAAGAATATTTATTGGGTGGTTAATGTCGTGCAAAGATACGGTTGATATATCGGAGTATTTCTTTCTAGAGCCAATATTAACGATTGCCTAACACCACGATTAGGTTCATATTGATTGTCATTTCATTTTTCACTTTTACTGCGCCAAGCATGGCAGTAGGAGGTTCGATACCAAAATCGGTAAGCCGAATAGTGTGGCGACCTTTGAATGTATATCGTTGCAACCCCTGATGCGCGCCACGCACGGGCATACTATGTGTACGGGTAGTACCTGCTATGGTGAGTTGTATGACGGCGGTAAACTGTTCCCACTCATTACAGGTATCGAGAGAGGGTGTATTGACCTGCGATACTTCCCTTAATGCTATACGGATATGTGGGTATTGCTCTGCGGCCAAGGTGTTGTACATATCTTTGTTCATCATCCGGTTGCCACAATCCATGTCTTTAACGGGTAGTTTTAAAACAGCATTGGTAAAGAAAATGCGCTATGTTCTTGTAGTAATTCAAACTGCCCCCGGCAACTGGTTGGAACATTGGCAGGTAAAATCTACTACATTACTACTACCCTCGATGTAAAGACTGCTCTCTGGTTGAATAGTATATCGCCAGATGTGGGTGGTAGGAGCAGGCTGCCAAGCGGCTAAACACACACGCTACAAGCAGCAAAATGATATGCTTGTTGTTCATGGCTTTGGCTATAAAATTAGCAGGATTTGAAAGAGGTGAAGCGGATTCACCACCTCACCTCTTTATGGTTAGATTAAAGGCTGGAGCATCTGATGCGCAACGTTCGTGTCGTTTGCATCGCCCCAAGTGGGTTCTTTATCAGAAACCAACTACTGCTTCAATCATTACCCCTTTGAAGTAACCTTCGCTGTACAGCTGGTTGCTGGGGTAGTCTTTGTATTCTTGGTTCACATAAGATGCTTTCAGCAACATATTGGGCGTTGGATACCATCCACCTACAATTTCCATGCGGGTGATACCTAAGTCCAACGGATTAGCGTTGGCATCTGTGATGCGTGCACCCAACTCGCCATTAACTGTATTGTAGCGTGCACCTAAGTAAACCTGTTCGCGAGGCAAGAAACGGTAGATACCTTCTACGGCCAACTGGCTCACGGTGCGTTTTTCAGGTGTATCTGCTCCTTCTTTTTTGGGGTCAGTGCTGGCATATCCTTGCGCTTGCTCATAGGTGGCAAACACTTCCAGACCCGCCACTTTGATGAATGGGCTAATCTGCCAAGTAGTCACATTCGTGCTGAAACCTGAGTTGATACGTCCAGAGAAGGCATTATCCGTGGTATTGGTAGCCACAGGTACCGTGCTGCCGCGAGGTATTGCGAATGCAGGTTCCATCGCCATGTAGAAACGAGACCCTGCACGGTCGCCACCATAGAGGGTGTTGCGTCCAGATTCAGCGTTCATATAGGTAGAGGCGGAGATGCGGACGCGAGTCTTGTCGTTCAACTGCTTGTCATAAGCCAATTTAGCATAGTAAGAAGGCTTACGAACGGTATTGGTAATATCGCCCTTAATCAAGCCGTTGGTAACACCTACCATCGCCATCACATTTTCAACAGGGAACAAGTAGGCTTCTCCACCTATTTCAGTAGCGAAGGCATCCATGATGTAGTTGCCTACAAAGGGGTTAGCTATGGCATTACCGTTGTCGGTACGACGGAAGTGTTGGTCGCCGTAATTCACCTCCATGTGGCCAATTTTAACGCGCACGTATTTAGAGAACCAGTCAGGATTGCCAAACATAGGGAGTTTGTCCACCTGAATGTAACCACCTTTTACCCAAAATTCATTGTGGTGGCGAGAAGACATATAGTTCTCAAGAGACACTCTGATACCGTCTTCTATTTGGAAGTCGAGGTTTAGGTTGGCGGTAGCGGTGTTGAAACCGTTGCCCAAATCATAGAGCATATTCAAATCCGTTACACCGTCGCTGGCTAGTTTTACATCGGCTTTGTTGCCGTGTTCAAGACCTTGGTATTGCTGCGTGAAGCTACCACCGATGCGAAGCGTAGGCTTCTCGTAAGGAGTGGTAAAATCCTTAGCAGGCTCAAAAACATTCACGCCATTCTGGTCATAAGGGCGGAAATTAGCAATCTGTGCCGAAGCATAAAAAGATACGCTTATGAATAGCACGAAGCTAAAAAGGGTGCGGAGATTCAGCATATTTTTCATAACAATGAAGTTTTGAATGGATGTTCAAATAAGTTTATGATTTGCTGGATTGGCTCAAATCCAACGAAAATTTCAAGGTCACGTCGTCACCAGTCGTCATGGTACCCATCAACGCCGTAGGTGGATCGATACCAAAGTCCGTCATCTTCAGGGCATAGCTGCCAGATAAATTCACTTTACCTTCCCCTATTTCCTTTATGGTTACTTTTACAGTCACCTGCTTGCGTACGCCTGCAATGGAAAGTGTGCCTTTCACATTGGCGGTGTAACTGTTCGTGCCGTTTGCGGTGGCCGTTACACTCGAAGCTGTAAATAAGATGTTGGGGTGGGAATCTTTCTTTAGCGCATCGTAGGTCTTGCCGTCCATGATACGCCCCTTGGTGCTTTTAATACCCGATACAGGTATCGTGATTTTACCATTGTTAATTTGAAGCGTTCCGTCTTCTGCAAAAACGAAATGGCCGCTCCAATTAACAGTCGTAACATTGGAAGTCCAATCATGTACATTGGATGTGCCATTGATAGTGAAGTCTTTGGATACTAGCTGCCAACTCTGGGCTACCAGTGGTTGGGCTATTAATAGTATCAGGGATAAGAGACATAATAAGTTCTTCATAGCTGTATTTGTGATTGACAACACAAAGCTACAGGCGCTAGAAGACCCAGTTCAGGTATTTACATCACTATAAAATGGTGATTTTTGTGGTCCTGGTTATTAATTGAAGAGGAGTTCGCTAGGGTCAAAGGTGAAATAAATCAGGTTGCACACCCCCTTTGTACGTTGCTTGGTAATTTGACGGAAAAACGAAGTCAAACACAAGTGCATGCCGTGCATCTGGTTCCCATACTAACACCAAGAGTTCGTAGTGTTCCAACCAAATTCGAAAGATGAAATAACTTTACCCCACTCGGTAAAGCTATGGTTCAATCACATTTTTATCACCCTAAACGTCTGCTTTTGCCCATGCCCTTGGTACTGAAAAATATACGTACCTGGCAGCCAATCAGCCGTATCAACGCGGGTATATTCACTTTGTATCAGCACTTGCTGTATCAGTCTGCTTTGCGCATCATAAATATACACATCACCGCCCCACGCCTCGGTTGGGCTTTTAATATCTACTGCGGCACCAGCAGGATTGGGCGAAACCGTCAGTAAATAGGCGGCGCTAGGTGCTACTACACCAACCGACTCTTCCTGATACACCCGCACGTAGTCAATTTCCATAGCACTCTCAGTGAAATTGGGTAATATGGAAGGCTGTATGGCGATATTCAATAACAAATACTGATCCGCATCAAAGGGCCACGTATCGGCATTTTGCACTTCTGGCATATAAGTGTAGTGTACCACACCATCAACGCTGAACACCATCCTGTCTGGGTACCAATCCAATGCGTAGAGGTGAAACTCCGTAGAGGCCGTACCTATATACTGCCCTCCGTGGTTTACGGTAGCCCCAAAACTAGAGGGCGTGTGCATCGCACTTTGCACATAGTTTTGGTTGTGCCCCCAATGCTCCATGATATCAATTTCGCCGCAGGCAGGCCACCCGGTGGTGCCATAGCCCTGTGACTGCCAGTAAGCACCGTTCTCGTTGATGTTTTTCCCCAACATCCATATAGCAGGCCAAGTGCCCACGCCCGTAGGTAGCTTAGCCATCACTTCTACCCGCCCGTAGGTGAACGCGAATTTCGAGTTGAGCCGGGCAGAGGTGTAAGGGTTTGGTGACACCTTGCTGGGTATAGTTTTCTTTTTTGGCTACCAAATGCAACTTGCCATTACCCACAAAAGCATTGTCGATTTTATCTGTGTAATGCTGTATCTCTCCATTGAACCAGCTTTCGCCGTTGGGCAACAGGGTCTGATGAAACCATTTTGTGCCATCTATCGAACCATTCCCATCGAACTCATCTTGCCAAACCAAGACATTATACACAGGGTCGTTCGTAGTGCTGAACTCCTCACCTTCAAAATAAAAATCATCGATATAGGCAATTACGGGAGGCCGTGTTGTTCTCCCCGTTCACTTGAAGCACCACCCGATTGAAATCCATCCGCTGGGAAGGAGCAGGTGAAGTACGGGTCTAAATTGAGGTAGTTGTCCGATACAAAATCGAAGGTCAGCTCTGCCATTCATCTAAAACCAGTGGCTTGATGATTTCACTCGGGTAGCCCACGGCTGGCCGAGGTTCGCATTTTGAAGCTTCAGCGAAAGCTGATGCGGTTGATTGCCTACTACGCCTGATGATGGAACAAAAAATTTTCAAGCGAAAAGGCGTTTCCGCCCCAATGCGGATGCCATCGGGGGCATCAAAACCCACATTGGCATACAACCCACCGGTGTCTTCATACCTCAGCACTTTCGCCGAAGGGTTATCGGCATTGCTAAACGGGTTGTCAAAAGACACCTCCATTTGAGCGTCATCCGCATACCAAGTATTGATGGACGATGTATTTTCAAAATCATCCTGTAAGGTCTGCGCGTTAGCTGAAAGCAAGAACAGCAGGGGTAGCAAGGCAAGGCAGCGGTACTTCATAAGTATAGGTTTGCAACACCCAAATATGCGCGCTAATGGCCATAGCACCTGATGTCCACGCCATTTTTCACCATTCTCCCCATTTTGCACGGACAAGCGGCCAATGTGTATAGTACTAGTATAGGGGCGTGCCCCCTCGGCCACGAGCCTCGGGGTCGCTATGTTCCGGGCTGACGGTGCTTCGCACTGCCGCCTCATCGGCAGCACCTGTTGGCGCTCACGCGGGCGGTTCGTATTTGCGCTATGGGGGTGTTGGGCTTCATGCCCCCACAGGGTAATTGTTTTGGATATGTAATCAACAAAGGTTTTATCTAACTCAGAACACTAATGTTGATGTTCACCTCAAAAAATACGAACTTTATTCAAATTAATTTCCCCGCTGAATAGTTAACGATTAATTACTAATTTACTACGAAATATTTATTATTTGATTTTATCCTGACAATGTATATATGCCATTATTCATCGAATCACAATTGATTCTAGAATTGTAGCCCTTCAAAGTTATCTTTTTGTAACAGCTGTCCAGAAATAGAATATATTTCTACCTCATCTACTCCATATTTATCAAAATAAAGCTGACGAATATCAAAGAAATTATATTCTGTCACTGGGTTTGGATATAATTGGAAATTATCCTCTCTGCAAACGTCTTTTGATATATCGTCTTCATTAAAGTTACACTTATCCTTTAGTCGTTCTTCAAAATTGGCAACTGGATAAGTATAGTACCATTGCAAGTCATTACTAAGCGTATCGGTATCAATATGACCTCTAACTACACCATTTACCTCTTGTAAAAATGCTGATTGACATAAGAAAGGGCGTAATTCAAAGTAATTCTCATTTAAAGAATCTGGATTTACCGATATAGGGTAGTCATATAAATTAGCAACGGCTAAATATATTTCTTCGCCAATTGGCATTCGAAGTATTACATCTAAATCGCAAGAAGCTTCATGGATGATCCGTATATTTTTATTATATTTCCATCTATACCATAATCATCTCGTAAGTATTCATTTACCCTAAAATATACTGCTGTATTGAGATGTGGTAAATTACTGTATCAATCGCTTCTCCCCTAATAACCAATACAGGCTTGTCATATAAATAATCGCAAAAACTGACTCGACTGCAACTACAAGTCAACCCATCTATTATAGCAAATAAAACTATAATAAAAATCATTGCGGTTCTTCTGATTAAATCTTTGTTGTCCATAAAATAAAATTATACTTTCTTGAAATTACTTTAGCAATTTATCTAACATTCCAAAATTGGTCACATTATCGGTCAAATACTTCCCAATATTCCAACTCTTCACCTCTTAATAGAAAATCAAATTTATCAAATTACCATGGGATTTGTATTTATCAATATGTAATTGAGCCTTTTCATTGTATGAAAGCTGCTTTCTATACCTATATCTTTTCAAAAGTTGCACTAAATGTCTTTCAAAGATTATTACCACAACGTACCTCAAAACGCTGTTTCGTGAACCGCCCAATACGATAACCGTATCCCGACCATAAGTCGGGAGTGGTGTGAGAGTCCTGATAGCTGTCGGGATGGGGTGGGCTCGCTCACCTCTCCTTACTCGATTATGCACTTTTGTTTTTTAAATAATGTTTGCCTTTCTCTCAATTTTATTAGAGACTTCTGTTACAGTTTTACGATTAGAGTAAGACAAATGATAAGACGTATATATTTGTATAATAATTAATATAAAATTAAAAAATTCTTGTTTCCTCATTCTAGTGTATTCCTCGGTTTGTCGGCTATGTACTATCAAATTTCTTTCGGTATTAAGTTCGTCAATTAAGTATTCTATTCTGTCTTTCATTTTTGTATTCCAGACAGTACGGTTATCTCTAAAATCTATGACATCATCAATTACCCAATCCCAAAAAGGTGTGTCGATTATATTTTTTGTTTGAGTTAATTTGTTCATGAACTTGACATAGTTGATTGCTCTCCCTGGTGTTGTGTCAAATCCTTGAGAATTGATTTGGCTATCAGTCAATTGATGTTCTTCATTAACTTCAAACCTTGAGCCTGAAGAAGTAGATCCATTTATTAGTAGGATTTTAACTGAAACAGGGTAGTGTTTATCCGACCAAATTTTGAAGCAGTTGACAAAAATTTTTTTAAGCACGTTTGCCTTTCCAAAATATCCTTCAAGATTACTGTAAATATCCAATAATGAGTATTTGGAATCGGATTTCATTAGCTCTGATATTTCAGAAATGAGCCTAATCAAATCTTGATCCTTTGGTATTGACCAATCCAATTGATTGATATAATTTATATCATCTCTTTTAAACTCTGGAATACGGTTTATCAACTCAACCTCATTAATGGCTGAGCCAGAACCAAATAGAACTTTTGGGTTCCTGTCCTTAACAGCCAATAATGCCTTATCTTTTTTTAAATAAGTTTGTTTTTCTATTTGAGCATTTAATATGCTTAATGCGGCAGAAACTTTTGTATAAGCCCGGTCAAGAATCATTGGCTCCTGTATTCCATTTACCTCAACAAAAGCATTACATAGAGAATTTGGCTTTGCACTACCTCCTCCCGCAATAGTAAAATCTTCATTAAAGAACTGAAAAGGAACTATTTTAGTGTTTCTTGTTGGGTTATAAAATGTTACATTGAGTATTTCAAGAGGTTCAATTTGCCAATTAATACCATAAACTTTATAAACAACTTCGAATTGACGTTCCTCTCTATTTAAAAGGTTGACTATACTGTTAATTTGTTCCTTAATAGTGAGGCTAGCAAAAATACTATTCTTATAGTCCTCATATTCTTGGTCAGTATTAAAATCCCCTCTTAGTCTGTCATAAGGAAACAACTCAGGGTTTTGAATCTTAAAAACAAGGTCGCTAAGATATTTTTGTGTGAAACCTTTAGATAATAATTCAACTATTAGACAGTTTAGTAAGCACCTTAAATTTGCTATTGAAATACTTGTAATAGTATCATTTCGACTTAGTTCAGTAAGCAGTGCTGATTTAAGTTTGTTATGATAGTATGTATCGAAATAGGCTATTATATTATTTAGATATCTAAGAATTACATCAGCAGAAACAAAATCTGCATGATTCTGTTGATTGAAATTTTTTGAAAAAATTCTTTTCAGATTATCTATATCAATCTTTTTTTTTGTCGACAAAGAGCTTATAACTGGATTGGAAGGTTCAAAAAAAGGTTCGTTTACAAAGAACTTCCTCACTTTGCTTTGACATCCATGTACTGAATCGAAATTCGTTTCTATTTGAAGTTTAATTCTTTGCAGCAATCCACGGTGTGACTTTAACCATTCTTCGTCTAATCTAAAATGTTGATGAGAAAAGACATACTGCCAATAATGAACCATGAATTCAATTCTCTTCGAAGCCTCAGTCATTGCAGCTCCGGTTCCATCATGATATATCAGCTTTTGTAAAAACATTGAATTTTTATTATTTTCTCATTGCGCAACTCCAAGGACTGCCCACGCCCCCACACCATCCTGATAGCTATCGGGACTCTCTACCGACTGTCCAGCGCAGACAGTTCCCTTGAACGAACCGACCACCATACTACTCACTTTCAACTATAAGGGAACATCGTTTTTGCACCTTGCAATAACGTGGTGATTTAGGGGCAAGTTATGATTTTTTTAGGTTTTTTGTGCCGTTTTTGGGATGTACTTCAAATTTTTCACTTCTTGCTGTTGGCAGGAAAACTGGGAGGCAAGCCCTGCGAGCGTAGGTCTGTTGTAGTGAGGATGCTCATGGGGTATATAATATATTATATTGTCAATGGGCTAGAATATAAATGATGTGATCTGAAATGCGTTGGTATTCCGCATTATTGCCGATGATGTGGTCGTAAAAACGTTTTTGCCAGTAGAGACGTTGCATGCAACGTCTCTACGTTAACGTTGACGTTTCCCCATTCCGTTTATCCAAAATCAATATCCCATAAATATGATTGGGCATGAACACAAACCCAACACCCCACCCAAACCGCCCCCGTGAGCGATAGGAACGGGTGGCCGCCCCTGACCTGAGCCGGGGCGGACTACGAGTGGATAGCGCGACCCCTGGCGTTGGGTCGGCGTGGGCACGGCAGGGGGCACGGCATACTCAACCAGCGGTAAGAAACGACGGTTGCTTACCTGTCGTTGCTTCTTTTCGTGATAGATACATATCCATCATTCGCACTAAAACAAAAAAAGCGGCTGAACCTGTTTATCAGGCTCAACCGCTACAGTCATCATTATCGCAATATCTTGATATGTTGTCCCAAGACGACCCGCTGCTCTCGGAGGCTAGTCCACTACGCGCAAGGAGCTGTCTTCTAGTATTTCTTGTTCCACTATCTGTACCTTCGAGCTGATTTTAATACGGCTGTCGCCTGCTGCAAAAAGGTGGGCTTTGGCCACTTGGCCTCGGTCGGTATCTAATCGACTGTCGCCTTGTAAGCGAGCGACCAATTCATCGGTGGTGCCTGTAAATTCAACGGAAACCGCTTCGTCGGCGACGACATCCAAACGGGTGGTCGCCACTTCGGCTTTGAGGTCGAAGCCGCCACGGGCTTCAATTCGCATCGACTCCCCGTCGAATCCTTTGATGAGTACATCATCGGTGTGTTCCAGTACGACCCCTTGCAGCGATGGCAGGGTAATATAAACCCTTACGGGGCTATCCGTGCTTTGCGCATCCAAGTGGATGGACAGCAGACCTCCATCCTGCGTGGTAGCGACACGGGCTTTTTCGGAGGGTTCACCTGTGATGCGTACCCCATAGGTGTCACCTTGCTGGACGGTGGCTTTTACGGGGCCACTGAGCTGAAGGGAGTTGAAATCCTTCCACGGCGATGCGTCGCTTTCCTGATTAGGCACCGCTTTGTTTTCTGCCGGGCAGTCGAGGCACTTCAGCAGGCCTGCTTCCGTCATTTCATATCGGTATGTAGCTACCCCCGCATTTATGTTACCGTTTACGCGGCGTGGGTATATCTTGCTACCACTCAGTCGGGTTGATTCATCCAATTGAAGCTGGCCGCCCACGGGTACTAAAATTTCAACAGTGGCTTGCTGGTTGCGCCATTTGCTCAACTGCTCAAACGGGATGGTAGCGGGTATGCTCAGGCTGTTTTCATCCCATTGCAAGGGCACTTGTAGGGCGGTTGCCAAGCTATGCGCTTCGGCTTTGCGGTATGCCCGAGAAGTAGCCGATTGTGCTATCTTCCAAGTGGCATCAGGCGACTGACGGACGAGGTACGTTACAGGTGCGTTAGGTAAATGCACCCCTTCCCCGTCGAAACCAAAGAGGACTTCGCTTTGGGATTCAAGCTCGTGAAAATGAAGTGATAGCATTCCCTGTGGTTGTGCAGGCATCTCTCGTGTGAGGTTGACGGAATCTTCCGCCATGAATTCCTGCACCAACCTGCCCCCAATACTGATACCTGAAAATAGGTTGATAAACCAGAAAACCCACAAACCAATGACCCAAGAACGGCTTATTCGTCGGCGGAATACCAAGCGAACAATCGACAAGATGGTAAACAAGGTGGGAATGCCGACAACAAATAAGACATTGATAGCCGCTATGACGGTCATAGCCTCCTGCCCAGGGAAAAAGTTGGTAAGGAAGGGGGTAGAAATCGTCAACCCGACGATGATTCCCAACCAAAGCATGGCAAAAACAAAAATAAAGAAGATGGCTATGGCAATTAATACGCCTCGCAGGGCGCGGCCTATGTCCGGCAGGTGGGTTCGGGTGCTTTCCCACGACTGCTGGAAGGCATCGTTCATAGCAGTGAACCGCTGCGCAGTGCCCTTGTTCTCATCGTCATTCGGTTTCGGGCTTTTTTTTTACCGGACAGTTCCTCGCCCAATTCTGTCATTTTTTCCGAAAGATGTGTAAACTCTTCGGTGATGATCTTGCTGATATTGGAAATGTTGATCGGTTCACCTTTCATCGCCAATCGGTCGCTGGCGGTTTTGGCTTCCGGCATCAGTGCCCACAGGATAAAGTAGAGCGGCACACCAATACCACCAGTGAAAAGGAAAAGCCCAAAGAAAAGCCGTATCCAGATGGGGTCCTGGATGCCAAAATAGGCGGCAAGCCCCGCTGCTACACCACCAACGACCTTCTCTTCAGGGTCGCGGAAAAGCCGTTTGCCTGTTTTGATGTGGAAGTTGTCCTCGTTTGTTCCCGTAGCGGAAGAGGCATCTTGCATGGGGTCGGCACCGAACTCTTCGGGGCGGCCCATAACAGCGATAGCATCCTCTACATCCTGTAGGTTTACAATGGGTCGATTATGGAGGTGCTCGATGAATAGCTCGGCAAGGCGAGCCTCTATATCGTGGGTGATTTCTTCGTATCCCTCCGTTTGGCGGAAGTGGTTGTGTATGGATTCCAGATAGGAACGTAAATGATCGTAGGCGTCTTCATCAATAGTGAAGGGGTAGCCGCCTAAATTGATGTTAAATACCTTATTCATTGCTGAGGTGGTTTTGCGTATTGAGATGAACTGCTTTCGTCAATTGATGCCAAGTATCGAGGAGGCCATCCAAAAATTCACGGCCTTCGGTGGTGATAGAAAAATACTTTCTCGGTGGACCACTGGTGCTCTCTCGCCAGGTGTATTCCAGCAACTCGCTATTCTTGAGCCGCGTCAGCAAAGGATACAATGTGCCTTCCTTTACTTCTAATGGCGTGTCTTTGAGCTTTTGCTGGATGGTGGACGGATAAACCTCATCCTCCGAAGCAATCGCAGAAAGAACAACCAACTCCAGCACCCCTCTGCGCAATTGCTTGCTGGCTGCATCCAAAGCTTTTATTTGTTCTTCTGACATGGTTCAATAGTTATAGACATTAGGTCTGTTTCGTATTGTATGGCACAAAGATAGGGTGTTCTATGGTACTATGCAATACCTAGTACTATAAAAAACCTGCTACTTGGCACAAAAAAGCCCGTTTATCGACCAACGTCTCTTTTTTACCGATGAAAATTCGGTAATTCTTCTTACTTTGGGGCAGGATTAATGGCTACGTTATATGGACACACAGAAAAGGATCATTGGCATACACAAAGGGCAGATGATAGGGCCATTGGTGATAGCCATTGGAGGCATGCACGGCAATGAACCGGCAGGGGTGCGCGCCATAGATATGTTACTTCATATGCTTTCCGTGGAACCTTTAAAAAATCCAGCGTTTGTTTTCAAGGGTGTCTTAGTAGGCATCAAAGGCAATGTTCGCGCTTTTGAAAAAGGTATTCGCTACATCGTCAAAGACCTGAATCGGCAATTTTTACCCGCGCAAATTGCAGCGGTGCGCCAAACAGACCCCGATCATCTTATGGCCGAAGATGCCGAGTTGCGAGAATTATTGGATACTGTAGATGATCTTATTGAGCAGTTTACGCCCAAAGAAGTCATTTTAATTGACTTACACACGACTACAGCGGATGGCGGCATCTTCTCCATTGCCACCGATGACCCGCGCAGCATTGAAATCGCCACCTTCATGCACGCCCCCGTCATAACGGGGATGTTGAATGGCCTCAAGGGTACTACACTGCACCACTTTCACAGTGACAACTACTCCTGTCCTGTGCACAGTGTCACCTTCGAGGCAGGCCAACACGATGACCCACTTTCTACCCGAAGGGCGGTAGCTGCTTTGGTCAACTTATTGCGCTCGACGGGTTGCGTAAAACCAGAAGACGTAGAAAACAAACACGACGACCTCCTTATTAATTACAGCCGAGGGTTGCCACGGGTAGCCAGGTTACGCCATGTTCACCCTGTTGGCAAAACGGATCAGTTTACCATGCTGCCGGGGTATGTCAATTTCCAACCCTTACGAGCGGGTGAAGTGCTGGCAACGGATAAAAACGGGCCTATCAAAGCTCCTTACGATTGTCGCATCCTCATGCCTCTTTATCAACCACAGGGCGAAGACGGATTTTTTTTAATATCGGAAAATTATTGATGGTTTTAGCGCTTGTGTGATGTAAATCACATAAATTTCAGTCGCTTACTTGCTTTCTTTGTATTTGGCAGTATTGTTTCTTGCATTCAGATTCAGTATCTGCTGATGAAAACCGTAACAATATGAAAATACTATTACTTGCCACAAGTCTAATCGACTTTATCAGCCAGCCGTGGCATTGGGCTGTTTCTGGGGCAGCCATTGCCTTTGTGCTGTTTATGATGACTTGGTTAGGGCAGCGTTTTGGCGTTTCTTCGATTTTTATCCACTTGTGTACCATTGCGGGTGCGGGGCGCAAGTATGAATTCTTCAAGGAAGACATCAAAAACTTTAGTTGGCGCATTGCGTTTGTGGTGGGTTCCATGTTGGGTGGCTACTTGGCACTTCATTACTTGTCCAGTCCAGCGGCAGTAGCTATTTCACCTGCCACTATTGCGCATTTGCAAAATGATTTTCACCTGAGTTACCCACAAGGAGAGGGTTTCCTTCCGGTAGAGGTAGTCAATCTGTTAAGTGTCAAAGGTTGGATTATGGCTATTGTGGGCGGTTTTTTAGTGGGATTTGGCTCTCGCTATGGCAATGGTTGCACGTCTGGGCACGCCATTACAGGGTTGTCGCACCTACAGTTGCCTTCCTTGATTACCGTCATTGGCTTTTTCATTGGCGGCCTGATTATGACTTGGGGTCTTTTGCCCTTCATTCTGGGGTAAACCCCTGATAAAAATCGAACCATCATGAAAAACATATCTTTTTTCCTTACAGGTATATTATTTGGCATCATAATGACCAAATCGGAGGCCATATCCTGGTTTCGTATCCATGAAATGTTCCGTTTTGAGAGTTTCCACATGTATGGAATTATCGGAACAGCCGTGGTATTGGGTGCGACCATCATCGGGATCATGAAGCGGTTCAAGATCAAGACCCTTTCCGATACGTTTGTCAACTTTACCCCCATGAAGCTCAACATCACCCGCCACTTGGTAGCAGGTACAATCTTTGGATTGGGCTGGGCGTTGGTAGGTGCTTGTCCCGGGCCTATGTTTATTCTATTGGGGCAAGGTTTCCTCGTCATGGGAGTGGTGATTTTGAGTGCTACGCTCGGTGCCTTCGTATATGGGGTGGTGCGGAATAAGTTGCCACATTAAAAAAGTTGTGCTAGTTTATGAACAAGAGAAGAGGTACTCGCCTCTCCAACCAACGGTAGGGTGCAAACGATTTGTTAACTGTTAGCCCAGTTATCAAATTATCCTGTACTATTGCAGTCGCAAATTACATTATTAGCGTAAACAACACTTTCTTCTAGTGATTACAAGGAAAATATGGTGGACTTATATGTGGCTTTCACTCACCTTATGGGGTGTTGTGATGGCTGCACCTACTTCCTCTGATTTTTCCTTATTATCCGACACTCTTTCCTTTTCTAGTATAGAAGAAACGCTCACCGAAAAAACCTTATTTGCAGAAGGCAACGAAGTTGAAGAGACGGAAGAAACCCAAGAAGAAACATCCGATCAAAAGCGCAACACAGTTGGCTTAGGAGGGTGGCAAGGGCTATTGTTTGTTCCTCATCTTGGCCAGCAACTACGGCCAATCGTCCCCTTGAAGCAAGCGGTTCCTCCCCTGCTTCGCAAATACATTCTTTTTCACGCGCTTCGTCTCGATTGTTAATACTCATTTTTGGTAGTACTGCGGTTGCTTACCGCAAGATTGGGTAAAGAGTACTCCTCTTTGCCTTGTTCATTTATCCGATCATCTGGTATCCTTGATACTGGATTCAATTTTCCTATAAAATGAGTACTCAAAACAATCATTCTTCAAAGCCTCGTAAACAACCTGCAGATTGGCTTGAGGGGCTAAAAGACAACTTTTCTTCCGATGCGACTTCGGGTTTTATGATTTTCCTGCTGGCATTACCCTTGAGCTTGGGTATCGCCAAAGCATCCGATTTTCCGGCTGTCATGGGTTTAGTAACCGCTATCATTGGTGGTATTGTCGTTACTTTTTTCACGGGCAGCAAATTAGCCATCAAAGGCCCTGCTGCTGGGTTGATCGTCATCGTAGCAGGTGCGGTTGCTGAGTTTGGTGGCGGGGTTGAAGGTTGGCAAATGGCCGCTGGTGTTATGGTGGTAGCAGGGCTTGTGCAAATTGCATTTGGTGTTTTGAAATTAGGTCGATTAGCTGATTTTTTCCCTCTTTCTGCTATTCACGGAATGTTGGCGGCTATTGGTTTAATTATTATTGCCAAACAAATACCCGCACTCCTGAACGTAGATCCTGCTATGACAAAAGGTCACGGCCCGTTAGGGTTGTTTGTCGAGATACCCCACTTTATTGCGAATATGAACCCCGGTGTCACTTTGATTGGGTTAGTAAGTCTCGCGGTCATGATCTTTTGGCCTAAGTTTAAAAACAAATGGGCCAAGCGTATTCCTGCGCCTTTGCTGGTACTACTCTTTGCTATTCCAGCAGGCTTGGCTATGAATTTGCAAGATGCTCCAGCATATACGCTGCTCAAAGTAGGTAATATCTTAGACAAAGTAGCCATCAACGCCAATGCGGGTGGTTTGGCACACGCAGGTATTTTTGTCAAATATGTGGTAATGATTGCCTTGGTAGGTAGCTTGGAAAGCCTATTGACGGTTAAAGCAATCGACATCATGGATCCCTTCCAACGCAAATCCGACACCAATCAGGATCTTATCGCCGTAGGTATCGGTAATACCCTTGCGGCTTTAGTGGGTGGATTGCCTATGATTTCGGAAGTCGCCAGAAGTTCTGCCAATGTACGCAATGGCGCACGTACACGATGGGCCAATTTCTTCCACGGTATATTCCTGCTGGTTTTTGCCGTTGCTGCTTATCCTGTATTGGAAATGATCCCCAACGCTGCTTTGGCTGCCATGCTCATTGCGGTGGGTATTAATTTGGCACACCCCAAGGAGTTTTTATCTATGTATAAAATTGGCTCCGAGCAATTGGCTATTTTCCTCGTTACTATTTTCGTTACCTTACTCGAAGACTTGTTATTAGGTATTGCTGCGGGCATTATCCTCAAGATCATCATCCACTTAGTGCGAGGTGCATCTTTCCGGTCATTATTCCGCAGTGCTGCCGATACGCATGTAGAAGGCGATAACTTCCAAGTGACAATACACCATGCTGCCTTATTTTCCAACTACCTAGGTATCAAAAAGGAATTGGATGCCATCCCCAATGGTAAGCAGGTGCAGATCATTTTGGCAGATGACATACAACTCGTCGATCATTCCTTTATGGAAAATTTAGTGCATTTTCAGCATGACTATGAACAAACTGGCGGCCATGTAGAAATTGTAGGGTTAGACCAACTGTTACCTATTTCTGCTCATCCCCTGGCCGCTCGCAAGCGGCCCCATTAATAAAAAGCTGGAAAGGTGATGTACCTCCCATTAATTTTTTTCCGCCCCCAATTAGCGGTGTCATCACCTTTTCTCCTTGCACGATAATCTGCTTCTTCAGGGCATCTTCAGCCACAACATGAGAAGCAGAAAGACACAGGAAACAATCTGTCCATTTTTTTGAAAGGGTTGAATAATTATTTTACAATGAAAAACGAAACCTTTGACGAAGCCCATGTATTGCATCAATTGCGTCACTTTTTACCTTCGCAATTGGCACTCAAGGATTTTGTCCACCACAATTCCTTGCACGCTTACCAGCATAAGCCTTTTTTTGAGGCCATCTTCGAGGCCAAAGCCACCTTCGGCATTCAGGTGACATTCAATGTAAATGAGTACCGTAACCTCTTTCATCAAGGGCGTATAAGACCAGCGATCATCGACTGGATCGTGACCCGAGAAAAAGGAGAGGAGCAACTAGAAGCGTGGAAGCAGAAGATGCTCAATAAAAAGTATGAACACCCCTACGACCCTCGTATGGGGCGGCTGCGTGCGCAGCGAAAGGTACACTACAAAATAGACGTGGACAACTTCGTTCACCCACTCCTATTCCGTATCGTAGCAAGTTACTTAGACCAAGGTATTGCCCTTTGGCATTTTCCTTTTGAAGACAAAGGTCTCTTGGAGGCTGTCCGTACATTAGAAGCCAACAGCTTTACCAGTTTTTTTCAATCAGCTAGGGTAAGAAAGTGGCTACAACACGGTGATCTTTCCATTCCCTTTTTGCTCAATATATTGGTAGGTAATGAGCGGTATTACGACAACTATATCTATGACCAGCAGTTTAGCCACAAAGGATGGAGCGGCATCATTGCGGCCATTGAGGGTACTCCTGACACTTTATTGTACCGGAAAAAGATTGCACACAAAGATTTCATCCTTCTAGAACTTTTATTGGAAATAGATGTCATGGATAGCCAATTGGGCAACCACTGGAAGCCATTAGCTACATTCATCAACACCCCGCCTGTAGATTATTGGAGCGAATACACCCCCACAGAAGGAGAGCAAGTCTTGCAATTGTGGCAACAAGCGTTTGAATGGGATTACTACGACCATGTGCTGGCTGGCCTTCAATTTGTTTCCCAAAGCCAGCGTGTAGCCGACAGATCTCATGCTTCCTTCCAAGCTATCTTTTGTGTGGACGACCGCGAAGACTCCTTCCGCAGGCACATCGAAGCCGTTGACCCAGATTGTGAAACGTATGGTGCTCCTGGTTTTTTTGGTGCTGCCTTTTATTTCCAGCCTTTTGGGGGGAAGTTTTATGAAAAAAATGCGCCTGTAGCCATCCAACCCCGGCATTTGATCAAGGAAATTGACGTAAAAGGAGTCCACAAAGGCAAGGAAGGCTTTCATGCCAAAGCAAGCCACACGCCGCTCAAGGGCTTTCTGCTGTCTCTTTCCATGGGGCTTTGGGCGCCTGTACGGCTTTTAACCGACCTCTTCCGCCCCCGAATGAAAGACGATATCGCCGATGCTTTCGCACACATGAATTTAGATGGCAAGTTGTTGATTGAGAACACAGACCCCAGCCTCCAAGAAAATGGTTTGCAAATAGGATATACGGTAGCCGAAATGGCCGACGTGGTCTATGGTATTCTTAGTGGCATTGGATTGAATAGCTATTTTGCCCCTATTGTGTACATAGTGGCACACGGTAGCAGTAGTGCCAACAACCCGCATCACGGTGCCCATGACTGTGGTGCTTGTAGTGGCAGGCCTGGTGCTGTCAATGCTAGGGTGTTTGCCTTCATGGCCAACCACGCCAAAGTTAGGGAAATACTTGCCGTGAGGGGGCTGCTTATTCCCGAAGAGGTACAGTTCGTAGGTGCCATGCACGATACGGCCAGCGATGAACTAGCCTTTTATGACGAACACCTCCTTACACCCGAACACGCTTTGCTGCACCAACAGTATGTGGAACTTTTTGAAAATTCCCTCGACTTGAATGCCAAAGAAAGGGCACGCCGTTTTGCTTCTATTAATATCAATAGGGATATTAAACACGTCCGCAAAGCCATTAAGCATCGCTCTGTGTCCTACTTTGAACCTCGGCCAGAATTGGGGCACGGCACTAATGCACTTTGTTACATCGGTGGCCGCGAGAAAATCAAAGGTCTTTTCTTGGATAGAAGAGCCTTTTTGCAATCCTATGATTACCGCAAGGATCCTAGCGGCGAAGTCTTGGCCAAAGTACTGGAGCCTTTGCCGGGTGTTTGCGGTGGTATCAATTTGGAGTACTATTTCTCTAGGATGGATATTGAAAAAATGGGGGCGGGCACCAAGCTACCCCATAACGTAGTGGGTCTCATAGGCGTTGTCAATAGCAGTGATGGGGATTTGCGCCCAGGGCTGCCATTGCAAATGATCGAAAACCACGACCCCGTACGACTGATGATGATGATTGAACACCAACCCGAAATTGTCATGGGTATCATTCAAAGTACAGCCGCCATGGCGGAATGGTTTGATAATGAATGGATCCATTGAGTGGTCATTTCACCTAAAGATCATGGCGTTTACTATTACTATAAAGGGCAATTCCATTTATATCACCCCATCTCCCAAGTGACGAAAAAAACAAAGGATATGATGAAGGAGATAGAAACAGCCAGAGCTATGCGTACCAACCACATTCTAGAGGCTACGAAAGAGAATATGCCCGTTCACGTTTTTTAATACTTGAGCAATGACAAATATCATTTATACCATCATACTCGCACCGTTTCTCTCGCTTTTGGTAGGGTTATGGGTGCCTGCTACCCAAGAAAAGTTGATTTTTGGTATCAAAATCAGCACGATACTGTTGAATTTAGTTGGTATCCTAGCCCTGTTGGGTACTGGTTGCAAAGGAGGCATGACTGCTATTTTCAGTGAAGGCTCTTGTTGTATCATACAGAACACGTAGCTTTTTCCATCGACTTTTTCCTCGACGGGTACGCTTTTGTATATTTGCTTACCGCTACCGTACTCACGGGCATGGTAGCCGTTTTTAGCAAATATTATATGCACCGCGACAAGGGCTACAAACGCTTCTTTAGCAACTTGATTTCTTTTTATTTAGGATTGATCGTTGTTTTGATCGCGGGGAATTTTGAAACGCTTTTCATAGGATGGGAAATTCTGGGAGTCACCTCCTTCTTCCTGATAGGTTTTACCGCGAACGGTACTTGCCTGTAAAGAACGCACTGAAAGTGGTATCCTTGTACCGAGTGGCGGATATTGCTCTGCTTGTGGGCATCTGGTTGAACCACCACTACTTTATGAGAACCCTGCATTTTAATGAACTCGCCGATGTTTTCGATATGGGGACACGTAGAATCGCCTGTGTTTTTATGGCTCATTCCGCTGCCGTTTCTGTTGGCCGCGATGGTAAAGTCGGCACAATTTCCATTTAGTTCTTGGTTGCCACGGGCTATGGAAGGCCCCACTACCTCCAGTGCCATCTTTTACGGGTCGCTGTCGGTACATATTGGGGTGTATCTGTTGGTGCGTACAGCGCCCTTGTGGGATGACGTTTTGGGCATTAAAATACTCATCGCAGGGGTGGGGTTGGCTACAACCATTGTAGCATCTTATATCGCCAAGGTGCAATCCACTATTAAGACACAAATAGCTTACTCAGGCGTGGCACAGATCGGGATCATGTTTATAGAGGTAGCCTTAGGGTGGTATGCGCTGGCAATGGTACATTTTGTGAGCCATGCTTTTTTGCGTAGCTACCAGTTGCTCGTTTCCCCTTCCGTACTCAGTTACCGCATACACGATCAGTTTTTCCACTTTACGCCTCCAGCCAAACAGTCAGCGGATGGGTTGTGGAATAAAATTCGGCTGTCTATCTATATCCTTAGCATCAAGGAATTTAATTTAGATAGGTTTATGACGCAATGGTTGTGGAGGCCCCTGAAAAAATCAGGCGAACTCGCTTCTCTTATTCCTTTACGGGTCATAGGTGGGGTGTTCATTCCCTTGTTTTTTGCGGGGTTGTATTTAGTATATCATCCTCACCTACTGTCATTAACGCAGCATAATGCGTTATCATTAGTGTTTGGACTAACGGGAGTAATCTTTATTGCTCGGTCATTTGTAGAACGGGACTCGGCACTGGTGGCTTGGTTGCTGATATTGCTCAATCAGCTCTACATCACACTCTCCATCGGGTTGAACGAGCAATTCGATTTTACCCAAGTACATTTGTATTTAAGCGGCATATTCGTTTCTGCGGCAGTAGGCGGAGGTGTGTTGTATATATTGTCGAAAAAGGAAAAGTCGTACAGTTTGCAAAAATTCCAAGGGCATGTGTATGAACACCCGCGCTTGGCTTTGATTTTTGCATTGGCCTGCTTGGGATTAGCTGGGTTTCCTATTACACCCGCCTTTCTGGGCGAAGACCTCATGTTGGGGCATATTCACAGCAACCAGTATTTGCTCATGTCCATTACCGTGTTGAATCTGATATTGGATGGGCTGGTTGTGTTCCGTATCTATAGCCGTTTGTTTTTAGGGCCGCAGGAGAAAGGATACCACGAAACGGCCTACCGTTCGGCTTGATAAAAATGGGTAAGGCACACTTTACATTGAACTTGCTTTTCTACACGAGACACTGTATATGCTTAACAACTGAATGACGCTGCGAAGCGACCAAGGGGCGCAGCATGAGACGCGCCCCGCCAGCCCCCAAGGCTGGTGGGGCGTGGCTACGCGAAGCACCTGGCCTCGGCTATGGGAGTGCCTTTGCGTTGGGCAGCCGAGGGCCTCATAAGAGCTGCTTTACTCCCTACCTCTTTTATTCAACTCCCTTTTTCTCCTTTTCCAAGGAAGACGCTATCGTCTTTTCTTTTCGCTTTTGTGATCTACTTAACATAGGTCACAGGATTGAATCATTATTTTTACAACTTTAAATTTTGATATGAAGAACCAGTATTTTGGAAAGAAGGCATCCGTTATTGCGATGTCATCTTTATGTTGGATGTTGGTGGCATTGGGTACACTGCATCCACTTGGGGGTACGCACAAGAAGCTCCTACTTCCACCTTCCTCAAAAAATGGGACAAATACAAGCTACAGCCCATCGTTGGTTTTCAGGTATGGACTACTTATACGACTGGCACGGAGGTATTCAATGCCACTACGGGGCAGTATGATGCGGTGGACAACCGCCTCAATACCCAGTTGCGGCGTTCCCGCTTTGGCATCAAAGGCCAGCCTTACCCCAATCTACAGTTCAATGTGACGGCTGCGCTGGATCTCGTGGGGCAAGATGTGTTGACGGGCGTAGAGGCGCCTGGTAACAATGGAGGGTCGCCTACTTTTCGTGTTTGGAATGCGTATATGACTTGGAAATTGACCAACAAAAGCGAGCACTTCAACCTATCGTTTGGTTACCTACTGCCCCAGATCGGGCGGGAGAGTATGACTGCTGCCTTGCGCAGTACCTCCTTTGAAAAAGCGTGGTCGCAGAACTACCTACGCCGCCAACTCACAGGGATAGGCCCTGGTCGTGCAGGAGGGGTGAACATGGGAGGTATATTCCGCAAAACCGATGCCAACATAGGATGGGGCTACGACGTGGGCGTATTCAACCCCGTTTTTGAGATGTACAATGGCAACTCTACAGGCAATCGATTTTCGCCCCTTGTGGTGGGTCGTTTTCATGTCACCTACGGCGATGGGGAGTCGGCCAAATACAGTTTGGGGCACAAAGTGAACTACCACAGCCAACGCAAGGGTATCACGTTGGGCGTAGTAGCAGCTCAGCAAGGCGCAACCGACCTCTTCTATACCAATCAGGCCGCTGGCGTTGACCTACTTCTCAATTGGAAACATTTGAATATTGATGGTGATTGGACAGTGCTCCAACGTCAAACGGCAGATATGTCGCACCGTAAGGTAACCTCTCAAACAGGTTATGTGAGATGTAGTTACAACCTCCATCTTGCCAACGGATATATGTTGGAACCCGTAGCGATGTGGGTGCAATTCAGTGGTGAAATGGATGAAGAAGGCCAAGCAGCGGCTTCGGCAGCAGGGGCTTTCGCCGGGAAAGACCAGACCATAGATGTAGGGTTAAATCTTTATTTCAACCCCGACCTCAAACTGTCGCTCCACTATTCGCTCCGCGATGGAGACGCTGGGTTTGCGGGAGCGGGTGCCCGTGTGAATAATTATTTTAATCAGAGCGGTATCGGTGCCATTCATCGCGGCGATTGGGCTGGTTTAGGGTTGGTATCGCTGTTTTAGTAATTTGATAAAAAAAACTGTACAATTTTTTCCGAATCAAAAGTTGTACAGTTCATTTTTTTCCATGCTAATGATCATCGCCGGGAGAAGATGTTTTATTAAAAAAGGGAGAAAGCGGAAGGCTATCTTGTAAATCAAGCTGTTCCGGGCGTTCTGGGCGAATGGGGCGTTCCGGGCGCTGTAGGGTATCTTTCATGCGGCGCGCTATGTCCAGCACAATGGAATCTGCTATGTCGCCAGCCTCTTTCATCAAGTCATCCTGACATCTTGCATTGGCCACACGGTAATACTCCTGAAGACGGAGTTGTACCTGTTTCTGTATTTCCTCCTCCACATCCACACGGGTGGTTTCTCCGCAGCCGATACCGAATAAGCCCGATAGACCGAGTAAAATAACAGGCCAAAGCCGATGAAAATGGAATGCTTTTCGCATAATATGCCTCCTTTCTAGGGATGAATAGGATACAACGACACCCGATTGCCCACACATTGGAACGCCTTTTTCAGTGCCAACTGTTGGGATTCGCTCAATTTCAGTGTGCGGTACTGGTTTTTATATTCAATACGAAGTTGGGTGATGCGCTGATAAACCAATTTATAATAGTAATCCATCGGCACTGCGCAAGTGTGTTGATAGACCCGCATGTTAATATTTCGGTCAAACGCGCCTTCATCGGGGAAGTTGTATAAACCAATGACCGTACTATCTTCGAGCAATAATTTGACGTTGTCGCCGTCGCCTATGGGTTGCAGTTTGTATTCTGGTAGCACAAGATTGAGAAAAAAACCGCTGATGCTATCGTTTTCCGTAAACACCACTACCGCCCGTGCTTCTTCCACCATTTTTGGGCCGTCTTCTGTTTCGTACTTACTGGGTATCATATAGCCCAACGCCACTACTTCTGACCCTACAATTTTCAAACTGTCAAAAGGGTCGATTTCATCAAAAGCAATTTGGCAACCTTTAATCGGTTGCACTTGGGCATTCACATACCCCAACGACATACACCATGCCACACATAAAGCAATATAGCCTTTCATATTTAGAGTCAAAATGATATTTAGTACAAAGTTAATAAACGCTAATACAGCTTCCTAAAATTCCTCCAATAATATCCTCACTCTTTCCGGCAGCATATACCAGCGGGAGGGCGGCAGATGTTGGCTCACTAAATCGCTCAAGCGTATAAATTCCCATGAGAGCCGATTGTCGGCAGGGTGATGGTGTACCAACAAGACCGTGTCAGGATGAAAATTGGTCACATAGTCGGCAGGATCCGACATATCCAAGCTATTATTGATACCTGATCCCAATATAAAAATGCTGTCCTGTGTGACGAACTGATACCCTTTGCTATTCATCCCCACATCCCCCGCAATGAGGGTCACTCCAATGCCCCGCTGGCGAATATCCACTAGCCGAGGATAGATTTCTTGTGTAAAATCTCCCTCCGCCCGGCAATCAGGACGCACGGGTATGCCGCTGATATTATCGGGTTGTTGCCTTATTCCATCATCCCCTATTTTCATTTCATTAAAAAGGCCATGATGGTGTAGTACAACCAATTGCTGCACATCATGCAGCGTATCGAGTACCGAATGTAACCATGCCAACTGAGCCGCTTTTTGCTCGCAATCTTCTTGAGGAGGCGACCAATTGTGATACCAAAACAGATTGGTGTTTAGCACCAACACCAGCATCCCTTTCCTGTAGTAGCTGTAGTATCCGCTGCGTCCTGTGGCTTGTTCCAATGGTGCTGGTGTGCCGTCCTTCAAGTCGTGGTTGCCCCAAGCCCACAAGGTGCTTTCGCGCTTGATGTGCAGCACAGAATCGAGGTACGGTAGTGCCGAAGCATCGCCCGTAGTTGCTGCACACACATCTCCGCCCAACCAAATACCATCATAGCGGCTGTAGTCGAGCCACGCTAATCGGGGATCTAAACGGTTAGGAAAATACCAATCGTAGGTATGCCCCAAAAAAGGTAGGTATGTGTAGGCTGTTCTATGGGAGCTGCGTCTCTTTCACAAGCCGTTCCAATAAAGACCAAGCCAAGCAGGCATCCCAGCAATCGCGACATATCATCTGAGTTCAGTTGCAAGGCGAAAATAGGGATATTTGTGAAATCACCTCGTTTCTTGTGTAGGAATGTGTGCTATTTTTAAATGAGGCAGAACGATTTTTTTGTGTTATTTTGCAAGGTCTAAACCACTCTGCATGGATTTTTTACAAGAGCTTCAGGAAAGGTATGTCCAAGAATTTTCCAACAATGTGCCGTTGGGCGAATTCCTGCTCAATATCTTAGTGGCCGCCTTGCTTTCTGGGTTACTTAGGCTGTTTTACATACATTTTGGCAGGGCAGTATCCAATAGGAGGCGTTTTGCGGCCAATTTTCTCCCTTTGGCGTTGGGTACATTGCTTATTATTATGATTGTCAAATCGTCCATTGCGCTTTCCTTGGGGTTGGTGGGCGCATTGTCCATCGTGCGTTTCAGAGCAGCCATTAAAGACCCAGAGGAATTGGTCTATCTGTTTATCACCATTGGTGTCGGGCTAGCTTGTGGCGCTAACCAACCACTGCTTGCTGTAATAGCCATTTTAGTGATTTTAACCGTCATCTGGTAAGCCAACGCATTAGCCAACAGCAGCAAGACATTTCTGGAAGACTCTTTATCAATATCTCCACCGATCAAGAAGACCTCCATAAAATCACCGACATTCTCACTCGGCATCTCCAAACGGTAGAACTAAAACGGATGGATACGCTCACCCCGGGCCTCGATTTGGCCTTTGTTGGCAGAGCCGACACCCGATGATCTCAACCGCCTTCAACAAGAGATCCGATTAGTATCTCCAGCTACCCGTATGTCTCTCATTGAACAGCCCGAATTGATCGTTTAATGCTCCTTACTCCTGAAAATAAGACCCACAGGCATATTAGGGAACAGCGTTGGATCATCGCTGGCATCATCAGTTGTGCCTTATTGCTGATAGCTTTGTTAATAAAACCTACTGCTTCGGATGCCGTTACGCCTATCGACAGCATCTCTTGCAATATGGAACATACCCGAGGCGATGTTTTTATCAATGGAAAAAGGGAGTTTCCCGGTGCAGCGTTCCTGTCTTCCCAAAAGCTCGTTCCGGCAAGCGTAGCTTAGCACTGCCTGCCGATGGACAAACGCACTTTGTGCTCACTACTACCTTGGAGAACCTCCAACCGGGTACGGTATATGAAGCATCGGTTTGGACATTCAACAACCACAACCGCACCGCTAGTTTGGTGGTGAGCAGCCAACAACCCGGCACTTTTCACATAGAATCATCCGATGTACAAGCGACCGATGCAGCGGGTTGGCAACAACACCTCATCCGTTTCCATATTCCATTCCAGCAGTCACCTGCCACCTCCAATGCTACGTTTACAACAATGGTTTGGAAGAAGTTTGGTTAGACGACTGGCTTATACAAAAGGTGGATGTATGGGATGCAGCGGCTTTCACGCCGGAGCAGTTGCACCTTACCATCGACCGCCAAGCCATGCAACAACTCGAAGCTAAACGACAAGAAGCATTAGCCAAAGGTATTCTGCAAGCGGCTGAGGATGATTGGGTGAAAGCCACGCTTCGCCCCCAAGGAGAAGACGAAAAACCTGTGAGTTTACGCCTCAAAGGCGATTGGTTAGATCACCTGCGTGGCGACAAATGGTCGTATCGCATCAAAATGCAAGGAACGGGTAGTTGGAAGGGGATGGTCACCTTTAGCTTGCATACCCCCAAGGCGCGGTACTTCCTGCACGAATGGTTGTTGCATCAATTCTGGGAATCGCAAGATATCCTCACTACGCGCTATGATTTTGTAGAACTTTATGTCAATGGCGAGTCCAAGGGCATTTATGCCTACGAGGAGCATTTTGAAAAACAGTTGGTCGAGTCTCGCTCACGAAGGGAAGGCCCTATTGTCAAGTTTAGCGAAGAAGGTTTTTGGGCGGGTATGGCTCGGCAGTTGGGGCATCATGGCTTCATCGTATCTAATGCGGGGTTGTCGGCTCAGCAGCTGGCCAATGCCCCTGTGACAGCCTTCAACGAAACGGACTACGTACAAAATACCGCTTTAGCACCCCTGTATCGCCAAGCGCGATTGCTAATGGAGCAATATCGCCAAGGTCAAACGCCCGCTAGTGACATTTTCGACCTGCCACGCTTAGCGCGATACTATGCCGGTTGTGATATGCTCAATGGATACCACGGATTGGTTTGGCACAACCAGCGATTTTATTACAATCCTATCAATGGCCGTTTAGAGCCTGTGGGGTTCGATGGGTTTGCCGACCGCCCCGCCAAACGATACCACTTTCTGGCAGAAGGTAGCCTACACCGCGAATCAATGGAGAGTACCAGCCTGCCTGCTTTCCTGCTCAGGGATACAGCCTTTATACGGGAATACCTGCATACTTTGGAGCAACTGACTCGCCCCGAAGTCTGGGACGATTTCATCCGCACACACGAGGAAGCATGGACTGCGCGGCTTCAATGGTTGCAAATGGAATTCCCCGAATACCAACCCAATATCAACGAGCTTGCCGAAGAGGTGGCTTTTGTGCGATCTCACCTGTTGCCTTATGGCGAAACCAGCCTGCGCTCTTGGCGTGCCGATGAAGGCAGTGTTTGGTTGGAAAACACACATACCCTGCCGTTGCTCATCACAGGCTACAGCACCTCCAGCCAATATGTAGGCAAAGTACTGCCCCGTCCTCTTTGGCTGCCCGCCGGCCCCGTTCGTGGATTGTATGAAAAAACACAACAAGAAGATACGGCTACTTGGCTGCGGGGTATCGATTTTTGGGATCAACAAGCGCTGCTATTTCAAGATATTCCCCCACGCGTACGGCTACCGCTGCCCGCAAATGCACGCTACATTTTCTTCCGTATTCCGGGGTGGGACACCGTCATGCACGCCCCCGTCAGTCGTATGGATGCCCCCGAGGGATTGGCGGATGTGCAGCGCTTTCGGCAGGCTTCGCGTGCACAACATTTTCCCACCCTACAATGGGATGAAGCCACAAGCACCATCACCATACCCGCAGGGACACACACCTTCACACAAGATTTAGTTGTTCCCCCCGCTTGGCATCTTCATATTGCCCCCGGGGCACAGATCGCGCTCAACAATCGCTCGGCCATTATTAGCTACGGTGCCGTATGGGCGGTAGGATTAGCCGATCAACCCATTCGTATCTTTTCCGATGACAATAGCGGGCAGGGGCTACATGTACTGGAAGCTACTGCCGCTTCCGCCCTTGCTTTTGTCACCTGCCAAGGTTTGCGCAACCTCCACAAAGCAGACTGGCAACTGACGGGGGCTGTTACCTTCTATGCATCAGCCGTCAAAATGACAGACTGTGTATTTATGGACAACCAAAGCGAAGATGCCCTGAATCTAGTCAGGTGTACATTTGAAATGGAAAGATGTCGCATTCAGCGCACTTCCTCCGACGGGTTGGACACCGATTTCTGTAAAGGCAGTATCGCTCACAGTTGGTTTGCCAATACCACCAACGACGGTATCGACTGCTCTGGCAGCATTATCACCATCAGCGATTGTCATACGGAGCGAAATGGTGACAAAGGCATCAGCGTAGGGGAAGCCAGCGATGTTACCATCCGAAACGTTTCTATTACAGGATGCCCCATAGGCGTAGCCAGTAAAGATCAGTCGGTGGTACATGCACGTCAGCTTTCCTTATCGCACTGCGAACAGGGATTGGTGGCTTATCAAAAAAAACCTGAATTCGGCCCAGCCACCCTATTGGTGAAAGGGCTGACTACGGAAAATGTAACACGGCTATACCAAATAGCACCGGGTAGTCGTTTGCTGCTTGAAGATGAATAGTGATTACCACTTTATGTTTAACACAATGAATACAAGCTTCATGCGAATTTCTTTGCTCACATTATGCCTGCTAGTCGGCGCATGGGTTTCTGCACAGACTTTCCGTTGGAATGACGCGCAGCCTAAAACGCCTGTTACTGCCAAAGAAGATCCGTTGGCCGACGAAACCGGATACGCCATCTATTACGCGGACTATCTCGACGGCAACCCCACTGCTTTGGGCGAAACTTACTACCACAACCAGATGACGGCTGGTCACGCCAAATTGCCATTGGGTACCATCGTCAAAGTCACGCGCATTGACAACGGCCTATCCACAACCGTCCGCATCAACGACCGAGGTGCTTATTCCGATGGTTGCATCATTGATCTCAGCCAAGCCGCTGCCCGCCAGATTGACTTGATGCGCGTAGGGCGTTCCAAAGTAAAACTCACCGTAGTGGGATTTAGTACGAAGAACCCACCTGCTCCTGTGGGCACTACTACGGCTGCCGCTTCAACTACCCCCGCACAAGGTGCCTCACAAGTGGTAGCGCGGATGGCTACTCCTGCTCCCGTTGCGTATGAATATCCACCTACCCGACCCGTTGCGAGCCAACCCGCGAGCACAACTCAGTCAGCCCCCGTTTGGCAAGCTAAAGGCAGTACTAGTACCACCACCACTGCTGCGCAAAACGCCCCTGCTCAGTCGGCAGCTACGCAGACGCGTACCGTTGCTACTGCCGCCCCATCCACACAGGCGACTACCGACCAAGTAACCCTCCTCACGACACCTATCAGTGCATTTGCCGTGCAGTTGGGGTCTTATGGCCAGTTTTCCAATGCGGAACGCCATGTAGTTGCCCTCCAGCGAAAGGGCTTCAACGGCATCTTTGTCTATCAAGAAAAAAAGGCCGACGGCACTACCATCAACCGCGTCATTGTAGCCCCTTTTGCCTCCGTCACCGAAGCACAGCATTATCTTGCTGATTTGCGCAACGTACACCAGATGGAAGGTTTAGTTGTGCAGATGAAGTGATGGGTTTGGAAGAATTAGTCGATGATAACATCAAGGGGGAAACATACATTTTGTATGTTTCCCCCTTGATGTTTTGCACTTTAAAGTTTCCAGGCTCACCATTCACAACCGCAAAAAACGGCTTACCTCCTCGTATAGCAGTGTAGGTTGTTCTGCGTGTACCCAGTGCCCTGCGTTGGGTATGGTGGCTAAAGTCGCCTGCGGAAACCATCGGCGGATATCGGCCATATCTTCGTCCTGCACATAGTCCGATTTAGCTCCCCGAATGAAGTGGGCGGGGTGTCCAAACACTTCCGTCGTTACGGCCACATTGGCCAGTATATCTTCATAGTGAGCTATGAGTACAGGCAGGTTCATTTTCCATTCATAGTCGCCGTTTTTTGTCCTCGTCAGATTTTTGAGCAGGAACTGGCGCACCCCAAAATCGCTAATGCGTTCCTTCAAAAAATCATCCGCCTCCGAGCGGTCGGCTATTTCGCCTAGCGGCAGCGCTTTGAGCGCTTCCAAAATAGTCTCGTGCCCTCCACTGTACGCCTTGGGCGCCATATCCACTACCACCAATTTATTCACCATCTCGGGGTGCTGCAACGCAAACTGCATAGCCGTTTTTCCGCCCATAGAGTGCCCCAAAATGTGCGCTTCATATATCCAGTTGTTTTCCATGAACTGGCGCAAATCTTCCGCCATCAACGGATAGGTATGCGCATCTTCGTGGGGCGAGCGACCGTGGTTGCGCTGATCCACCAACACAACGGTGTAGTGTTCTGCCCACTGTTTAGCCAGCGTCTGCCAATTGTCGAGGGTGCCAAAAAGGCCGTGCAGGATAATCAGCGGTTCTCCCTGCCCGAATGTCTTGTGGTTGAGTTGCATAAAGTAATCCTAAAAAGTACAGCCCGCAAAGTAACAGCAAAACCACACAGCCCCCAACCTTTCGGTCGTTCTTAACATTTTCCTGTTTCTTTCTTTACTCATGGGGTGTGGCTGGTTTCGCTTCGCTACACAGCCACCGCGTCGTCCGTATCGGCCAAGCCCGATACTCCCGCCCCTCACCCTTCCGCCTTCCAGGCGGCGCCCTCCGCTCGCTTCGCGTCGGGCGCTGTACCATGCTAAGCTTAACGAAATAGTCGATCAGCCTTATTACTTTCATATAAAATGAGTCTATTTCAAATCATGTTGATTGAGCGATAATCCTTACCTTTAGGCGTTATTACCACACAAAAAACCAAACCATGCAATATCGTATCGAAAAAGACAGCATCGGCCCTGTTGAGGTAGCAGCCGATAAGTACTGGGGCGCACAAACCCAACGTTCATTGGAAAACTTTCGCATCGGAGGCCAGCGTATGCCGGTGGAAATTATCCGAGCCTTCGCCATTCTCAAAAAGGCGGCGGCTCAAGCCAATCACGACCTCGGCGTACTTTCTGCCGAAAAGCGCGACTTGATAGGCCGTGTATGCGATGAGATACTAGCCGGCCAATTAGACGATGAATTTCCGCTCGTAGTCTGGCAAACAGGCTCTGGCACACAGAGCAATATGAACGTCAATGAGGTAGTAGCTAACCGAGGCCATGTCTTAACAGGCGGTCAACTTACTGATGAGTCCAAAGCCCTGCACCCCAACGACGATGTAAACAAGAGCCAGTCCTCCAACGATACGTTCCCTACTGCCATGCACATTGCTGCCTTCAAAATACTTGTGGAAGTCACCATCCCCGGCATGGAAAAACTACGGGACACCCTCAAAGCTAAATCCGAGGAATTGATGTCGGTGGTCAAAATTGGCCGTACGCACTTCATGGACGCTACGCCACTCACCCTTGGGCAAGAGTTTAGCGGATATGTGAGCCAGTTGGATCACGGCATCCGCGCCATTAAAAACACATTAGCTCACCTCGCTGAGTTAGCATTGGGCGGCACTGCCGTAGGTACGGGCCTCAACACTCCCCACGGTTATGCCGACTTGGTAGCCCAAAAAATAGCAGCACTCACAGGACTGCCATTTGTATCTGCCGAAAACAAATTCGAATCCTTAGCAGCCCATGATGCGATCGTGGAAGCGCACGGTGCCTTGAAAACAGTAGCTTGTTCCTTGATGAAAATAGGCAACGATATACGCATGTTGTCCAGCGGCCCGCGTTCTGGTATTGGTGAAATCATCATTCCGGCCAACGAACCGGGTTCTTCCATTATGCCCGGCAAAGTAAACCCTACACAGTCGGAAGCACTCACCATGGCGATGGCACAGGTGTTGGGCAACGATGTGGCGATCAACGTAGGCGGCATGACTGGCCATTTTGAACTCAATGTGTTCAAACCCGTAATGATTTTCAACTTCCTCTTTTCCGCTCGCCTTATCGGCGATGCTTGCGAGAGCTTCAACGACAATTGCGCGGTGGGCATCGAGCCTAATACCAACCGTATTAAGGAGCACCTCAACAACAGCCTCATGCTCGTGACCGCCCTCAATACGAAAATCGGTTACGACACAGCCGCTAAAATTGCCAAAAAAGCTTACAACGAAGACACGACCCTCAAAGCTGCCGCCATCGAACTCGGCTACCTCACTGCCGAAGAATTTGATGAATGGGTTCGCCCCGAGGATATGATCGGCTCGTTGAAGTAATCATCACTCCCGGAGGTGGAGTGCATAGGTGATTTGGCGGGAATACAGCACTGCGAGAGGGGGTCAACGCATTAAAATGATTGCTCCACTCATATCCCGCTGAAAGCCATCGATGAACTCCACCTCCAACTGCCACACATAGGCACCGGGAGGCGCTTCTTCACCTTTAATGGTGCCATCCCAACCTTGGTTAAGACCATCCGGTAAAAGCCCCGAAGCAGTATATACCATTTTTCCCCATCGGTCGAAAACGGTCAATTTATTGAAGGATACAATACGGCTCGAAGGTCCATAGGCTTTAAATCGATCGTTTACCCCATCTTGATTCGGGCTGAACACATTGGGTACATACACTTCGTAATTTGGCAACACGGCTATCCACACACTATCCGAAACAGAACAGCCATTGGCATCATACGCCGTCAGATAAACGTACTCGTTACGTACAGGCACCCATTGAAGGCGGGTGCAGTCGAGCGTTGGGCAAAGCGACGCCTGTGCTTCGTTTGTCCATTCCCACGATGCTACTACAAAATTGGTGACGGCAGATACAGAAGCTGTCATGCCTAACTCCACTTGCTGGTCTTGCCCTATATTCAATTGCAGGACAGGCGGCCCGGAGAGGTACACGAGGCTGTCCAATCTACATCCGTATCGATCTGTTATGGTCAAGAGGTGTTCTGTATTGCCTAGCAATAAATTGTAAATACCAAAATCATCCGGCTCGCTATTGTTGAGTGAAAAAGAGAGAGGAGGGTATCCGTTGGTTACCTCCAACACCGCTATGCCGCCATCGGCTTCGCTGTAGCAGCTTGGTGGCCGAATGATTCAATTGAGGCTGCATAGGCGGTGGATTCAAAACAGTTAAATCTAGATAAACAATACTATCGCACCCTATGCTACTCAGCAAGGAATCAACGTACATGCCCGTTGCATTATATGTGGATGAACCAACGTTGTAAGTGCCTCCCGTGCAGATGGTGTCGCGGATTTGGTAGGCTTTGGGTTGTACGATCACCTGCTTCACGTTGGAATTAACCCTGCACTTATCATTGGCCAAGTTGAGGGGGCTATTTGCCAGCAGAAAGCGGTAGAAATAGCTGCCAGCCGAAAGCTGGTCGTGGAAGTATGTAATATTGGTGGCACCGGGAATATCCACCCAGTTATTGATGCCATCTGGGCTTGTTTGCCACTGCACAGCAGGCGTGTCATAGAGCATACCAACAACCGTGGCGGTCAGTGGCAAGGGTGCTCCATCCTCGCAGATGTTTTCGGGTACTTCCGGCAGGATATAAGCTTGGTCGCCACAAGGCCGAAAGCTAATATTGTCTATTGCTAAATCATTGCCGATGCCACCGGGGGCATTATTTCTGAGCGAAAGGCGTAGCTCCGTCTGCCCGGGTGCTGTGGTGAAGGTAAAACCAAACGTTTGCCAAGTATTAGAAGAAGCTATATCTCCGGTTGTGAATTGTACCACATTGTCAATCAAAAAAGTGACATTGGGTGCGATATGCCCCGCTACGCCCAGCCTGATAAGATTGATGATGTCGGCAGAAAATTCATAAGTTGTATTATCGCATAAATCGGTCACTACTTGATCATAAAACAAGCCAGGGGAAAAGCTGGCATTTACGACCATCATATAACCATTGGGGTCGGAGCTGTTATCGCCTATGGCCAACCACGAGCCAAACAGCCCCGGCCAAGCACCTGTGTTATTGGTAATCACATAGGAACCATCCATAGGCGGTAAGCTGCCGCCATACAGGTAGTCGGGAGCGATACCAGGATTGGGGAATAGCACATTGGCTTCGCCTGAACCAAAATCACCAGCAACAAAGATGTTGTCCCCCAAGTTGCCAGTACATCCTTGCGTAAATGCGACGGCTTTTCCTAAAACGAGAAAAGCGATTGCGATGTAAATCTTCCGCATGCGGTTGTTTTTAGTAAATGGCAAGGTACTTACAACAATCGACTACTGCCAACTATTTAACATAAAAGGGGCGCAATGAGCTTTTTGTGCTTTTATGGAAATAAAACTGTTCAACTTATTCTAAAAGGTAGTTGCGAATCTTTTAGGAAAAGTTGAACAGTTTATTTTTTCCATCCCTTAATGATGTTCAGCCTTCTGTGCAGTTGCCCTCTTTTTGCAACAAGCGGGTAGATTTTCATACGCCTTAGGGCGAGCTGGCACCTCGTCGGCATCGTACCCGGCGGCGGAGATCGCCTGCCTCAGTTCATGAATGTTGGTTTTGGCCTCGTCATACCGAACCGTTACCTTCGCAGTTACCAAGTCCAGTGCTGCTTTTTGGACACCCTCGACATTGGATAAAGCTTTTTCGATTGTCGTCTTACACATGCCGCAGATCGCGGAAGTTTTGATAACTGCTTTGCGGGTACGGGGCAGTGCATCGTCTAAATTGCTCATGGCCATCAACGGAAGGATGGCCAGCATCATCCATACAATTCTCATGGTTGTTGTTGATTTAGAAAGGTATGCAATAAATTTATATTACATGATCCTCGGTTAAAAAAGGAGTAACTTATGATTTTTGAAAAGGACATACCGCAGCCCCAAGTAGAAAGTACTTCTAAAAAGCGGTTGATACACCTGAGAAGCATCGAAATAGGCACCATCAAAAGGCTCCCATGCACCAATGATAGCATTTTCCTGCACCACATTCGTGAGGTTTTCACCACCAGTATAGATTTCCCATTTGCTGTTAGCAATCCAGTAACTTGCGTATTCAGCAACCCAAATGAAGGAGCCACCTGCGGCTGAAGCCACAAATACCGACTCCGGTATCAGGTCGATCGGGAAGTCTTTGTGAGCCAATCCATTGGTAATTGACGTTTACCCTCCAACGCTTGCCATCGTAGTCCGCAGTAGCTAGCGCCCGGTGGCGGGGTGTTTGGGGCATTTCCCTCAAACCACTGGTACGGTAAGTGGTGCGCACATCGTTGTACTTGTATGCCAGCCGAACATCCACACGGGGTACTACTTCATAGTTGACGCTGGCCATGAAACTGTTGGAAAACGAGGGGCCATCCAACTGATAAAGGAGTAGGTCATCTATATTTTCTTCCATATCCACTACGATTTGGTGCTGAAAGTCCGTGCGATAAAAATCCAGTACTATGCTCATATCTTTGTGAGCTACATGCACGTTTTGGGTGATATTGGAGCCCCAATTCCAAGCGGATTCTAACCCCAAGAAACCGGGTTGGTCGGGTGAAGCTCCCACGACGCGCACTTGTCGGCTGCTGGGCAGTCGGTTGATGTTTTCTACGAGGATGTTGGGCGAACGCCACCCTCGGCCAGCAGAAAGACGCAGCGCGTTTCGCTGCTTAGGTTGTATTTGAGGCTCAACCGGGGCGATGCTTGCCATCCACCCAAGTTATGGTAGTCCACCCGCATACCTGCTATGGCGGTGAGGGCTTTGTAAACAGCCTTGTCGGTATAGCGTTCTTGTGTGCAGCGTGTATTCGCCATACACCCCAGCCGTGCGCTCCAAGCGATTGAAAGGTGAATCGCCCAGTATTTCGTCAAAGCGGTCGTGCTGAAGCGTTCCACCTATTGATATTTTGTGCTGGTCGTTTGCGATTCGGGTATGATAAAGGGTATTAAAGTACAAAGACTGCTGGCTGCCACTGTGCTGTAGGTTGCCATAGCGATTGTCCAACTCATGCCATGCCCCGCTGTAAATAAAGCCAATAGACTGGTGGGGTTTGGCAAAACCAAAATACCCTGTCTTGCCGAATACTTCAAATGTCGGTTGCGCTGGGTGATGATGTAGGGAAATTGCGAGACTTGCCCGTGGTCATGTACACCCAATTGGCCTGCCTCGCGCTGGTCATTGGCGGCCATAAAGCCCCACTGCCCTTCCCAGTTGCTTTCCGGATTCATCCTTACCAAACGAAACATTCCCGTCTGAGTATCCTGATCGGGCATATCCTTGAAGGTGTCGTAGTCCGTGTCATGGCGGTTACGCGTCAGGCTGTTGTGCAGGTAGGCACCTCCATACAGGCTTTTGCCCAGTTGGGTATTGAGGTGCAGATTGCCCTCGGCACGCCCCCTTGAATTGCCAAAAGATTCAGGAACACGGGCACATCGGTAGTGGGCTGCTGCAATTCAGTATTGATTTGCCCACTCAAAGCCCCTGCACCAGATTCCAAAGAACCGCCTTTGCCAATCTGTATGCCGCTCACCCACGTGCCGGGTATCAAATCCATCGCATAGGGTATCGCCAAACCCGTGAATGCGGGTCGCTTTTCAAGGGTGAACAAGGTGTAATTTCCCCGCAAACCCAGCATTTGTATCTCCCTTGCGCCCTGTGAGCGGGTCGCCGTAAGTGAGATCTACCACGGGGCTGTTCTCGAAGCTTTCCGCCAGAGAACAGCAGGGCGCTTTGCGCAGTTCTTTGCTGGTCAGGGATTCCACGTTGCGCCCATCCAGAACGGAGGTAAAGTGGCCTTTATCGCGGGCTACTACTTCCACCGTAGTGAGAGCCGTGCCTTCTGCCAAGATGATGACGAAGGGAGACGGGATGCGATCCTTGTGGATGACTTGCTGCTGAAACCCTACATAAGAGCAAGTAATAAGGGAATCGGCAGCACCCGGCGCAGGAAGGCTAAAAGCACCTTCCGTGTCGGTGACGGTGCCGTTGCCGGCAGCCCAGCGAACGGTAGCACCTATCAGGGGAAACCATCGGTATCATAGACAGTGCCTGCCCATTGGCCGTATAACCACGGATGCCAACAGACCAGCACCAACAACGGCAGCAAGCGCCGTTGGAAGTTTTTTTGTATCAATAAAAGCATAAGACTTTTTCCTTGTGTTAGTAAAACAAACGCAACGACCTGTCGAGGAACGGATACATTTCAAAAGGTAAAAAAGAGGGCATACAAGCCTCTGGTGCTAACAAAGGAAACTTTGGTAGAGGACGCGCATGAACCGGCCATTGTTCCCAAGCGGCGGGTCGGGGCGGTACATAGGCAGTGGTGCCCGGCTTGGCAACGTGTTGGTGAACCAATCGTAAGGCTCGGTTAATACCGCTGCGGAGCATGGCCATACAATAGCTAAAAGCAAGGGGTCGGCGGGTAAGAAAGAGGCATGAAACTGGAGCAATATAGGCTCGCTTTCCATGCAATTGCCATCCAACCCCGCTTCCGTATGGCAAGCAGTACCTGCCGCTAAGGAGGAGGGCTGGCAACAAACGGATGACTGCTGAACCGGGCAAGTATCGCTTGGGTTGGAACAACACGCCTTGTCGGTATCGGGCGAAGGCTGGTAATGACACCCTCCTGTTGCTTCCTGCCCGAATAGTACGATACGCTCAATACCCATACAGGCACAATACACCTTCTCCAAAGGGATGCCAATGGATACGACCATCAGGTAGGCAGCCAGCAGCGGAGATAAAAGTATATTGAATCGGCGGTTCATCCCACAAAGATACACAAGATGTGGCCGTTTGTCAATCCTCCTGTTGTGAATAGGGTGTTAAGGTGCTTTAAAAAAAACTGACAGCGAGTGGGTTAGTGCTGTTTTATCTAGGAGATGCTTATTCCACCCCGCACAAAAATGTTTAGAAAAAGTTCCATCAATAACCTCAAGCAGGCTCCTCGTGATTAGGAGTATGCCGTGCCCCTGCCGTGCCCCGCTCCAGCCCAACGCCAAGCAGGGGTCGCGCTATCCACTCGTAGGCCGCCCCGCTAAGGCTAAGGGCGGCCACCCGTTCCTATCGCTCACGGGGGGGTTTGGTGGTGTTGGTTTTCTGGTCATGCCCAATCATATTCATGGGATATTAATTTTGGATAAACCATATGGGGAAAACGCCAACGTTAACGTAGAGACGTTGCATGCAACGTCTCTACTGCCCTCTGGTTTTCCTGCTAACAGCAAGAAGGGAAAAATTGCAATACACCCAAAAAACGGCACAAAAAACCTAAGAAAACCTGTAACTTGCGCCTAAATCGCCACGTTCGTACAAGGAGCAAAAAAGCGATGTTCCCTTATATCAGAAAGTGGGTAGCCTAGCGGTCGGTTCGTTCAAGGGAGCTGTTGGCGCCGGACAGTGGGAGTTCCGATAGCTATCGGGAATAGTTCGTGGGGTGGGGGGCGCAGACAGTCCTTAGAGTTGTGTGTCATTAGAAAAAAGAAAATGAAAAATATATCGCTAATATTGGCAATAATGCTCTTACTTGGAATTGGATGTTCAAATAAGACGACAGATAACAAACAAAACGAAATGAATTTAAAAAGCCTTTTTGGAAGAAAGACGAAACCGACAATTAATTCCGTAAAATTCGATACGTTTAATTGGAATTTAGTTGAAGATACCAAATACAAAAAGACATGGGTTAATAACGAACAAACTGCTTTAGTCGGAATTCAATTTTTCGATAATCATCCAACAGATATTCCAGCCAAATTAAATGATATAAATACAATTCGAAATCACTATCGAAATATGATTGTTGAACAAATCGATGGCGGATTAATTCGTTGTGAAATTGCAAACTTAAAAGGCAACGAAGCAATAGAGATGATAGTGAAACAGCCAAATCAACCTTCAGGAATGACTTATAACGGTTCATTTATGATTCCATTTAAAGGATACAATTTTGTAGTGAAAATGCAGGCAGTCGAAGCAGGAATGACGGGAATGCGTGAAGCAATCACTTTAGATAAATGGATGAAAGAAAATGGAGCACCAAAGACAGATGAAAATGGAAAAATGATAGGAATGTCGAAAGACCCTTATGATGAAAATTTTACCAAAGGAAGATTGATGAATTACTCGGAAAAAGAAGAATACGATAAAGACTTTCCAAATCATCCTTTATCAATCGTGAGAACAAAAATGAAAGAGATTAAAGAATCAATTTCATTTGCCGACGAAATAAGCAAATTGGAAAAATTTTAAAAAAGAAAAAAGACGAACACACAACAATGCGCATACGTCAACCCAGCCATGACGTTGATTCTTCGGTTGAAAAGCCCTAAATTACGCACGTTAAAGCTTCGAGAAGAAGTTTATAAAGGCTGGGCTGCGCATGCGCGGACCGTTGAACAAACCTCCTGCAAATTTCACTCTTAACACACTGAATATCATTGCTTTAAGTTTTTGGTAGTCCTGTTTTTGGTGAAATTTTTTCACCAAAACAAAGGGTTATGAAAACGAAAGAAGGGTATGTCCATGATCTGCGAGAATGGATGGTATTGCGGAATTAAAGTGCGGCTGTACGCTTCCCTTAAGACGCAACCATACAAAAGTAAATTTTTTTGTTCAGGTCCTCAAATTTACTAGGCACCAAAGAACCAAAACTTTAACACTGAGTGCGAAAAAAAATAAGGCATCTTCTTGTTTCATCGGTTGATAGAGGGAGGGAGCATTGTAGCTTTTCAAGCTGGCAGGATGGTAATACACAAAAGCACTGCTAACCGATACAACAAAAAGCCCTATGAAAACGTATAATGAAAGAAATTGAAAAACGTATGCTATGAAAAATGCCTACATGGTGACTTTTGACCTACCTGCACATTTGGATGAGACTTTTATGTCGCTTATCCCCCGTCAGCGGTTTGTGGTGAATCAGATGATGGCAGAGGGGGTTATTCAGAGTTACAGCCTTTCCAATGACCGCACCTCACTTTGGGTGGTCATGGTGACCGATAACGAATTTACCCTTATGCAGGAAATCGAGCGGATGCCCTTGTTGGACTACATGACACCCCATATCTCCCATCTCATGTTTCACAATACCGCAGCTGAAGTTATGCAGTTTTCACTGAATTGATTGAACGGCCAGCGAGGTGAATAAGGCTTTATGATCGGAAAAGGGACATGGATGCCTTTCAAAGTCCAACACACCAAACGATGCATCAGGCATCACATAATCGATGCGCAACCCGGGTAAAAGCCCCGAATAGGTAGTGCCCAAGCCCCAGCCCTGAGCCAAATGGGCATCTTGTAGTTCCTGCCGAAACAGTTGATATAAATACGAGGAAGGCACATCGTTGAAATCGCCACAAACAACCACGGGATACGATGAATCAGCCACCCTTTTCATGATTTGCCGAGACTGCTCCGTTCTGATTCGATTGGAATTTCCATACTTTGCAAACATCGTGCGTACCTTCTGCCAGGTTTTGGGTTCTTGCCATTGCGCATCATTCGCCACTTGGCTTGCTATATGGCTAATACCGTTGGTTTGCAAATGAAGATTGAAGAGGCGAAACGTACCATCAGGTGCCGACACATCTACTTGCATAAACCCGTTCACGCGATTCTCGAAGAAAAATATTTTCCCATCTTTCAAGGGATATTTTGAGAATACAGCGAGCCGCCCTTGTGGATCGAAAAAGGAGTGCGTAAGCCCCGTAGCTGCTTGGATAAGCTGACCTAGTTTTTTACCACCCTCTTTAGTAGGGAATTCCTGCAGACAAATCACATCAGGAGATAGGGGCTGAAAAAAAGCCGCCATGTACTCGAAGGACTTTCCGCCGGGGCGGGAAGGCAGAAAACCATGTCCGTTGAGTGTTACCAACTGGATTGGCGTGCCTTGTGTGGTTACAGAACCATCAGGGAGGGCATATATTCGCCCTATGGCATCCCAACCTAATAGCAGCGTTACCAATGATAACCAAACAGCACTATCTCGGCGAAAGGCCCAATATATACCCCACAAACACATAATGCCCCATAAAACCGGGGTCAGTAGCCCCAACGGAGCAACTACGGCTGTATTAGACGGATCAATGACGGGCGGCAAATATGCCAGCAACGTGATGACAACGAAACCGATGTGCAATAAACGTAGCAAAGCAACAAGATTTTGTGAACAAGGGCGAAGAAAACAAGGCGAATCATTTAGGCATGCACTTATGGTTAAGCAAAATGAATTTACCTTACTTCCATCAAACTAATAGAGTTGGTGACATGGGGGGCTATTTTTTGCCCCCGTATCGTCTCCATATCACCAACGCTCTAATATAGATCAAAAAAGGTTTGCTCACACCAAGGTGCTGCAAGAAACGACTTTTTATAAAAAATAGAAAGCCAAGAAGGGTTATTTGCTGGATGTTTGAATATTCTTTACCTTGCTTTCAATTTGGAAACCAGTTGTTTTAGCGACAATCAGGAAACGATGATTCAAAAAGGGGCGGTATTCTTAGTGGTTTTGTGGAGTATTTTTTTTCCCGTGCGGGTGAACAGTGATTGTGGACCAGGCTTTCAGGGATTCTATGGATATAGCTTTATCAATCCTAAGGTTACTGCGTTTGATGCCAATTTGGCCCCTTTTTTTCTGGATATGGGGCAGATTTATGCCGACTATTTCAAAAGCCAAGGCGAGCTGTACGTGTTAGATAATGTACAGGAATGGAGGGAGCGCTACTGTGAAAATGCCACATTAGATGATATTCGATACATTGTTTACACCGCTAGTCAATACCAATTGGAGGACTTGCGTGCAGTAATCGACAACCCGAATGCAAACTTGAACATGCTCGGTGGTATCATGGCTACCAATAGTTGGGCGCGTTACATGGTGCGCCACGGCTGTAGAGAAACAGTAGATTACCTGATTTTCGCCAAACAATGCGAACCTCACGTGACCTTACCCGCCAATGCGTGGCAGGCACCTCGCCGCGACTATAACGCCATGCAAACGCTGATTCGACAAGCGAAAGAGCGATTTCTTCGCACAGAATCGGACTATATCAAATTGAGATATGCATTCCAAGCCATTCGCCTCGCTCATTATATGCAGGATTACGAACAAACCCTCGCCTTGACGGAATATTATCTACCCAAAATAGACAACGATCCTTCCATTGTCGAATATTGGATTATGGGGCACAAAGCAGGAGCCATGCAGGCGTTGGGACGCAAAGCGGAAGCCGCTTATTTATTCTCACGAGTATTTGAAAAATGCCCCGGCAAACGGGAGAGTGCCTTTCGAAGTTTTCGTATTGACACGGACGAAGAGTGGGAACAATGCCTCTTACTGTGCAGAAATGACCATGAACGCGCTGGCTTATACGTGTTGCGTGCCAGTGGAAAAAATGCCCGCCTAACAGAGGAAATGCAACATATCTACGACTACGACCCACGCCATCCTGCCTTGGAAATGTTATTAGTAAGAGAATTGCAAAGATTAGAGAAAGACCTCCTTGGCAACTCCTTCAACCCGCAGGCAAAAAACAATCAACAACGGTTTAACATTCCTCGCGAACAAGCAGGCGAACGGGTGATTGCCTTGCAAGCATTGGTGCGCAAGTGGTTAAAACAGCGCAAAATAGCACAGCCAGCCTTGTGGAAACTAGCAGAAGGGTACTTGGAAGTACTGGCAGGTAATTACTATTTTGCAGAAAAAACCTTGGCATTAGCCGAGGATATGGTAGATACGAAACCCCTGAAGGAACAATTATCGGTGTTCAGATTGGTGCTGAAGATTATGATGCTGAACAAGGTGAGCGCGGAACAAGAAGTGGAACTGGCTGCCTTGGGAAAGCGGTATGATTTTTATGAACATTATCCAGATTTCCCCAAGCTGATTCGAGACAAACTACGCACCGTATATGTGGCACAGGGGGATGAGGCCAAAGCCTACCTGATGCAGTACAGCTTGGCTCAACTCAGAGCTAATCCCGATTTGGATATTATAAACGATTTATTGGCGTTATGCAGGAAAGAAGATAGATCGCCTTACGAAAAAGCATTGGTAGAAAGGGAAGATGGTACAACGATCGAGTATGATTTAGTTGAAGCAAAATCCGCCTACCTACTTGGGATGGGGGAGCCTGAAGCTGCACTCAGTGCCATGAGGGATATACCCAGTAAGGAATGGGATAATTTTGGGCAGTTTAACCCATTTATTCGTCGATTTGCTGATTGTGTAAATTGTAAATTACCTGATACCGTAACTACTTACAACCGAGGAGAATTGATAGAACGACTGTTGGACTTGGAGTTTAAGGCCCGCGCAGCAGAGAGTGCCGATGAGGCGGCTTCCCTCTACTTTCAACTGGGGGAGGCTTATTACAATATGAGCTATTACGGCCCAGCTTGGAAGGCTACTGACTTGTTTCGGAGCAGCGCAAGTGCGGCCTCGGCTTACCATCAGAAAGGCAAGGAAGTTTTTCCGCATCCAGGGCTGCCGCTAGGGAATCATGAAAATTTCGATATCAAAAAGGCTTGGGAATACTTTGACCAAGCTCGACGCACCGCACGAAGCATAGAAATTCAGGCCGCCGCTACCTATATGGCGGCTAAATGCGAGCGAAATCGCTTCTACACATCAGGTGAAAAACGTACATTCGACTACTTTACCATGCTGCAAAAAGATTATCAGCAAACCGAATTCTACCAAAGAGTAATTCAAGAATGTCGTGATTTTCAAGCTTTTGTGTTAAAGTAAGCGAGAAAAGTTCAAACAAATTGAAGAAAAAAACAAAAAAAGTTTGATTTTATAGCTGGATAATAATTATTTGTTTATTTTTGTATTCAAATAAAACATTTCAGCCATGAAAACAAATGAAAACCTGAGTCCGGCACAGTTCAAGGCAAGAATATTTTTTTATTGGCAAATGCTAGAAGATTGGCTAAGGCGCAAGTGGATACTCTTGACGTTGGCCTTTATTTTAGTTTGGATGGTTACACACAAAGATGTAACGATTAGCTTTAGCATGACAAAAGGTGAAGATGGGAAAAGTTGGTTTTCAAGAACTACATCCACCTTATTTTATGACCCATTTGAAGGTGATGAAGCTGAGGTACAAAACGTTGCCATGCTGAGCAAGGGAAAGCGTTGGGATGAACTAACACCTGAGCAAAAAGAAAAACGCAGAAAACAGCAAGCTTATGTAAAACAGTACTACCGATTAGCTAATACAGAAATGGATAAACACGGCATTCCGTCCAGTATTACTTTGGCCCAAGGATTGTTGGAAAGCAATATCGGCCAAAGCCGTTTGGCAACCGAAAACAATAACCATTTCGGCATCAAATGTTTTTCAAAGACCTGTGCCAAGGGGCATTGTACCAATTTCAACGATGACCACCACAAGGACTTTTTCAGGAAATTTCCCACAGTAGAAGAAAGCTATGCTGCTCATAGCCAGCTTTTGCAAAAAGCTAGATACAAAAATTTGTATCGACTAGACAAAACCGACTACAAGGGCTGGGCACGTGGGCTAAAAAAGGCAGGGTATGCCACCGATCCCCGCTATGCAGAAAAATTGATCCGCATCATTGAGGACTTGGAATTGTATCAATATGATATTTGAGAAATAAAACATTTTCACATATCATCCGCTACCTCACTAGCACGACTTCGCCTTTGAAAGTTGCTTCTCTGCCATCCGAAAACTGTATTCGTGCAAGGTAAACGAATACAGCTGGATTCATTGGTTGCCCTCGATAAGTGCCGTCCCACCCATAGCGGGGGTCATTGGCAGGGAAGTCCCATACTGAATAGACTTCGTTACCCCAACGATCATATAATAAAAATTCTCTGATCGACTGAACTGCTCCTAAGCGAGCAAAAATGTAAAAAAGATCGTTGTTGCCATCCCCATCAGGTGAGAAGGCATTGGGTATATAAACAGGAAATTCCTTGTTGACGACAAAACGTACCAAGGATTCGTCCATGCACCCGTTTGCGGTTGAAACAGTCAGCTTGTAAAAGCGGCTTTCTTCGGGGCGTGCTATCGGCATCAAGCAATCTGTACAACTCAATCCGTCGGCATCTTCCCAGTGGATATACACCAATGAGTCAATGGGATAGTTGCTTTGTACGAGGAGTTGTAGGCTATCACCATATACAATATAATTTTCAGGGTTCAATATTGCTACCACTAACGAATCGGGCTGCTCCAATTCCTGCACAATACGCACCTCACAACCATTTGCATCTAATACTACGGCCTCATATAAACCTGCTGCTAGCCCCGTGAAAAAAGATCTGGGTTGATACGCCGCACCGCCGTCTATCGAATATTGATAAGGTGGGCGACCACCCGAAACGTTGGCAAAGTACAAGGCACCGGGGTCTCCATAACACAAGGGTTGCACAGATTGCAATTCGGCTTCCGGACGGGGTTGGGATATTTCCACTGCATCCGTTTGCACACAACCATTCATAACATCGGTTACTGCTAACCAGTAGATACCTGGTGCACCGATAGCAGGTTGAAGTGTGTTAATATCCACAAGGAGGATGCCATCCACCGTTTCCCAATTGTAAACATAAGAAGCGCCTTGAGAAGAAAATTGCCCATCTAACAACATACTCTCCACATTGCAATTCAAGTCTGTATCGTTGCCTGCATGGGCTATCGGTTGTGTGATGTTTTGTTGAACAATCACCATCGCATCGTTTGAACATCCATTGACCGTGTTCAAAATGGTTAGGGTGTAACTGCCTTGTTGCCTGTGCCAAAGCCACTAGGGAATCTACTGCTGCAACAAGCTGGCCACCAGTGGTTGTCCAGATATAAGTATAGTTGGGGTCGCTATCGGATGCGCTACCATCTAAAATAACTTGCTCCACCGCGCAAGTTAGCCAATCAGGAGGGGTAATAGCTACATTGGGAACATCCTCATCTTGGTAATATAGATGATACGTTCTGCTGCACACCCATTTTGTAGGTCTGTAACCACTAAGCTATAATTGCCTTACTTCGCTTATGGTGGGATTGAGGGTGTTGATGCCAGCATCGATTTGCCCATTTTGCGTACTCCATAGTGCACTAAATGGATTAGCAGGATTGGAAAGGGTAGCAGGCAATGTAAGCGAGGGGGTGTCACAGTCCAATATGCCCGGATTATCTATCATAATGATGGGATGCAGCGTATCAATGGGAACGACAAAGCTGATACTGTCGGTACAACCATTTTCTGTATCAACCAGCAAAAGTCCATACTGTCCTGCCTCCATCACTTCGAGAGATGGGGTGTTGTTACCAAAAGGAAGTTGGTTGTTTAACCAGTTGAATGCAAGCACGCCATTGCCCGTACTCGCCGAGGCATCTAAGGGAACAGAAAGAGTCGTGCAATCAAGCGTTTCTATGGGAGCTAGCGAGATAATCGGCGCCGTGATGTTCTGTGTTACCATAATGGACAATGTTTCTTCGCATCCACTTTCAGCATGAGTGACGCTAAGCACATATTGCCCCGGCATATCCACATCGATTTGGAGTTGGTCGGCGGCGGAGACGATTTGCCCGTCAAGGGTATTCCATAAGATACTTGGTTGAGCACCTCCATTTTCAACTATATTGCCAAGCAAAGAAACGGTTGTTTGTGTGCAGTTCAATACATCTGGCGTTCCGATAGATAGTTGTGGAGTGGCTAGATTTTGAAATACTTCGATTACAGCAGTGGCTTGGCAGCCGTTGGATGCATCCGTCAACAAGAGGGAATACATGCCGGGCGCGTCCACTATCGGCATAGCCGTTTCTGCCCCCGATAATAGCTGCCCCTCATTGGTTGTCCATTGGTATGATAAGTTATCACCCATGCTTGCCAATGCAGAAAGGGTTGTCTGTAAGTTCACACAGGTGAGTATGGACGGCGTTTCAATTTGCGGCACAGGAGGCGTTGTTGATTGTGCTACTAAAGTGGTGGCTACGGTGGTGCATCCATTGTCTGTGTTAGTAACCGATATTTCATAATTACCTCCTACCGTTACTATTGCCGTGGCAGTATTGGCCTGTTGAATAGGATTTCCCTCAAGGCTACTCCATTGCACCACAGGCGACGTTCCTGCATTCATTATCACACTTTCCAGCTCGGTTGTCAGCTGTGAGCAAGTAATGATAGCCGGTGGAAGTATGTTTATCATAGGATGCAAAGTGTCTATCGCAACCGTTACCAAGTCGGAAGCGACACAACCATTTTGTTCGTTGGTAACAACCAATTCATAAGTTCCAGCAGTTGCTGCGATAGCTTGTAGGGAGGTGTTGGCACCTAAGATGCTTCCATCCGTCGTCGTCCATGAATAGGTGAAAATACTCCCTTGGTCTGAAAGACTACCATCTAAAGACGCGGTTGCAGCGGAACAGTCGATAACTAAATCGCTGCCTGCATCAGCTAGGGGGAGTTGATTATCGAGTACCACTTGTACGCTCGCTTGCGCTCTACAATTGTTGGTATTATCAGTAACCACCAAAAGGTAATTACCGGGCGTATTGACAACAGGTTGCAAAGTTTCTGAACCAGAAACAATCTGGCCATCGGTAGTACTCCATGCGAAAGATGTATTCCCGCTTTGACTGTTCGCTTGCCCCTGAAGTGTGATGGCTGTGCGGGTACAGGTAAGCGTTTGGGCAGGCAACACCCCCGCCGTAGGGAAGTTGTCGTCCTGTTGTACCGTTACCGTGGCCGTATCGGTACAACCGTTGCTATTATTGGTAATTACAAGTTGATAAATCCCCGCTTGGCCAGCAAAGAGTTGTACATTGGAAGGATTGCCCACAAGGCTACCGTTCGATGTGCTCCATTGGTAACTTAATATCCCCAATCCACTTGATGCAGTCCCATCCAAAAGCGATATACTATCGGTACAGGTGAGTAGGGATGGTGGGGCAATTTGTGCCAAAGGTGGAGCAACATTCTGGGTCACAGCTACTGTATCATTCGCTGTGCAACCATTGGAAGTATCTGTAACCTGAAGCGTGTAAGTACCGGGGGCTACTATCGTTGTCGTTGCTGATTCCGTATTCGTTGGGGCTTGGGGTAAACCCGTCCAAAGGTATTGGATAGTACTCCCTGTGCTAGTATTACCTCCACCAAGGGCAAGAGAAGTTTGTATGCAATTTAAAATAGCATCCACACCTGCATCAGCAGTTGGTTGGGTTATGTTTTGCTGCACTATCGTTTCAACGCTTGTGGTACAAAAATTAGTCGTATCGGTAGCTGTCAAGGTATAATTTCCCGGTGCGAAAATGGAGGTAGTAGCGGTAGTAGTGTTTCCCGTTAGGTTACCGTTGGTAGTAGTCCACTGGTAAATTAAGTGAGAAGTGGGAGAATTGAATTGAGGATTAAGCGTGACATTAGTTTGTGAACAAGTCAACACAGGAGGTGCAGCGATTGAAAATATGGGGTGTTGTATGTTTTGAAGCACCTCCACACTTGCGATAGATTGGCAATGATTTGCCGGGTTAGTGACGGTTACGATATATGTACCCGGGGCGTTAACCAAGGGTTGGTTGGTGTTGGATCTCGATACAAAAGAACCATTAGTAGTACTCCATTGATAGGTATAGGCGGGTGTGTTATTCCCACTTGCCGTTGCTTCAATATTAACGGTCTGCAAGGCACAATTCAATACATTAGGCGGAGTGATATTGACCACAGGAGGAGTTGCGTTTTCTATAACGGTGACACTGTTGCTGCTTTGGCAATCATTGGCATCATTGGTGATTGTAAGCGTGTAAACACCCGGCTCATCCACCAGAGGTGTAAGGGTGTTTTCGCCAGAAACGAAATGGCCATTGGTTGTATCCCAAGTAAAAGAATACCCCGCAGCACTCGTAGAGCCAGAGGCATCGAGTACCATTTGAGTTGTTTGGCAATCAAGCGTATCAGAGACGATGATTTGCACGGAAGGAACATCAGCATCTCCCGCCACCGTAACTTGATCGGTAGCCGTGCAACCATTAAGATTGTTGGTCACTATCAATGTGTATGTACCCGTGCTTCCTACCGTAGGTGTAAGCGTACTCGCCCCCGAAAGTAACTGGCCGTCGAGGGTTGTCCACATATAACTTGCGTTGTTTAGTGTAGAACCAGCACCATTGAGTGAAACACTAGTGACTTCACAACCCAAAGCAACTGCCGAACCTGCTTCTGCAATTGGAGGGGTTGTGTTTTCCATGACATTCACAACGGTAGATTGGGAACATCCCGTTTCAGTATCTTCCGTCATAAAAAGATATGTCCCTGCGGCAGCGACTTGCACTGTGGCTTCGTCGTTATTTCCAATGATCTCGCCATTGGTAGTTGTCCATGAATAAGCTGCATTTGGTGCAGGAACATTACTCCAACCATTTAGGTCGATAACAGGTGTGTAGCAGTTGAGGACAGAAGGGGCATCCACTCCTACCTCCACGGGACTCCTCCTCCCGTAACAGTTACGGATGTGCTAGTTGTACAACCACTAAGTTCGTCCGTCACCTCTAAGGTATAGGCGCCAATTTGCCCAACGGTTACGATATTGTCAAACTCACCGGAAACTATCACCCCATTGGTGGTAGTCCAGTGGTAGGAGATATTGTCTCCCATTTCAGACGATGAACCATCAATTTCGACTTGTGGGGATGCGCATCCAATAGTTCCATTTACTACTGCGTGTGCCTCGGGGTAAATTTGGTTGGCGTAACGGTGACCTCCCAACTGTCTGTACAACCAGAAATTACATTTGTAACCCAAAGGGTATAGGTGCCTACCGAACTGACGGTAGGAGACAGACTGTATTGCCCAGAAGCAATGTGGCCGTTGCTAGTTGTCCATTCATAATAATAATCGGAGCCGAAAGACGAACCAGAAGCATCTATTACAGCATAGGTGGATCGCAGGCAAGTACAGCGTCTTCTGCGTAGGCTGTTGCTGAGTCAGGGTTATCCTCAACAACTACTGAAGTGGTTTCACTACATACACTTACACCATCATCATAAATAACCGTTAGCTCGTATTCACCAGCTTCGTTTACGGTGGCATGGTTGCCTGATGTGGAAATGAAATTGCCATTGAGGTACTCCACTCGTAGGTAATCCCATTCCCTGACGAAGACAAAGTCCCATCCAAAGTTACTTCACCTGTTGTGCAGTCTAGAAAAGGAGGGGACTCAATTTCAGCATATAATGGTTCAAATTCCACATTGACGCTGGCTGAACTTTCACACATAGTAACGCTGTTATACACGGTGAGTGTGTAAGTACCGGGTGCGTCAACTTCTGGCATGAGGGTGTCATCTCCTGCAACGATATTGCCATCCAATGTGGACCACTGATACGAAAACTCGGAACCTGTATCCGAACTGCTACCATCCAGTGTAATTGGTGAACCCTCGCAGTGTATCACTTGAGTCGGGCCTGCGTCTGCAACGACGAATGGTGGCAACCCGGGGCAGACCAAGTGCAGGTTAGTAGCAGCTCCCGTAGAAGCCGTATAGCCCCAAAAGGCCAAAGGTTGGCCGCCAAAGCAGTTATTGATAATATCAAACACCCCAGATAAAATTACCGATCCGTTCAGCACAACCGTATAGGTGTTTGTAGCAGGATCCCAACTAAAGGACACTGTATGTTGATTACCGTTTTCTAAATTGGGCAAGCTGACAGGGCCATCGATAGTGTTGTTGAAGTTGCCATTGATATTAATAGCGGCATGATCGCTCACCGGGTCGCCATATTCGCTGTTTTGCCAAGTATCAAATTCGATAATAAAAGAATTGGGAATGCCTAATGCACCAATGCCGCCACCTTGCAAGCCACAAATGGTATTGGAATTACTTTGATACACCAAACAAATACCATCGGCACCACCTGCGTCATTGGTGCCGAAACTAAGTTGCATAACATGCGTGAATGGCTGGGAAAAATCCGTTTCCTCATGAAACCATGCGCATCCTTGCTGCCCAGTGGTGTTCGCCGTCATTTGAATGCATTCTCCTAGTAAAGTAGCTGTTCCAGACAACAAAAATTCATCTTCGCAGGTAAGCTGCGCCCAAACGGATGAATAGGTTGCCAATAGTAAAACTGGTAGAATGTATCGCATCGTTTCTCTCAGATTGTAAAAAACAGTCCACCTCTTTATTTAGAAAGAATACTTAGAGACGGAAAAAATAAAGTGTATTGAGACACTAATATAGCATTTTTCAGCAATACCAATGAACAGCCGTTTTTTCGGAAAGTATTTCTAATACTGCACGTTTGGTCATACTTATTGCAAATCACTTTATAGATGCTAGTGTTTTTTCCTTTATTTTTGATGCCAAATAAATAGCGTTATGAAACAATTTTTCCTATTGTTTGCCATGACTTTTATGGCGTGTGAAGCCTCCTTAATTCCGTTGGAAGCTCAGAATCTCCAATTAGATAGTACATTGCTCACCGCTACTGACATAGCTACGGGTTTAAACGTACCCTGGGAGGTTAAATGGGGACCAGATGATCATCTTTGGGTCACTGAACGCCGAGGGCGCATCCTGCGCATCAACCCCGAAAATGGCAATACCGTTACCGTACTCAACTATGAGCTTTTAGTGGAAAGTGGTGGCGAACCCGGTATGCTGGGCATGGCGCTACACCGATTTTCTACAAACGCCTATTGTTTATGTGGTCTATTGCTACAATATCGAGCCTTCCATTCGCGAGCGTCTTTCCTCTTTCCGTTGGAACGGATCACAATTGGATACGGAAACTATCCTATTTGATGATATCCCAGGTGGGCATCCACAACGGTTCACGTCTCCTTATCACCGATGACCAAAAATACTCATGACGGTTGGTGATCGGGGCAGCAGCAGCACGGCGCAAGACTTGAATAGTCTCAACGGGAAAATACTACGTATGAACCTCGATGGCAGCCTACCTGATGACAACCCCATCCCCGGTAGTTATATTTATTCATTTGGCCATCGCAATCCACAAGGACTCGCCTATGGCCTAATGGGCAAATTTATAGTTCAGAACACGGCGCATCGAACTCCGATGAGTTCAACCTCATGAGCCTAACCGCAATTACGGATGGCTTCACCGTGCAGGGTGCTTGCAATACTTCGGCAGAAATTACCTTCTGCAACGCAAATAACGTACGCGAACCGTTGGATGAATACAGCCCTTGTGCTGCTGTTAATGACATCATTTACTACGACCATCCTGCCATACCTGAATGGCAAGGCAAAATGCTCATGGCAGTCCTTGGCGGCTTCGCCCTCAGTGATTCCCGTATTAGTATTTTGTCTTTCAATGAGGAGGGTACTGCCGTAGTGAACGAAGAACAAGTGCTGGATAACCTCGGGCGATTGCGCGACGTGGCGATCAATCCCCATAATGGTGCAGTATATGTTGCTACCAACGGCCTTCTTACCCAGGTTTTACCTTAATCGAATTATCGAATATCGCAATATGGCGTACCAAATGGTCTCCACATTCACACCTGATGCTATAGATCAATTTGTGCAAATAGCCCCTAATCCAGCTACCGACCTGATAACCGCCCAAGTTTCCGATAGTTTCACAGGGCATCCTTTTGAAATTATTGGTTTCAATGGCCAAGTCATTCAGAAAGGAACTTTCGAGGGAAGTTCCACGTCAATCGATGTTTCTCAATGGCCTGCTGGAATGTATTTTATACGAGCCACCAATCCCCAAGGAAGCATCACCCGCACATTTAGTGTCAAGTAAGTAATAGAGGTTATGCAGGTTTTGAAATAATTTTCAAGGCTAGGCAGCATTTCTATCATACAAGGTATCTTGCCTATATATCAGGGACGCATCATACCTTTTGATATATTTTTAGAGTATGTCTAAACTTTCCTGATTGAGCGAAAGCGAGCAAAATTTGTTCTGATCAAGGCGCAAAACGAAGTCGATGCTGGAGGCATCGGCGAGTATTTGTAACGAAGAGCAGGTCAAAATTTGCTCCCGATAGCTATCGGGATAGCCGATCAAGGAGATTTTAGACATACTCTTAGCTGCTGATTAAGCAAACTACTCTTACAAAAAAGGAAAGCCCTCCGTGGAATCATGTTCCGCAGAGGGCTTTTCCTTTTTTCCAAAATTATTACACCAACTGCATCTTGCCGGCATCTTTGGCTTCTAAGACGCTTTTACCCGATTGTAGAAAAGCATCCACTTCTCGGGCGGCTTCGCGGCCTTCACTCATCGCCCATACCACCAAACTCTGGCCACGTCTCATATCGCCTGCTGCGAACACCTTAGGCACAGAGGTTTGGTAGCCTTCTGTTAGCACATTACCCCTCGGATCCAATGCAACACCTAGTTGCGTAAGCATCCCTTCGCGCTGAGGATGCAAGAACCCTGCGGCAATAAGTAATAAATCGCAAGGCAGCGTTTGCACGGTGTCTGGTTGTTCCGTGAGTTTCATGGCACCCGTCTAAGGTCTTTGTCCCATAGCACTTGTACTACTTGATAGCTTTGATACGGCCGTCCTCGTTTTTCAAAATTTCTTTAGTCAACAAAGCCCATTTGCGGTCGCAACCTTCATCGTGGCTAGTGGAGGTGCGCAGTATCATGGGCCAGTTGGGCCATGAATGGGGGTCGCGTACCGCGTCTGGTTTGCCCAATATCTCAATCTGGGTAACTGATTTAGCACCTTGCCGATTGGATGTACCCACACAGTCAGCACCCGTGTCGCCACCGCCTATGACGATGACGTGTTTACCTGTTGCCAACAGCGGCATCTCCCCGCTTAAGTCGGCTCCGGCAACGCGCTTATTGCTTTGTTTCAGAAACTCCATCGCAAAATGAACCCCTTTTGCGTCGCGCCCAGAAACGGGCAAATCACGGGGGATCGTGGAACCACCACAAAGCACCACGGCATCGTATTGGGTTAGCAATTGCCCTACGGGAATATCTACCCCAACGTTGGTATTAGGTTGGAAACGCACCCCAGCCGCTTCCATTACCGCCAGCCTTCTATCAATGACCTTTTTCTCTAATTTAAAATCAGGGATACCATAGCGTAGCAGCCCCCCTATGGCCGCATCGCGCTCAAATACTGTCACGGTATGCCCGGCTCGGTTGAGTTGGTCGGCAGCTGCCAGACCAGCGGGGCCACTACCCACCACAGCCACTTTTTTGCCGCTCCTGCTTACTGGATGAAGGGGGCGCACATAGCCGCGCTCGTAAGCTGTTTCGATGATGTTTTTCTCAATGTGCTCAATGGCAACAGGCGGCTGGTTGATACCCAATACACAGGCTGTTTCGCATGGCGCAGGGCATATCCTACCCGTGAATTCCGGGAAGTTATTCGTACTGCTGAGTATTTCGTAAGCTTGTTTCCAGTCTTCCCGATATACAGCATCATTAAATTCTGGAATAATGTTCCCCAACGGGCAGCCATTGTGGCAAAAGGGCACCCCGCAGTCCATGCAACGGGACGCCTGCGCTACGGTTTTTTCCAAGGGAAAGGGTTCGTAGAGTTCCTTGTAATCTTTTATTCGCTGTGCCACAGGGCGTGTTGTCGGTAGCTCGCGAGTATGTGTCAGAAATCCTTTTGGATCAGCCATGTTTTTATTTTAAAATGGTCAGAAAGTGAAGAAATTGAAACAGGAGTTAAAAACTCACCTCAGCCAGTTTCACATCCCAATCGGGTTTCATTTTTTTTCGTGCTAATACGGCCTTGTAATCCCTCGGCATTACCTTGACGAATTGCGGCAGTATATCATCCCAATTGTTGAGTAAATCCAATGCCTTTTTGCTGCTGGTATAGCTAAAATGGTTGCGCAACATCTTGCGCAGCATTTCATGATCGTCTTCACCTAGTGGTTCTACATCCACCATTTCGGGGTTCACCCGCTGCTGAAAACTACCTTGTGGGTCAAAAATAAATGCCACCCCACCGCTCATGCCGGCAGCAAAGTTTTTACCCGTCTGCCCTAACACCACAATCAACCCTCCTGTCATGTATTCGCAGCCGTGGTCGCCGATTCCTTCTACTACAGCCCGCACACCGGAGTTGCGCACAGCAAAACGCTCGCCAGCCATACCTCGGATGTAGGCTTCGCCTGAAGTCGCCCCATAAACTGCCACATTGCCAATGATGATGTTTTCGGATGGATCGAACGTTGCATCTCGGTCCGGAACAACAATCAGTCGACCACCAGAAAGTCCTTTGCCAAAATAATCGTTGGCTTCGCCTTCCAGCGTAAACTCAATTCCTTTGGCGCCAAATGCACCAAAGCTTTGCCCAGCGGATCCTCGGAAACGGTATTTGATAGCACCATCTGGCAACCCCTCTGCCTGCCATGCCTTGCTAATTTCATAGGAAAGCATAGTGCCCACCGCACGGTCGGTATTCTGAATAGCAAAGGTACTGCTGACAGGTTGCCGCTCACGGAGTGCCAATTGGGCATGCGCTATCAGTTTCCTATCCAGAATCTGGTCAATACCGTGGTCTTGCGGAACCTGTTTGTATTGACCCACAGTCGGAGATGCAGGTTCTTTGTAGAGGATGGGGGTCAGGTCAAGGTCGCGATATTTCCAGTAGTTTGCGTTTTTATTGACCTTGAGGAGTTCCACGTGCCCCACCATTTCATTGATGGTTCGGAATCCTAATTCGGCCATAATTTCGCGCAAATCTTGGGCTAAAAAATGAAAGAAATTGATGACGTGTTCCGCTTGGCCCGTAAAGCGCCCACGCAGGGTCTCATCTTGGGTAGCAATACCTACTGGGCAGGTATTCACGTGACATTTGCGCATCATAATGCAGCCTTCTACCACCAAGGCCGCTGTAGCTACTCCCCATTCCTCGGCACCGAGCAGCGTAGCGATTGCCAAGTCGCGCCCTGTGCGCAATTGTCCATCAGTTTGGAGAATAACACGATCGCGGAGCTTATTTTTGACCAATGTCTGGTGGCTTTCTGCCAACCCTAATTCCCAAGGCAAACCGGCATGACGGATGGAGGACAGCGGCGATGCACCCGTGCCCCCATCGTAACCTGATATCAAAATAGCATCCGCATGCGCCTTGGCAACCCCGCTGGCAATGATACCCACACCCGCTTTAGAAACCAGTTTGACGTTGATGCGGGCTTCACGGTTGGCATTTTTTAAATCGAAAATGAGCTGCGCCAAGTCTTCGATGGAATAAATATCGTGGTGAGGAGGTGGAGATATCAGCCCCACACCTGGGGTAGAGTGGCGCACCCTGCCGATCCATTCATCTACTTTGTGGCCCGGCAACTGTCCGCCTTCCCCTGGCTTGGCTCCTTGTGCCATTTTGATTTGCAACTCCGATGCTTGGCTCAGGTAATGACTGGTGACCCCAAAACGACCTGACGCGACCTGCTTAGTCGCAGAATTGAGGTTGTTGCCATCCGCATCCGGGCGGTAACGGATAACATCTTCCCCGCCTTCGCCCGAATTGCTGCGCCCCCCCATACGGTTCATGGCAATTGCCAAAGTGGTATGCGCTTCCCATGAGATGGAACCGAACGACATAGCACCCGTAGCAAATCGTGGCAGGATGTTTTCGATGGGTTCTACTTCTTCAATAGGAATGGGATTGCCTTTGCGGAACGATAGAAGTCCTCGCAGCGTCAACGCTTTTTCGGTTTGCTCGTTGATCGTTTGGGCGTATTTGCGATAAGCGTCCTTATCATTGGTACGTGCGGCCAACTGCAAATAGTGAATACTCTCGGGTGAGAAAGTGTGCGCTTCACCTCTGCGCTTCCATTGATACACACCACCTACTTCTAGTTGAGGATTGGGAAGTGCTTGCTGAGGGTAAGCTAATTGGTGGCGGATAATGGCCTCCTTGGCAATGCCGTCGAAACCAAGCCCTTGAATGCGGCTTACTGTTCCCGTAAAGCATACGTCCACGACCTCTTTTTGGATACCCAAGGCTTCGAATATTTGCGCCCCTTGATAGGATTGCAAGGTAGAAATACCAATCTTGGACATGATCTTCAATAATCCTTTGCCCATCGCCTTGTTGTAAACGGCAATAAAGTAATCACGGGATTTTTCCGTACCAAAAGCACCTTTTTTATAAAGGTCGGAAATGGTGGCGTATGTCAAATAGGGGTTAACCGCACTGGCACCGTATCCGATGAGGGTGGCTAAGTGGTGGGTTTCGCGCGTATCACCAGATTCTACAACCAAGGAGGTCTGTGCCCGCAGCCCCGTGCGTACCAAATGATGGTGGATAGCTCCTGTGGCCAATAAACTGGGAATAGGAGCATGGAACGCATCGGCCTGCCGATCGCTGATGACTAAGATGTTGTGCCCGTTGCGCACCAAGTCTTCTGCCACTGCGCAGATGTGATCCACGGCAGCTTTGAGACGGCCTTCCTGCCCATCTACTTTGAAAATGGCATTGACGATTCCTGCTTTGAAATGAGGGTGATGCAGTTGCTTGATTTTAGCCATTTCTGCATTCGTAAGCAAAGGCTCGTCGAGATGGATGAAACGCGCCCGGTCGGGCTTTACATCCAAGATATTGTCGGCACCACCGAGCATGGCGTACAACGACATAACGCTGCGCTCGCGAATGGGGTCAATAGGTGGGTTGGTAACCTGCGCAAATAACTGTTTGAAATAATTGCTCAGGTGCTGCGTTTGCCGCGACAAGCAGGCGAGGGGAATATCAGCCCCCATAGAACCAATGGGGTCTTGCCCCTTGCTAATCATAGGTTCAATGATGACGCTGAGGTCTTCCTTAGTATAACCATGTAGTTGCTGCAAACGCAACAACGTTTTATAGTCCAAGGAGGTGCCTACTTTTTCATCCAACGCCAAGTCATCCATCGTAAGGCGGTTGGCATCCAACCACTCTCGGTAAGGGAGTCTTTTACAAATGGTAGCCTTGAGTTCTTCATCGCCAATGAGGCGGTGTTCCTGTAAGTCCGCTATGAGGATACGCCCGGGTTGAAGACGACCTTTCATTACTATTTTAGCAGGCTCCACGGGCAAAGCACCCGCTTCGGAAGCCACAATCAGTCGGTTGTCATTCGTCAGGCAGTAGCGGGATGGTCGCAAGCCGTTGCGGTCTAGGGTAGCACCTATAAGTACCCCGTCTGTGAAACAGATGCTGGCAGGCCCATCCCAAGGTTCCATAATCGTTTTGTGGTATTCGTAGAATGCCTTTTTGAAATCGGGCATATAGTCGTCGTTCTGCCAGGCTTCGGGAATCATCATCATCAAAGCGTGGGGAAGGCTGTAGCCATTAAGGACGAGGAATTCCAACACATTGTCGAAGTTGCCGGAATCGGAGAGGTGTTCACCGCATACGGGTAGGAGCTTTTCCATTTCCTCATCGGTAAACAAGCGGGATTTAAGATGCTTTTCCTTGCTTTTCCACCAGTTAAGATTGCCTTTTACCGTATTGATCTCCCCGTTGTGGGCTATCATGCGGAAAGGTTGAGCCAATTTCCACTTAGGTTCTGTGTTGGTAGAAAAACGGGAGTGGATTAACGCTACTGCCGATTTGGAACGCATATCCTGCAAGTCGGGGAAATAAGGCCGCAACTGCCAGGTGGTCAGTTGCCCTTTGTAAACGATGGTCTTATAGGAAAAGGAAGCGATGTAAAAATGATCCTTTGTTTGCGGGTAGGTAGTGTGGATATTGTGTGTGGCATACTTGCGCAACACATACAGGCGGCGTTCCAACGCATCGGATGCCATCGGTTCCTTAGGTTTGACGAATACCTGCTCCATTCGGGGTTCTACGGAAAGGGAGGTAGGCCCCAATAATTCACGGTCGGTGGATACTTTGCGATAACCTAAGCGCACCAAACCCAGTTCATCAATATAGTCGTCAAAAAGAAACCGCGCTTGATCCCCCAACTGCTTGTCGGCAGGGAAGAAAACCATACCCACGCCGTATTCCCCAAATGCAGGCAATTCAAAACCGTTTTCCCTGCATTTGTCAACAAAAAAATCATGGGGAATTTGAATAAGGATACCCGCACCGTCGCCGGAATTGGGTTCACACCCACAGGCACCGCGATGTTCCATGTTCATAAGCATACGCAGGGCATCCTCTATGAGGTCGTGCGTAGGTATGCCATCTAAGTTGGCAATAAGCCCAGTGCCGCAGGCATCTGATTCCAGATCAGGGCAATACAGCCCCTGCTGTGGCAATAGCTGGTCGTCCAGTTCTTCTGCTGTGTTATGTTCTTGCATAGACTGCCTTGTTGTTTTATTCGAGGCGGCCTTATCTGGTTGGTGGGCGATGTATCCTTTGAAAGGGTCATAAAAGTAGGTACTTTGTAAATGAATCAAGTACTACCGAGGAAAGAGGAAATTGTAGTTGTACAATGTTTAAAAGCAGTTTACAAGGTTGTGAAGATGCGTTTTTGTAAAAAGAGCCAATAGATAGAGTTGCTTTATTTTGAAATATTGTATTGATTTATTTGTTTTTTATGAATCAATGATTTAAAAAAGTGAAAGCAATTGAAATAATATGAATAAAAGCATGGTATTGGATTTTTCTTGAAAAAGTAAGTGGACTATAAGATAAAAAGGGGGGTTTTCCAATGTATAAGCATTTATGCCGTTGATCTGCACAGGAAAGCACGATGAAGACACTTGCACTCCCCCAAAGCAAAAGCCCCGAAAGCGTACAACACTTCCGGGGCTTGATGCGATAGGTATATATTGAGAGAGATTAAGGTCTGATGACCGGGCGTGGTAGATATACCACTATGTTTGGTTGACAGCTAACTGCCGATGAGTCAATCCATTCCAAGCCATGAGGTCTTCAGGGGTACATTGAAACAGGGTAGCCAATGTCTCTAAGTTGTCGCCAGGAACAGTGATGTATTGGCTTTGCTGTCGTTGGGTTGTAGCCGGAAGTGCCGCATTGGCAACAAATTGAGCTGCAAAATCGGTTGCTACACGGTCTGGTATCGTAATCAAATGCCCTTTGGTCGTTGCAGGAACTAAGCCTTGAATAAAAGAAGGGTTTAGGAATTGCAACGTTCGGTAGCTGAGTCCTAACTGACGAGCTATTGTATTCAAATGCAAAGATTTGCTAATGCGGAAAGTGCGGGTATTCATCAAATCGCGATCGAGATTATCGGGGACGAGGCCGTAGGCATCATAATACTGCACCAAATAAGCGGCGGCGATGAATCGGGGAATGTACCGCTGGGATTCAGCTGGTAAAAACTCCCTGACTTTCCAATAATTGGAGCTATTGGCAGCCCGCATAGCTTGCCGTACCCGACCAGGACCACAATTATAAGCTGCTAGTACCAGCCCCCAGTCTCCGAATTGCTCGAAGAGAGAAGATAACATCCGTGCAGCGGCTTCTGAAGCTTTGTGGGGATCGAGTCGTTCATCAACTTGGGCATTTACCGTCAATCCATACAAGCGAGCGGTTGCCGGAACAAATTGCCACAAACCAGCAGCTCCTACGGGAGATTGTGCATTGGCCTTGAGCGACGACTCCACAATGGGGAGGTACTTCAATGACTCGGGTAGCCCGTGTAGGCGCAAGTAATGCTCGAAGATGGGGAAATACAGGTTAGATCTTCCTAAAATATCTTCGGAATCGCGGTAGCCTTCCACCATGAAACGGCGTATGGTACTCTTAACAGTAGCGGAAGTTTCGGCCCGAAAGGGAAGATCGAGCCGTGCTATACGCTCGGTGACCACATCATCTGAGGGGTAGGGAAGCCCTCTATATAGGTCATTTTTTAAACTAGGGTTGGCATAAAGCCAATTTGCAGCTACAAATAGAATAGCGGCAAGACATGTGCATGGGAATTTCATTCAATAAAATTTCGTCAAACAAATACCGGCAGTTTTGAAAACAGCACAACCATTCCGTTGTGTGGGATAATTGTTTTCTAACTGGGGGAGCCGGTTCAACCAATGCGTCAACTTGAAGACAGCACGTTGCTAAAAGCAACACTGGTTGAGGAGTAACGTTTTCAGATGGGATAGTGCCGAAAACGATAGTTGCTGGTGCAAAATTATGGAGTATAAAGGAGCAAAAGCAAGTTTTGCAGGGAGAGCAGCAGTTCCGCCCCTTCAATTGGCTATTTTTCAATCGGTTAGCAACAGGTGGTGGTGAAAATTTCTCCCTTTTTTCTCCCTGTTTTTTTGAATTAACCCACATTTAACATAAAAAACGCGTTTTGATTGCAGAATAAAATAATGATCTTTGCTAAAGGTTGGTTCAAAACAGTGGCAATTGTTAAAGTTTTGTTAAAATTTCATCATTCCTACTTGTAACTCATCAAATCCCCCCTACAATCGATGAAAGTACCGATTAAGGCTTTTGGTATAGCGAAAGAAATCATTGGAGGTTCGTCAATCGTCGTGGAAATACCAGCAGGTAGCCAAGTCACCGACTTACTACAACTGCTGAAGGAACAATATCCTGCTTTTAAGGAGTTGGCATCGTTGGCGATTGCTGTGAATGCGACTTATGCTGATCCCGAACAGGAAATCAGCACAGGAGATGAGGTAGTAATTATTCCTCCTGTTGCTGGTGGGTAAACTGGCTACATTTGGCCTTTGATAAGCACACACCCCATTTTTTATGGTAAAAGACATTCAATTATTAACATCTCCCCTCTCGTTGGAGACGTGCCAAGCCCAAGCAGACGACCCTACGGCTGGAGGAACGGTATTATTTATAGGTACTGTGCGAAACCATACATCAGGTAAGACCGTTTTGCGTCTTCATTTTGAAGCTTACGAACCTATGGCCATCCAAGAGATGGATAAAATTGCGGTTCAAGCCAGTGAGCAATGGCCACTTCATCGGGTAGCTATACACCATAGAACAGGTATGCTCCTGCCAGGAGATATAGCCGTGATTATAGCCGTATCGGCAGCCCACAGGGCGGAGGCTTTCGCCGCTTGCCAATACGCCATTGACACCCTAAAGCAAACGGTTCCCATCTGGAAGAAAGAATTTTTTGAAGATGGGGAGGTATGGGTGGCTGCTCATCCTTGATCTATGACGTATGTTGGATATTGTTCTTTTGCTATTGCTTTTTTCAACTACCCTCATTCAACTGTGGTACTGGGGCGTTCGTTTTGCCTTGTTGGCGCGCTACCAACTGCCATCAAAAAAAGAAAAAGAAGCCGAACCACTACCGCCTGTTTCCATTGTGATAAGCGCAAGGAATGAAGCGCATAACTTGCGGCAAAATTTACCACTGTTTATTGCACAAGATTATCCTGTTTTTGAAATAATCGTAGTAAATGACCATTCTGAAGACGAAACTGAAAAAATTATTTTGGAGTTTCAAAAAACTTGTCCTACCTTGCACCTGCTTTCAAAGCCAGCGGGTATTCCTCCCGGCAAGAAAGCAGCTTTGAACTTAGGCATACAACACACGAGCTTTGATACACTTTTCTTTTCTGATGCTGATTGCCAACCTATAAGCAGGCAATGGTTGAGGAAAATGCAATGGTCATTCCAGTACCCGTATAAAATAGTACTAGGATACGGCCCTTACCACAAACAGAGCGGATGGCTGAATCTTTTTATCCGCTTTGAGGCTTTCTACACTGCCATACAATATTTTTCTTTTGCTTTAGCTGGTAAACCCTATATGGGCGTTGGCCGCAATCTTGCGTACCATAAAGAGATTTACCTTCAAGCTGAGGGCTTCAGCCGTCATGCGCATTTGTTGTCGGGAGATGATGATCTTCTCGTCAACCAAATGGCTACAGCTGATAATACAACGATCAATCTTTTTCCGGACACCCGGGTTTACTCGGATCCAAAAACCTCTTTGCGAGGCTACTACTACCAAAAAAGACGCCACCTGAGTACGGGCAGCCATTATCGGCAGTCGCATCAGTTTGCATTAGGAGCATTGGCTGCCAGCCACTTTGCTTTCTATGTGCTTACCGTTGCCCTGTGGATATTGCACCCACAATGGTGGTTATTTCTGACACTCAATTATTTGGTGCGGATAGGTGTAGTACTCCAAACGGGTTACAGTGCCAGCAAACATCTGGGAGAGCACGATTTGCTCCCCTTTCTCCCCTTGCTGGATTTTCTCTATTTGGGTTATTACATCGTATTCGCACCGTCATTATTAACCGGTAGCCGAATACGACGATGGAAGTAGCCATTACTAATCCCAGACTGACACAAAAAGCACTTGATGATTATCAACTTGTGCTACGCGCAAAAGACGGATGTCAACAATCATTCGCCCAACCCATGGAGCGCCATCAATCCAGCATCTACCACCAGATGTTGCGCATGACCAATGACCCTGAAGATGCACACGACCTAACAATGGAAGCTTTTGGTAAAGCTTTCACCCGTATGTCTTCCTATGTGCCTCACTATGCTTTCAGCACTTGGCTGTACAAGATAGCCATGAACAACGGTATCGATTTCGTACGCAAAAAGCGCATTCAGACTTTTTCCATCGACGAAACCATCGAAGCTGATAGCATGCAAGACTATAGCACCACGCTACCAGCCGCTGGCCTGAATCCAGAAGAGGCGGTAATACGCGACCAGCGCATTGCCTTGATACGTCGTATGCTCGGTTGCCTGAATGATAAATACCGCACTATGATTGAACTGCGCTACTATCAGGAGCTGAGCTATGAAGAAATCTCCGAAACCTTGGAAATACCCCTTGGTACCGTAAAAGCACAGCTCTTCCGCGCCAAAGAATTATTAGCAGAGATGCTTCAAAGCCCTGGCGCACATGCCTACATGGACTACCGTATGTCAGCTCAAGCGGTGGGGTAAATTACCTTACCGCCCAGGTTGTGTGTAGGGTGGCGTTCCTGCGCTATCTTGACGAACGTAAATTATCAACAACCGCATCCTAGTCTTTGGATGCGGAGCATGAGTGTTTGAAACGCGTTGCTGGGCATAATAGAGGCTATGTCCAGTATCTCTAACAAGATGCCGAGTACAAGAAGGTGTTTTTCCAAAAAAGCCCCTATCTTGGCGGAAAAAAGCGGCATGCAGCAGGCTGCAATGGATTATAACAACCTATTTGAGGCAGAATTGGATCGGCTCAATCCCGCACAACGGGAAGCTGTATTCCACACCGAGGGGCCTGTGTTAGTCATTGCCGGCCCTGGTACGGGCAAAACACACATTCTGGCTTCCCGTATTGGCCACATCTTACGCAGTACCGATACCGCCGCATCCAGCATTCTTTGCCTTACCTTCACAGATGCGGGGGTACGAGCTATGCGACAGCGGTTGCTGCAACTCATAGGCCCAGAAGCACACAAAGTACATATTTTTACTTTTCACTCGTTTTGCAGCCACGTTATTCAGGATAATTTGGCTTGGTTTGGGCATCACGGGCTGGAGGCGGTCACCGATTTGGAGCAGATCGAAATCATCCGACAACTACTAGAAGAACTACCCGTCGATCATCCACTCCGCAGGGGAAAAATACACGCTTGGTTTTATGAGCAACACCTCCGCGAACTATTTGCCCTGATGAAATCGGAAGGTTGGTCTCCTTCCCATATCGATGAAAATATTACGGACTACCTCAACGACCTTCCCAACCGAAAAGCCTATATCTACCAACGCAAACAAGGCCCCTACCGAGCTGGCGACCTCAAAGAGTCGCAACTACAAAAGGAAGCTTTGCGCATGGAACTGCTGCGGGCAGCGGCAGCCCTCTTTCCTCGCTATGAAGCCCTGATGACCGCCCGCAGGCGGTATGATTATGCAGACATGATTCAGTGGGTGCTACAGGCTTTCCAGAAAAATGAAATGCTGCTGCGCAATTATCAGGAACAGTATCTCTACTTTTTAGTGGACGAATACCAAGATACAAATGGTGCCCAAAATGAACTCATTCAACGATTAGCCGCCTACTGGGATACGCCTAACCTCTTCATCGTAGGAGATGATGACCAATCCATTTTTGAATTTCAGGGGGCGCGATTGAAAAATTTGGTTGATTTTTATGAGCAATATCAGCCTTATATCAAAGTGGTGCTTTTGCAGCAAAACTATCGTTCTACCCAAGCAGTATTGGATGCCGCAGGTGGACTGATTGCTAACAACGAACAGCGTATTATCCATCAATTAGCCCACTTAGGTATTGCCAAACAATTACAAGCCGCCTTACCAGAACGCCTTACTTCCCGCGTACAGCCTATTATCAGAGAATACCCCAACCGCTTTCAGGAAGAGGTGGATGTGTTGCGCACCATCATTGACCAACATAGTGCTGGCATACCTTGGAACGAAATGGCCGTTATCTACGCCCGACATTCACAGGTACAAAGCCTTCAGCAGATGTTGGACAAGCAAGGTATTCCCTATCAAACACGCCGCCGTACCCACCTGCTCGACACCTTGTTGATACGCCAACTAAGAGAAATGTTGGTATATTTGGCAGAAGAACAACAACTTCCTTTCAGTGGTGATCATCGCCTTTTCAAACTGCTTCACTATGGCTGTTTTGGCTTGCCAGCTATTGATTTGGCACAATTAGCCGCAGCACGGGCAGCATTACCCTACGAACAACGCCCCCACTGGAGGGCTTTACTACTACAACCAGCATGGTGGCCCGACCCTTTGCCGTCGCGGGATGATTTGCTGCGAATAGGCGAATGGTGGGAGTCTATGCACGGCCAAGTCGCCAACCTTGGACTGCCCCAATTAGTAGAGCAAGTAATGAACGGCAGTGGGTTGCTGTCAAATGCACTACTGAGTGGCGACCGCCTCTGGAAAGTACAGGTGATGCGCAGTTTTATGGAATTTATACGAAGCGAAGTCAATCGTCAACCCCAATTGTCATTGGCTCAACTCATCCGGTTGCTGGAACAAGTAGAACACAATCGGTTGATACTGCCCCTCCAAAAAGAAATAGAACTGGAGGATGGCGTACACCTGCTTACCGCCCACAGTGCCAAAGGATTGGAATTTCAAACGGTTTTCCTATTGGATGCTACGCAAGATGCTTGGGAAGGAAAAAGCAGCCGAAACAACCGATTTTCCCTGCCCGACACCCTCACCCGCTCTGGGGATGCCGCTTCCGGAGGAGACGCAGCGCAGGCTTTTTACGTAGCTGTCACCCGTGCCAAAGAAAACTTGTTTATCACGCGTGCTACAAAAAATGCGCAAGACAAGGAACTCACGGCCTCGCGTTTTGTAGATGAGTTGGCTACTACCATGAATCTGCCAACCGAAGTTATGGTATTGCCTGTTGAGGAGTTGTTGGCGTATGAAATCAAGTTGTTGCAAACGACGAATCCTCCGCACTTACCAGCTTTGGAGCGGTCGGCGGTTGCTAAATTATTGGAAGGCTTTCAACTGAGCGTATCATCGTGGAAGCGTTATTTGGACTGTCCGCTCTCCTTTTTTACGAGGTGGTACTTCAGGCACCCAAATCCAACGCCCTGCGGCGAGTTTTGGCAATGCCATGCACCTAGCTCTTCAGCGGTATTTCAACGCGATGCTTTCGCACCCCGAGCGGCTTTTTCCTGCGGTGGGTACATTGGTTACTTTTTTGAGGAAGCGATGTTACAAGCCAGCCCTTATTTTACGCCTGCTTCCTACCAAGAATACCTAGAAAAGGCCGCCGCAACCTCACCCAACTCCATCTTCACGCCAAGGATTCTTGGGTAACGAATTGCCGTACCGAAGTTTATCTTCAACAAGTAGCAATAGAAGGTGTGCCTGTAAAGGGGTGATTGATAGAATAGACATACTCAATGACCAACATGTACGCATTGTGGATTACAAAACAGGCAGCCACAACCCTGATAAAATAAAATCCGCCCGCTCTACCGACCCTAAAGGAGGCAGTTATTGGCGGCAATTGATTTTTTACAAGCTCCTATGGGAAAATCGCCCTGCCGAGCTGCGAACCGTAAAAGAAACATTCATCCAGTACTTGGATATGAATGCAGAAGGAAATATCACTGCTGCCGAAGTACCCATCGAAGAAGGCCATACGCGGTTGGTGAAACAGTTGCTCAAAGACAGTTATGACCGCATCATGGCGCACGATTTTTACACAGGTTGTGGCGAGCCTTCCTGCGAATGGTGCCGATTTGCCAACGAAAACCTCTTACCTCCTACCTTTTCTCAGGAAGAAGTAGAGGCTTTGGATGACAACAGTTAGTGTATATCTAATCCCCCCTCAATCGCTTCCTATTCGTTTGACAACACCTTGCGCAGCTCCCGGTCTAAATCCGAGTCTCTGGGGGCAATCCACAGTTCTATGCGGCGGTTTCTAGTTTTTCCTTCTTTGGTTTCATTGCTTTCTAAAGGCAGGAAGGCGCCTTTGCCAGCAGCCATAACGCGGTTAGCCCCCACATCGGCTGCTTCTGTAAGGAATTTCACCACCGTCACGGCTCTTAATACGCTATACTGCCAATTATCTAAGCCTGCCCGGCCAACGGGTTGGTTATCGGTATGCCCTACCACCTGCAATTGCATTTCAGGAAATTGTAGCACAATAGCACCTATTTGCATTAACAACTCCTCTCCTTTTTTGGTCAATGTACTGGTGCTGTTGGTCTTAAAAAGCAAGTCTTCTTGAAAAGAAAGCACCAATTGGCTGCCAACGTAACGGCTTTCCCATCCTGGCGCGAGACTATCCGCTACGTTTGATACTTGTTGGCCAAGGGTGGCTAATCTATCGCGACGAGCTTGTAGGAGTGCATTAGCAGCATCAATTTTAGCCTGCCGATTGGCAATTTCATCATCCTTCTGCCGAAGGCGAGACTGAAGACTTTGTTCTTTGGAGGAAGCGGCATTGCTGAGATTGTCTATTTCCTCTTGTAATAAATCCAGCCTGTTTTGCAATTTGTCCTGTGTTAGTAGCAGGGCATGATTGGCACCCCGCTCGAAGGTGAGTGCTTCCCGCAAGGTATCTTTTTGAATATTGAGCATCTGTAGTGCCGTCTTTAGGGAATCTTCGGCTATATGGAAGCCTGCTTCGGCAGCAACGAAGCGTTTTTTACTCACACAACCAACCAATAGCAAACAACAAACCGCGAGTATCGGAGCATTACGAATCATAAGGATGAAAACTTTGGTTACGCAAAGGTGCTGTTTTTAGAACGGATGTCAAAAAAAGGAATGGGATGATTTTTTAGCATTTTACAATCAATTTTTAGGGTTGAATGTTGTACAGTTAGTGAAAAAAACCGCATCTTGCGAAAATTTTTTACGATAGTCGTCAACCTCTTTGTTTAAAAAGAATTTCAGACTATTTCCCGTTTTTCAACTCCAAAATTCCAGCAAGGAAACAATGACAGATTTCTCGTTTATCGCCAATGCTCATCCTTCCTACATTGAGAACCTGTATGAGCAATACCAAGCTGACCCCGCCAATGTGGAGCAAAGTTGGGCTGCCTTTTTCAAAGGATTTGAGTTTGCAAGCGAAAGCAATGGACACGCATCGGGTACAGTATCGGCAGGTGCGTTGTCGGGTGAGCAAGTAGCCAAGGAGCTACGGGTACTATCACTCATCAAAGCGTATCGAGATCGCGGGCATCTATTGTCCACTACCAACCCCATCCGCACGCGTCGTGACCGCCAGCCCAATGTGAATCTGGAAGATTTTGGCCTGTCAGATGCGGACTTGGATACGGTCTTTTTTGCCAGTAAGGAAATTGGGTTGGAAAATGCTACACTGCGGCAAATCATTGCCCGTATGCGCGAAGTGTATGCAGGTAATATTGGCTTTGAGTATCACCACATTGCAGATCGCGTGAAGCGCCGCTGGATACGTACCCGCGTGGAAGCCAGCCAGCCCGCACAGCAGTTTGGCATCAGCGTAGAAAAAAAACGCCGCATTTTAGAAAAACTCAACGGTGCCGTTATTTTTGAAAAATTCCTTCATACCAAATACGTAGGCCAAAAGCGCTTTTCCTTAGAGGGGGGCGAGAACGCCATTGTTGCATTAGATGCTATTATCAATGAAGCAGCACGCGAAGATGTACAGGAGATCGTAATTGGTATGGCACACCGTGGTCGATTGAATGTATTGGCCAATATCATGGGTAAAACCTAAGAGCAAATTTTTCACGAATTTGAAGGCAATACGTTTTCAACGCTCAGCTTTGGCGATGGGGATGTGAAGTATCACCTAGGTTTTAGCAGTCAATTGAATTCTGTCGATGGCAAGCCTGTGAATCTCAAATTAGCCCCCAATCCCAGCCACTTGGAAGCTGTCAATCCTGTGGTGGAAGGCTTTACCCGTGCTAAAGCCGACTTGTTATACAACAGTAATTTCGATGCGGTACTGCCTATCCTCATCCACGGTGATGCCGCTGCTGCTGGACAGGGTATCATGTTCGAGGTTATCCAGATGAGTCGTTTGGAGGGCTACTACACCGGCGGTACTATCCACCTCGTGATTAACAACCAAGTAGGTTTCACCACCGACTTCGACGATGCTCGTTCTTCCATTTATTCTACGGGGGTTGCAGGCGTGGTAGGTGCACCTGTTTTCCATGTCAATGGAGACGACCCCGAGGCTATTTTGTATGCTTGCGAAATGGCGATGCAATACCGCAAGGAGTTTAACACAGATGTGTTTATTGATATGGTTTGCTACCGCCGGCATGGGCACAATGAAGGGGATGACCCCGAGTTTACCCAGCCGGAGATGTACAAGTTTATCAAAAACCACCCCAATCCCAGAGAACTGTACTCCAACAGGCTTGTTGAACGCGGTGATGTGGATGCCCAATTGGCAGATGAAATGGAACAGACTTTTTGGTCTGTCCTCCAAGATCGCTTAGATGGCGTGCGCCAAAATATGTTGCCGTATGATTACCAAGAACCCGAATTGGCCTGGAAGCAACTACGCAAAACCATCAATCCAGATGATTTCCGCATCTCCCCTGAAACAGGGGTAGAATCGCAACAGATTCAACACATCCTGGATAAGCTTACAGATATACCGGCTGGCTTCACACCACTTAGCAAGGTGAAACGCCTTTTCAAAAACATTGAAGCTGCCAGAAAATCAAATAAATTGGATTGGGCTTTAGGTGAACTGTTGGCCTATGGCACGCTGCTTATGGAAGGCCATAATGTGCGCATGAGTGGGCAAGACGTGAAGCGGGGCACCTTCAGCCACCGACATGCTGTATTGCGAGACGCAGAAAATTATGCGCAATATAACCGCCTCAGCCAACTGAGTGACAACCAAGGACTGTTCCGAATTTACAACTCTTTATTATCGGAATTTGCTGTTTTGGGTTTTGAATACGGTTACTCCCTCTCCACGCCTGATGATTTGGTGATTTGGGAAGCACAATTTGGTGATTTTGCCAACGGCGCACAAACGATGTTCGACCAGTTCATCTCTTCATCCGAGTCGAAATGGCAGCGGATGAGCGGCTTGGTTGCCTTGTTGCCACATGGATACGAAGGGCAAGGACCAGAGCACTCCAGTGCACGATTGGAGCGATTCCTCCAACTTTGTTCCGAATTCAATATGACGGTGGCGAACGTGACGCAGCCTGCTAACTTTTTCCACCTATTGCGCCGACAGTTGGCACGCCCTTTCCGCAAACCACTTATTGTTATGTCGCCTAAGAGCGGCTTGCGCCATCCGGAGGCGGTAAGCGGCGTAGAGGATTTCTACCCAGGCACCCGCTTCCAAGAACTCTTGGACGATCCAACTGTAGGCAGCCGTAGCTCAGGTAAAATCAAGCGGTTGTTGCTTTGCTCTGGTAAAATTTACTTCGACCTACAAGCGTATAAGCAGGAGCATAAACGCGAGGATGTAGCCATTGTCCGCTTGGAGCAATTGTATCCCCTTCCAACAGATCAACTGAATGAGGTATTCAAGCGATACAGCAAAGCAACCGATATTTTGTGGGTACAAGAAGAACCTGCTAATATGGGTGCTTGGCAATACTTCCACTCCATGCGTTATAACCCCGATGTGAATATACCTGAAAACTTAGGTTATATAGCACGCAAAGCGAGTGCATCACCCGCTACAGGTTTCAAAAAAGTACACGACAAGGAGCAAGAAACAATCGTAAAACGGTCGTTCGGAGATATGTAAGGGACGAAAAAAATAGATGCAGAATCAGGAAGCTAAAAAAGGTTGAACAAGTGGTTCATTTGAAAAACACTTACCCTTTTTGGCTTCCCTAAAATGCTGAATCTATCTCCGTCAAAATACTAAGGCGCGTAAAGGCAGATGCCGAACAACTCAAAATTGTCCGATACCTGGAATCTATTCTTCGTCCGATCCCTTCCACGCTGCTTGATCCATGAACCAGTGCAACGCTCCTGTGTCGGGCTGTACATAGAAGGCAGGATAAGCCTGAGCAGCAGGTTTTTTGTCCAAGATTTCTCTCAGTTTGGCGTGCTTGTTGCTGCCTGTGACTAAGAACGCTACCTCGTGTGCATTATTGATAAGGGTCCCCGTAAGACTAATGCGTTGTTGACCCGAAACGGGGTGAGTGGCCACCACGGCCAATCTACTATCGTTGAATAAGGGCAACTGGTGAGGAAAAATGGAAGCGGTGTGCCCATCGTCTCCCATACCCAACATGACTAAGTCAAAAGCGGGATAATCTCCTTCCATACTGATGGTATCCCAAATGGTATGGCAATAGCGGGCGGCTTCCTCCGCCGGGTGTGACTCCCCATGTATGCGATGAATATTTTCTGGAGGTATAGCCACATGATCTAACAATAATGATCGGCATACACCATAGTTGCTTTGTGGATCAGATGGCGGCACGCATCTTTCGTCACCCCAATAAAGATGCAGCGCCGACCAGTTGAAGTCATGCCGATACTGCGTGGCCCATAATTGGAATAAAACTTGAGGGGTGCTACCACCCGATAGCGCCATAGTGAAATGGTCTTTGCCTGCCATTGTCTCCAGCAGGTAAGTTGTGAAACGATGAGCTACCTCCAAGGGCTTATCGTGTATGTGTAGTTGTACTGGCATCGTGTTGTTACTTGTGGCTTACAAAAGCAACAGGTTCATCCGAGGTAGATATGCCCGAATGAACCTGTTGATGTTTCTCTGACAAAAAGGAACTCCTTATTTGCCGCCTACAGCGGTAGAGTCGGCCTCCATTTCATTAAAGACCCCATCCATAGGAATGAGGTTGATCCGCTTAGCCACTTCATTCGTAATGTCGAGCTTATCGTTGGCCATTAAAACGCCTGTTCCTGCACCGTAGCTCAGGATATAGTCGTATTGGAACTCTGCTTGCACTTCGTCTAACACTTTCTTCAAATTTTCCTCATATTCGCTCATTAGTTTGAGTTGCTCTAGCTGTAGCTCCTGACGTTTTTGTTCCACATCTTGCATAATAGCTTGTTCGCGGCCAGCCAAACGTTCTTGCTCAGTACCAATATCTTTAGGTGCCATTTGGCCAGAATTGGCACGGCGTTGAAAACTCTGCACATCACGCTGGAAAGCATTAACGCGGTCATTTTGCGCTTTTTCGGCTTCAGCAGCCTTGTTTTCCAAAGCCGTCTGCTTTTCTTTGAATGCTGTGTATTGGTTGGTAAGGCTATCCAAACGGATAAAAACGATATTACCCACCGTCTTAGGGGCTTCAGTACCCGTTTGTTCATTAGTAGAGGCGGTACTGTTTGCGCCACCACAAGCACTTATAAAAAGCGACAACGCGCCCATTGCTAAAAATACAGTCGTAAAAAGGCGAAAATTCATATCGAAAAATTTTGCTGGCAAAGGTAGTGCCATTATTGGAAAGTTGCACAGAAAAAAAATACTGAGCTTTTTCAAAAAGCACTCACGAGTTGTAGTGAAACATTACCATTCCCACTCCTCCCCCAGATCGGCAGGACGGTATTGTTGTTTGGTGCGTACGCGCTGCTGTTGCCGCTCCATAATTAGTTGAGCTAACGCTTCATTGGCGGGTGCTACGGCAAAAGGCGATAGCGCCGCCTCCACCTTGCGCTCGTCTATATCCATGCGGTACATGAGACTTAGCAGCCACTCCAAACGGTTTTCCACCAACCAAGCTACATGGTTAGACAGCAGCCGAAACAGTTCTTCTTCCGAAATATTTTCACCAAAAGCGTCCACTTCCAAGTCCTTAGAAATGGCCGAAGCTACTAATTGTAATGTGCCTTCCTGATCCACAGAAAAAATTTTTAAAGTACTGTTAGATACAAAGATGCAGCATTTTTTTTAACATTACGGTGGATTATTCCCAGCAGGGTTTATTGGTTGTAGCTTGTGCATTACTGTAAATGAAAAAATCGGATGATAACAGACCTACGTCAACAATTCAATCAAACATTCGATACCGCCACCTACGAGGCTATGGTGGATGATATCGCCCATACCTTTGGCCACCGCCCTCCTTTTCGGATTGCGGAAACACCCGTTTTTATTGACAATAAACTCCGCGACCACCTCTTTCAGGCTTGCGAAGATATCATCAACGTGATCACTCGGCCCGATTTCAAGGAAATGTCAGCACCTGCTTTATTACCCGGGCAAGTTGTCCCAAACGAGACAGTACATACCACTTTCTTGCAAATGGATTTTGGGTTATGCGAAGCAGCCGATGGTTCCATTATTCCACAACTAATTGAAGCGCAGGGTTTTCCTTCTTTGTATTTTTTTCAGGAAGCCGTTGCTACTGCCTACCGTATGTATTTCGATATACCAGCTGACTTTGTACACCGATTCGGCGGCTTGAATACAGCTGCTTATAAAGAAAAGCTGCGACTATCTATCTTAGGGGATATACCCCCAGAAAACGTCATCTTATTGGAAATAGAGCCAGAAAAACAGGTAACGGCCATTGACTTTTATGTGGCTAAAAAGTGGCTGGGTATTGAGTTTGTCTGTATCAGCAAGGTAATTAAGGAGGGGCGGCATCTTTACTACGAAAAAGAAGGCAGAAAAATACCGATTCAGCGCATATTCAACCGCGTTATTTTTGATGAATTGCTTCAACGCAATGACCTACCTCGCCAATTCAATCTCACCGACGATGTGGAGGTGGAATGGGTTGGCCATCCCAACTGGTTTTTCCGCATCAGCAAGCATACCCTTCCATTTATTAACAGTCCATACTCCCCCGAAGCAATACGGCTGAGTGATTTAACTCAATGGCCAGCCAATTTAGAGGAGTATGTCCTCAAGCCTCTCTACTCTTTTGCAGGAGCGGGGGTCATCCTCCATCCTACCGTCGCTGACTTGGATGCTGTTCAACAACGAGATCATTATATCCTTCAAAAAAAGGTGCAATATGCCCCCGTCGTGACTACCCCCGACGGCCCCGCCAAGGCCGAAATACGCATGATGCTGCTTTGGGACAAGGATGCGCCTCGCCCATATCTCGTCAATAACCTAATTCGCTTGAGTAAGGGTGAAATGGTAGGTGTGCGCTACAACAAAGGCAAAACCTGGGTAGGAGGAAGTGTAGGGTTCTTTGCGCCTTAGTAATTTGACGAAAATAACTGATCCCGTTTTTTTCCATACTTAGTGCATAAAGCCAAGCCAAAAATGGGATCACTTATTTTTTTCCCGTCCCTTAGCAATATTCTCTGCAATCAATTTTTCAGCTAGTTCCGACATGGCGTTTATTTACGGTAGGCAAGATAGGGAAGATTTGGGGAAATGGATATCGTTGTTAACGCAGGACAGGATGAAATTTGCTCCCGATAGCTATTGGGACAGTCCATTGAGGAAATTTTAGACATACTCTTGTACCTCTGTTCATAACCATAATATAGAAGACCGCTTTATGGCTTTGTTGGTGCCACACACAACTGTCCACATATCATCGGGCTTTAAGTAGGCTTGTGCCAGTTGTTGTAATCGCTGGGGTGTCATTTCCAGTGTGGTGGTAATAAGTGCTTGCAACGCTGCGGGGGCAACTGCTCTACCAATAACGTACGCATAGTTTCTGCCCAATTGAAAGGCCGTCCACCATGGAAAGATAAGACCCCATGAGATAGTTTTGTACCATAGTAAGCTCCTCTTCCGGAACGGGTTCTTCGCAAAGGCGCAGCAATTCTTGGCGTATTTCTGAAAGGGTCGCATCCACGTGTTCAGGACTTACTTCTGTATCAATCTGAAGTGCGCCGTGAAATCGCTGGCTGTCATAAGCAGCAGAAATATTGTAGGTAAACCCTTTGTCTTCGCGCACGTTGGCCATCAGGCGGCTGCCAAAATATCCGCCAAGGAGGGTCGCTAATACGTAAAATCCATTCGCATCCGGGTGGGTACGTGGAAAAAGGGCTGCCCCATGCGAATAGCAGATTGCAAGGCATGAGCATGGGGGATATGGATATATTCAGGAGTGGAGGCACTGATTTGCATATCCACGGGTTCAACGGGGCTGCCTGGCGGAATACGCAGTAGTGCCGTGTGAACCTGTTCTAAGGTAGCATCATCGAACCGGCCACTGATGAGCACAAAACCATTCTGGGCATGAAAACAGCGACGATGGTGCTCCTTGAGCCAATCAGTGTTGAGTAGTTGGTAAGCCGCCGCAGTGGAGTTGTAGCCATAAGGGTGCTCTTCACCGAAAAAGGCCGCCGTTATTTGGCGATACGCCAGAACATCTGCCTTGCTCAGGTCTTCCAACATACTATGCTGCTTGCGCCGTATATAAGCCTGTAGGTCAGCATCGTGGTAGGCAGGTTCACAAAGCACCTCTATAAACATGGGCAGCACAGCCGGCAGGTGCTTATTGAGCGAATAAAGCGATAAGTTGCCTGTATCCAACTGAAAGGAGCTGTGCATGCTGGCACCATAGTAATCAAAATGCTCGGCTATCTCGGCACCGCTGCGGTGTAGGGTGCCTTCTTTCAGCAAAGAAGCCGTGGCTCTTGCCACTAAAGGATGCCGTTCGTACGGCCTGCCTGCCCACGCTACATATTCTATACGCATGAGTTCTTGGGTGCCCATATTGGTATGGTAGCAAACCAAGCCATTGGACAATTTCACCTGCTCCACTTCGGGAAATGGGATGTGCCTAATGGGGCGAATAGCCGGCGGAGATGGTAATACCTTTTTCTTCATGGAAATAAAAACCCAAAAGTACCAAAAAACAAGGTTATCCACATAATGTTTATATCTTGCGTTGGAGAATAAACCGAGAAAATGCTACTTTTGTAGCTGCACTATACCCTAGTCTAGGGAAAAAAATAGAACGTATGAAATTCAGTGTATCTTCTTCCGACTTATTAAAGCGCCTCACCATAGCGAGTGGTGCAATTAGTTCCAATCCGGTATTGCCTATATTGGAGGACTTCTTGTTTACTATCAACAATAACACGTTGCAGATCACTGCTTCCGATTTGGAATCCTCCATCACGACTTCCATTGAGGTAATGGCTGACAAAGACGGCAGTGTGGCGGTACCCGCAAAAATATTGCTGGAAACCCTCAAGGCATTGCCCCAGCAGCCTGTCACTTTTTCGGTGAACGATGATAATTTCGGGATAGAAATTACTTCTGCTTACGGAAAATACAAACTGGCGGGTGAAAACGGAGACGACTTCCCCGCACTGCCAGAAGCGGACGAAGTCGATACCGTCACGGTTGCTTCACGTTCCCTGCTTCGCGGTATTGGCAATACCATATTCGCCACCAGTTCGGATGAGTTGCGCCCCGCTATGACGGGAGTGTATTTTCAAGTGGATTTCAATAAGGTTGTATTGGTCGCTACTGATGCCCATAAACTGGTGAAATATGCCTTTAGCGATGTGTCCAGCGATGTATCCACCAGCTTTATTGTACCCAAAAAAGCATTGAACCTCTTGAAAAGTGCTTTACCTGATGGCGGAGAGGTAAAAATGTCGTTTAATAAAGCCAACGCATTTTTCAGCTTTGGAGATACTAACCTTGTGTGTCGGTTGATTGATGCCCGCTATCCTGATTACAACGCGGTTATTCCTGTCGATAATCCCAATGTGTTGTCGGTATCGCGTTCGGATTTCCAGAACTCACTGAAGCGTATCGCCATTTATGCTAATAAGACTACCAACCAAGTACTCCTCAATATCAGTGATGGTAGCCTGAACGTATCAGCCCAAGACTTGGATTTTTCCAATGAAGCCACTGAACAGCTCACTTGCTCCTACGATGGCGAACCGCTTTCTATTGGCTTTAATGCCAAATTTTTGGCAGAAATGCTGGGTATATTGGAATCGGATGAGGTGCGCCTTGAGATGAGTTCACCCACTCGTGCAGGTATTTTACTGCCCTCGGATGAAAGCCAAGACGAGGAAATACTGATGTTAGTAATGCCTGTAATGATGGGTAACTAACCGTGCGGTCACTATCTCCTATCCTTTTGTTTGCAGGGTGCTTGTGGGCAACAAGTTTGCTAATTGCCTGTCAGGCCAAAGATGCTGCCCCCGAAACGGTAGTACAGGAGTATATCCATTTCGTTACGACGGGGCAGTTAGATAATGCCGCCTCATTGTGTACACCCGCCGGGCGGGCCTACCTGTCAGCACTTCGTGAAGTGATGGAGGCGGCTGATGCCTCGCCTGATTCTGTAGTGGTAGCCATCAGAAAGGTGAATTGCCAAACGACGGTATCGGGTGCTATTGATACCGTGCTGTGCCAGTGTTTGGAATACGACGGGTTTGAAGAATACGAAAATACCTATCGTTTGGTAGCTATCGATCATAAATGGTGGGTGGACGCACTCCCGCAGGAAGGTAGCACTCATACAGAAGAAACCATTCTGATGCCAGCGCAGCCAACCGAAGAGAAAAACTGAGTCATGCGAAAAACAGGTTTATTTTTTGGTTCTTTCAATCCTGTACATACCGGGCACATGATCATTGCCAATTATATGGCTACACACACCGACCTTGATGAAGTGTGGTTGATTGTCAGTCCCCAGAACCCATTGAAGGACAAGAAAACATTAGCCAAAGATTACGACCGACTGCATTTGGTACGCTTAGCTATTGGGGATAACCTTCATTTACGGGCTTCGGATATCGAGTTCGATCTCCCCAAGCCCTCATACACCATAGATACCCTGACCTATTTGAGAGAAAAACACCCCGAACGTAGCTTTGCCCTCATCATGGGTAGCGACAATTTAGCCACCCTTCACAAATGGAAAAACCACGAGTTAATCTTGCGTGATTACCAACTGTACGTTTATCTCCGTCCATTATTTGAACCCGGCACGCTGGCTCAACACCCGAATGTTCATATTTGGGAAGCTCCTTTGATGCAAATCTCTGCTTCTTACATACGGGATTGTATCAAAGCAGGCAAATCGGTGCAGTATTTGGTGCCAGATGAAGTGTATAAATATCTTCTAGACAACCGAATATACAAGTGATTTTAGCGCATCTTTCAGAAAAGTTGAACAGTTTATTTCCGTCAAATTCCCCGTACATAACCTCTATTGTAAAATCATAATCACATGAAAAAAACGATATCGGCAGCGGCCTTTTTTTTATTGTTTGGCATCACGCTATACGCTCAGCATTTAGTGGGTTATTGGCAAAACTGGGGCGGCACCAATTACCTTTCACTCGATCAAATAAACCCTTTGTATGATGTGGTAAATATCTCGTTTGCTGTACCTGTATCAGGTAGTACTTACCAGATGACTTTTACGCCTTGCTGTGGGGATACGCCCTCCTCTTTTCGTGCCAAAATACAAACGCTTCAAGCGGCAGGCCATATCGTGAATATTTCTATTGGGGGCGGTGGCACTAGTGTTGTTTTACACAACACAAACGAACGAGATGTTTTTGTTTCCAGTATGAACACCATGCTTCAATACTATGGATTTGATGGTATTGATATTGATATTGAAGGGTCATTATCTGTGACCAATGGCTCCTCGATTTTAAACCCAGTAGATGCCAATGTAATCCATTTAATAGATGCTATTGAACAATTGCAGGTGGACTATTTGGCGTTTTTTAGTAAGGATATGTTTTTGGGTATGGCACCCGAAACAGCTAATTGTGTAGGGGGGCAATCCAACTATACCGGTGCGTGGGGTAGTTATTTACCACTGATCGAAGCATTTAGAAACGACCTCGATTTGGTGTATCCACAGATTTATAACAGTGGCTCCATGTATGCACTGGGCGGCACTGATTACAATGTGGGAACGCCTGATTTTCTTATTTCTCAGATAGAAAAAATGATACAGGGTTTTCCTGTGCCTGGTGCAGCCGAAGGCAGCTTTGCTGGCTTACCTGCTAGCAAAGTGGGAGTAGGGCTACCTGCTTGTAATTACGATATCTATAGCGGATACATGAGCGTCCAAGACGTAGCTGCATCGATCAACTACCTTATGGGGAGTGGTCCCAAACCGGTGCTTATACCTTAGCAGGGTACTTATCCTCAATTGGGCGGCATGATGACTTGGGCGTTGAATTATGATCATTACAATGTTTGCAACGATAATACCTTAGAATTTGCCCACAACTATGAAGCCTTATTTTTGAGCGGTTGCGAAACCCCTGATCTAGGTGTAGATATTGATGCTCTGTGTTGCAAACTTCCGCTACAGTTGCAAAGCAATACAACTACGGGAACAGGGGTTGTTTACACTTGGGTCAACATTAGCACCGGTAACACGCTTGTCAGTAATGACCCGAATGCTGTAAATTGGATAGTTCATACACCTGGCACCTACGAAGTAACCCGTACTGCGGATGGTTGCATTCGATCGGATGAGGTGGTGGTAGCAACGATGCTTGATGTACCACAGCTGAGTGGAGCGGCCAGCCTATGCGAAGAATCACCACTAACGGTACAGGTGGCAAATGATGCGGAGTACGATGTGAATGCCAACTGGCAGTGGTATAAAGATGGCCAAATAATTGCTGGGGCTACAGCTACGACACTCACTAATATAACGGAAGATGGCATCTACAGTACATCTGTTACTTGGGGTATCTGTGAAGAAGAAGCGCAGCACGAGGTTGACTCTGACTTGCCTATACCGCAGGATGCATGTATAGGAAGTGGCGAACAAGCATTGCTAGCTATTACCAATACAGACCCTTTGGTTGACTACACTTGGTACGATGCTGCCCAAGGAGGTAATTTAATAAACACAGGTCTCGATTATACGACACCCACTCTTTCGCAAACTACTACCTACTATGTACAAAGCGGTGAAGGGGCCGGCACTGCCAGCATTGGTTTGCCTGTAAGCGGTAATGGTCTTGGTACACTGACTAATACCAACTATAGCAACGTAATGACCTTTGATGTACACACCGCGTTTACTTGGAAAGAAGTGACCGTATTTCCATTGATTTATGGATATAACCACCCCTTTAATATTGAGGTAAGGGATGCACAAGGTGATTTAGTACCTGGCGGAAGTCAGTCTTTCAATATTCAGCATCCGGGGCCGTATGGTAGTCTAATGGGGCAATATCGATTGGTGTTTACTGGTAATGGCATTGAGCTAACACCGGGCAACGATTATACTTTTAATGTTACAACTGCTGTAAAAAACAACAGTTGGAGCGGCAGTGTTAGCTACCCACTACAATACGGTTCTTATGTCACCTTCACGCAATCGGAACAAGTTGGTTGGTTTCAAGCACTACACGATTGGCTTATCACAACCGAAGGCTGTGCGCAACGAGTGCCCGTGACGGCAGAGGTGGATCCAGGATGTGCTTTCCTGCCCGTTACATGGCTTTCTGTATCAGCAACTTCCCAACAAGATGACGTGGCGATAGCGTGGAAAACAATGGATGAATACAATACCAGCCACTACGAGGTAGAACGCATGGGGGAAGATCAGGTTTTCTACACTATTGGTTGGGTAGAAGCCAAGGGTATGAATGGAACACCCCATCACTACAACTTTATCGACAAACAGCCATTGGAGGGGACTGCTGCATACCGGATTCGGCAATGGGATGCTGATGGGAGTTTTGCTTACAGCGATATTGTCCAAGTGGTGAGATCGGAGGCTATCAGTTGGACAATCCAACCTAACCCAGTTCGTTGGGGGCAATCCCTACATATATTTTTTCCAGAAGGGATTGAGGAGGAAACAAAGCTCAGTCTTTATGATTTGTGGGGGCATGAAATTGGAAAATGGTCTTTAGAGACCGAATTGAAAAATTTCACAATCCCGATTTCAGATTTTCAGGCAGGGAGTTATATCTTGCACCTAACAAATAACACGGCGCGTGTTTCACAAATAGTCGTTGTGCAATGATATTAAAATTGACAGTATGCAGTTACCCACCATTCGGATAGGAGGAGTACCCGAACACTTCAACCTGCCTATACATTTAGCGCACGAACGTGGCGATTTTCAATCAAGAGGCATTGATATAGCGTGGACTACCTATAAAGGAGGGACAGGACAGATGACCCAAGCACTTAGAAACGGGGAGGTAGATGTGTGTATCTTGCTTACAGAAGGCATTGTGTTGGATATTGTTAATGGCAACCCAGCTAAAATTGTCAGTAACTATGTTATTTCACCCCTTATATGGGGTATTCACACAGCTGCGGACAACCCGCTGAACAACCACTTAGATATTTACGACAAAAGATACGCCATCAGCAGATTTGGTTCTGGCTCGCATTTGATGGCGATTGTAGATGCTACCAGCAAAGACCAGGCCATCGCGCCGGAGCAGTTCCATTTGGTGCAAAATTTAGAGGGTGCCTTGCAATCGTTGGCTCACCACGAGACGGATG